>NZ_JBAQZB010000099.1:0-27926 GCF_049790535.1 Legionella sp.
ATCAAGAGGTGGCGCTAAAAAGCGTCCGTTTTATCACATGGTTGTTACCGATAGTCGCAAGAGACGCGATGGTAGTTATATTGAGCGCATTGGTTATTTTAATCCTGTAGCGCGTGGACAAGAGGTTCGGTTACACATTGATACTGAAAAATTAAGTCACTGGCAAAAAGTAGGTGCTCAGATGTCTGATCGTGTAAGCGCGCTGATAAAAGAATTTAACAAAAAAAATACTGCTGCTTAATTACGTGAGTCATCAGGAACATTGGGTGGTCATTGGTCGTTTTGGCCGAGCTCATGGTGTTAAAGGTTGTGTTACGGTTCACTCCTTTACGGAACCTCTTGATAATATTCTGAGGTATACGAATTGGCATGTGTTTATTAACAATAAATGGCAACCCATTAAGCTGTTATGTGCAAAAGTACAAAACAAATTCATAATAGCTGAAATTGACGGTTATTCAGAACGTGAACTAGTAGCTTCTCATCTGACTAATAGAGAAATTGCCGTTCAGCAGGAACAGCTTGAAGAACTAAAATCCGGTGAATATTACTGGCATCAGTTAATAGGTATGAGTGTGATTAATTTACAAGGTGATCCATTTGGTAAAGTTACTGAAATCATTCCTACAGGTTCCAATGATGTACTTGTAGTGAGAGGTGAAAGAAGACATTTAATTCCTTATGTGCCTGGTAAATTTATATTAGACATCGATAACGCGCAACAGCTCATTACTGTTGACTGGGATACGGACTTTTAAGTAATGCTTCATTTTGGAGTGATTACGTTAATACCTGAATTGTTTAATGCATTGGATTATGGCATTACGGGGCGCGCCATTGAGCAAGGGTTAGCTAAAATCGACCTTTGGAATCCGCGAGAATGGGCTTCCAGACCTTATAGGCAAGTTGACGATAAACCTTATGGTGGTGGACCAGGAATGGTCATGATGTATGAACCATTGCAAGCGGCAATTGAGCAAGCTCATAGCCAAATGCCAAGTCACTGCAAAACGATTTATCTTAGCCCACAAGGAAAGGCAATTCGCCAAAATGATTTGAATCAAGTAGTAAATGCTAAACAACCTTTGCTATTTATTGCAGGTAGATATGAGGGGATTGATGAGCGCATTCTTCACCATTATATAAATGAAGAATGGTCTCTTGGAGATTTTGTTTTAAGTGGAGGTGAGTTGGCCGCTATGGTGTTCATTGATGCGATTATTCGCTTGATACCAGGTAGCCTTGGACATCTGGGTTCTGCAGAGCAAGATTCATTTATGAATGGTTTGCTTGATTGTCCACATTATACTCGACCAGCAACGATTAACGGATTAGAGGTTCCTCAGGTTTTATTGAGTGGCAATCACAGAACTATAGCACTGTGGCGAAAAAAACAATCTCTTGGTAAAACTTGGCTTAAACGACCCGATTTACTTGAGAAAATAGAATTAAATGAAACAGACCAGCAACTCCTTGCTGAGTTTAAGTACGAACACGGTAATTCCTAATAAATAAGGAAAAACCAATTTGAGGAGTAATCCATGACTAATATTATTGACCAACTAAATGCTGAGCAAATGCAAGGTAAAGAAATTCCGGAGTTTAGCCCAGGTGATACTGTTCTAGTTCAAGTGAAAGTAATTGAAGGAACCCGTGAGCGTTTACAGGCTTTTGAAGGGATTGTAATTGCAAAGCGTAATCGTGGTTTAAATTCTGCATTTACAGTACGTAAAATTTCTCATAATGTAGGTGTCGAGCGTGTTTTCCAAACTTATAGTCCGATTGTTGATAGCATCACTGTAAAAAGACGTGGTGATGTGCGTCGCGCTAAACTTTATTATTTACGTAATTTAGCTGGACGTGCTGCACGTATCAAAGAAAAACTAACAAGCAAAAAAGCGGATTAATTAAAGTTTTCCTCTCTCACAAAGCTCTTGAGAGAGGTTCTCTTCATTATGAAACCTAGTTTAAACTTCAGGAGTCATTGCCGACTGAGAAACTGTTGTTTCATTGGGTATTAATACCGTTGTAAATAAACTGCTGCTCAAATTGAGAAAAACAAATGCCATACAAGCAAAAAATACAGGACTAATTGTCATAAGCAAAAAAGCATATTTTCCTGCTTGTAACGGATTTCCATCCAATTCATAAAGAGCATATAAACCCAAAATTTTTTCAATATCTTGACTTTTAAAACCATAATTTAACCATTCAAAAATCAGACAATCCATGAGTACATCAGAACCAAATTGCCTATTCGCTTCATGATATTTTTTCTCAACAAAAGCGCCACTCTAAATAACGAAGGTAATCCCCCTCATGAAGAGCAATGAGGTATGTAGCACTTGATGAAAACATAACTATCCTTGTTACAAACAACTGTTTTTCTAAGATTATTATCCTATACTTAAAAAAAATAAATATGCGGATGATGAGCGCAATGAAAAAGAAAGGATATATAACGCTGGCTTTATTTCTTTTACCACTTAATATAGCATTTGCCTATTGCGATTTAACCCATTTTCGTTGGGATTGTGAACTTCCTATGCAAGTTACACCTAAACCTGCTGCGCGATCTTTAGTTTATTGCAATCATTCTTATGGCTATATCACTAAAGAACAATATGACATTCTTGCGCGATACCAACGAGCTAGTATGAATATGGTTTTAAATATCAATGGAGAATATATAGACAGTCCTTGTATCGGAGCCGAAAGGTAGTAAAATTATCCGAATAATTCCTATAAGTATCTCTTCATGATTATTGAATTTGATGGCATTGCAATAGAACTATTAAGAAAGCCTGTTAAAAATATAAATTTACGCATTTACCCACCTGATGGATTAATAAAAGTAAGTGCGCCGCTTAAATTTAGCGAACGATTAATTCAGCAAACTCTTGAACGAAAAAAAACCTGGATTCTGGAACAGCGTGAACGCATTCGCAGTCGCTCTATCCATGAAAATCCAATGATTCAGACTGGAGTAACAATACCCTTTATGGGAAAAGATTATTTATTAATCATTGAAGAACACCATGGCCCAACCCACATTAAAATCAATGATACATTGCTTCACTGTTACCTTCAACCCAATTGCTCACAAGCTCAAAGAAGAGCAATTCTTGATAACTGGTATCGACAACAAATGACCTCCTTACTTCCTGATTTAATTCAACATTGGCAAGCTATTGTTGAGGTAAAGGTAGCTCAATGGGGAATAAAGAAAATGAAAACTCGTTGGGGTTCATGTAACACCAAGGTCGCGCGAATCTGGTTAAATCTAAATCTGATTAAAAAACCACAAAAATGTTTGGAGTATGTCCTTGTTCATGAATTAGTACACTTGCTAGAGGCGAGTCATAACAAACGATTTTATCAGCTAATGAGCACTTTCATGCCACAATGGCGCGACTATGAATATCTACTCGACGGACGTGTATTTCGATGAATCACGATCTCATTACTTACAATCTATGTACCCAAGGATTCTCGATTATCGATAATTTTCTGCAACAAAAACAATGCCAGGCATTACGCGCTACTGCTCAAGATCTTTATGATCAAGGTTTGTTTCGCAGCGCTAAAATCGGTCTAGGAGGATCACATAAAAATGAAGCCATTCGCAGCGATAAGATTTTATGGTTAGAAGAGAATGAAACGAATCCCCTAACACACTCTTTTTTAGCACAAGTAACCCACTTAGCACAGTTATTTAACCATTCCCTATTTTTGAGTTTAAACGAACTTGAAACTCATTTTGCTAACTATCAGCCTGGGACTTACTATAAAAAGCATATTGATCAATTTGCCACACAAAAAACCAGAAAAATATCTTTTGTTTATTATTTAAATAAAAATTGGCAAGAAGAATATGGAGGAGAATTAAAGCTCTATAATCAAGAGGAACAACTTATTCAAAGGGTTGTACCCCAAGAAAATCGTTTTATTTGCTTTAAAAGCGATCTACCTCATGAAGTATGTATTACTCATCAACCACGTTATAGTATTACTGGCTGGATGAAAACGCGCGCTTAATCACAGGTGTAATCTATTTAAAACTAAGTTTTATAATTTATTCTTCTATTCTCTAAGAGCTTAAAGCATTTTCGGAGCACAACTCTGATAATTTTCTCGCAACTTAAATTCCTACATCCTACAATGATAACATTACCCATAACTCTGTACCTTTAATCAGTTATGGACGGGGCGCAGGAATTGCTTTTTGATGCTCTTCTAGTTTATGGCAATTCCAAATGGCGCAGTACCCACAGAAATAGGGGTGCCTATCACCGTATTGGTAGCCCCATTAATGACAGAGACGCTATTACTACCAAGATTGGTCACATAGATTGTATTGGTTGTTGAATTATCCCACGTGGGTTGGCACCAACCGGGATGCTTCCAAACATCGCTCCCGTGTCTCCTTATTGTGAGCGGAAATAAAATCTGCTTAACAACAATAATTGTGTATAATAATATTTTTATTTTCAAAGTTTTCTATGCATGCTTTAAATATTAAACAATTATCAAAAACCTATGCTAATGGAGTACAGGCATTAAAAGATATTGATTTAACGATAAAAACCGGTGATTTTTTTGCCTTGCTTGGAGCTAATGGCGCAGGAAAATCCACTACCATTGGCTTAATAACAACACTACTTAATAAAACTTCAGGGAGTATCCACATTCATGGTTACGATCTTGAGAAGGAGCCGGAACAAGCAAAATCATGTTTAGGTCTAGTACCTCAGGAAATTAACCTTAATATATTTGAAAATTGCGAACAAATTTTGTTAAATCAAGCAGGCTATTATGGAATTTCACGTTCAAAGGCTCTTCCTCGCGCCCATTCACTACTAGAACAACTCGGTCTGTGGGAAAAACGATATTCCATCGTACGTCATTTATCGGGTGGAATGAAGCGCCGCTTAATGATTGCAAGAGCTTTAGTGCATCAACCTAAAGTTCTTATTCTTGACGAACCTACTGCAGGCGTCGATATTGAAATCAGACACAGTATGTGGGAATTTTTAAGGCGTACAAATGCTGAAGGCACCACGATTATTTTGACTACCCATTATTTGGAAGAAGCAGAACAATTATGTAAAAACATTGCCATTATTGATAAGGGACACATTATTAAAAACTCTTCAATGAAGGCATTGCTGCAAACATTGCATCATCAAACCTTTGTTTTTAATACAAAAAACGCTATTGATGCATTATCGGATCTGCCTTTCCCACACTCAACACTTATCGACTCGAATACATTTGAAGTACGGGTTGATAATAATTTAAGCTTAAATGAGGTTTTTACTACGCTTTCCAAAGAAGGAATTACTATCCACAGTATGCGTAATAAAACAAACCGTCTTGAAGAACTTTTTTTGGATTTGATAAAAAATGGCCATTAAACAACAAATTGTTGGATTATATACTCTGGTACGACGCGAAATGGTACGGATGTTTCGCATTGCAAGCCAGGTTTTTTTACCTCCAGTGATCACCACAACCCTTTATTTTTTGATTTTTGGTAGCTTAATTGGACCACGTATTGGTCTGATTCAAGGTGTAAGTTATCCCATGTTTATCGCGCCTGGGTTAATTATGATGTCTGTAATTGTGAACTCATACGGGAATGTATCTACCTCCTTATTTAGTGTACGTTTTCAAAAAAGTATTGAAGAAATGCTCATTAGCCCTATGCGTAATGGTGTTTTATTATTAGGCTACGTCTTGGGTGGAGTTGTACGAGGATTTATTGTTGCAGTGTTGGTTTTTATTATTACCTGTTTTTTCTTAACCATCGAATTAAATCATTTACCGTTAACCTTATTAGTGGTATTGCTGGTTGCTGCTGTATTTTCATTAGCTGGCTTTACTAATGCAATGATAGCTCGCAATTTTGATGACATTATGATTGTACCCACCTTTGTGCTCACCCCACTAACCTATTTAGGCGGTGTTTTTTACAGTACGAACATGTTGCCTGAAACATGGCAAAAAATATCCTGGTTAAATCCCATTTTATATATGGTTAATGCACTCAGACAGGCGATGATTGGACAAAGCGAAGTCAATTTCGGTTTGGCGCTGAGTATTATTTGTCTTATGTTGGTTTTATTAACCTTACTTAATTTAATTTTGTTAAAAAAAGGGGTGGGATTGCGTGAATAAAAATCTCGCGATCTCTTTATTGGTAGCAAGATCAATCAATAGGAGCCAAAAAAAACAACGATCATATCGCCCACATACTTATCAACAGTGCCTCGAAAACTAAAAATTATTTCTGTGATTGGTGTAAAAAATCGATTTAATAGTCGCTTAACGTCTGAAGCCACTAAGGTCTCACATATAAAAGAAGAATGGAACAATTAAATTTACGGATAAATTTTAAAAAACAGTTTACTTAGGCCTGAAACCCAAGGCGTTTAAGCGCTGTTTTATGGAGGGATGGGTATCAAAAGCACTGCTTAAAGACTTCACAGGATCAATATCTGAAGAATCAAAAAGATATGAGGCACGCCGCACCTGTTCATGAGGTGTATTACCATATTCTGCAGAATAATATTCTGCATGTTGCGCATGATCTGCATTAATTTTAACTAATGCTCGCGCTAAAGGTTCATTGTTACGCATCAACTCAACACAACCAGCATCTGCCATATATTCTCTGGTACGGCTTAAAAACAAAGTTAGTAACACCGTTAATAATGGCAGCACATAACGAAGTATCATAATAACCATTAATAATCGATTATCATCGCGTCGGTTATCACGCCTAAATAAGACCGAATAAAATAAAACATCAACCACAATTAAAAGAATATTGCTTAAAACCGCTACAGTTAAAGTCAATTTAATATCATAATGTCTGATGTGACTTAATTCATGAGCCATTACTGCTTGCAGTTCAGCCCTATCCAATTTATTAATTAAACCACGAGTAATTGCCACCATTGCCGATTTTTCGCTATAACCACTAGCAAAAGCATTCATGTAATCCGCTTCGATAATAAAAACTTTGGGTACATAGGATAAACCTGCAGCAACCGTCATCTCCTCTACGACATTATATAATTGTTGCTCTTGTACATTTTGAACAGTTTGCGGTGTAATCTCATGATACTCAGTACCCAATAACATGATACGGTCATAAAGAGAATAGGTAATCAGCAAAGATACCACTGCTAAACCAACCATAAGTAGTGTCGCATAAGGGATAACACGTAGATTAACCAAGGCATAAACATCTTGCTGCAAAGTACTCTGCGGATGCATTGTCTGTAAAACAAAAATATCCGCAAAAAAACCCACAGCAAAGTAAACAATAATAAATAATGCGATCACCATACGGGTCTTGCGCTGATTTTTCTTAATTTGCTCGCGCCAGTTGCCTGCACCTCCATGATAATCTACAAGACTCATAGTTTATACTCAAAATTTTACGGTGTAGTCTTCTTTGGCTTGAATTTGCTCTTCAGGAAGGCCCCAATACAAAAAGTCTTTATTTAAAGCAGAAGAATAAAAATTAACGATAATGGATTCAAAAAACGACTTTTTCTTCGCATTATAACGTTCAATTGCATCATTATAAGCCTGTTTAGAATAAGCTAATTTATTTTCCGTATTAACGATTTCCTCTTGTAATTGGATAACATTTTGATTTGCCTTTAATTCAGGATAACGTTCAAAAACTACATTAATGCCAGATGCGATTTGCGAAATTCCATTCTCAGCTGCCATACGTCCCTGTTCATCTCCCGCCGTCTTAGCTGCTTGTGCTTGATTTCGCAAAGCGACTACATCTTTCAATGTAGTTTGTTCGTAATCCATGTATTTTTTTACTGTGTCAATTAATGACTCGAATACTTTATAACGCCTATCCAATTGAATATCAATTTGTTTTTTATCATTATTAATTGTCTCAATTAATTGTATTAGCCTGTTATAAATACCAATAGCCCATAAAAATAAAAGCACTGCAATAACTAAAAGCGTAATTAGAAACGTACCCATTTTTTTATCCTATGCAAAATTTCTTATATGTAAGTTATAGCTCGAAAACCACTAAAAAAAAAGTTTAAAGGCGAATAAATATAGAATAATCGATCAAAAAATGGAGATTATAAACGTATTACCCTTCGTTGATACACGTTACATTTTCTTCAATAAAACTCACAACTGGGGTTTCAATAAGGGTTTTAAAAACTGTCCTGTATAAGAGTGCTCACACAGTGCTACTTGCTCAGGAGTTCCAGTGGCTATAATCAACCCGCCTTTACTGCCACCCTCAGGTCCCAAGTCAATAATCCAATCTGCTGTTTTAATCACATCCAAATTGTGTTCAATAATCACAATCGTATTGCCCTGATCACGTAAGCGAAATAGCACAGACAATAATTGTCGCGTATCATGGAAATGCAAGCCTGTTGTTGGTTCATCAAGAATATATAAAGTACTGCCCGTACCTCGTTTTGATAATTCACGTGCTAACTTAATTCTTTGTGCTTCACCACCTGAAAGGGTTGTCGAACTTTGTCCTAATTTGATATAAGACAATCCCACATCCATTAATGTTTGGCATTTTCTGGCCAACACAGGAATTGCTGCAAAAAAACCACAGGCATCTTCAACGGCCATATCTAAAACTTCATGTATATTCTTTCCTTTATATTGAATATCTAACGTTTCTCTATTGTAACGTTTACCCTGACATACATCACAGGCTACATAAATATCTGGCAAAAAGTGCATTTCTACTTTAATGAGCCCATCACCCTGACATGCTTCACATCGTCCCCCACGTACATTAAAACTAAAACGACCAGGTTGATAACCACGGGCGCGCGACTCGGGTGTTCCTGAAAATAATTCCCTAACGTGGGTAAATAAACCCGTATAAGTTGCTGGATTAGAACGCGGTGTACGACCGATGGGACTTTGATCAATATCAATCACCTTATCGCATTGATTGACACCTGAGATTTCTTCTACTGTGCCCGAGGTAAATAAGCTTGCTCTATTAAGCAGATTAGCAGCTATTGGATAAAGTGTATCGTTAATCAAACTGGATTTTCCTGAACCTGAAACCCCAGTAATGCATGTGATTATACCCAAGGGAATACTCACATTAACTTGTTGTAAATTATTACAGGTAATACCTTTTAGATGAATCATTTTTTCTGTATTGACCGGCAAACGTTGCTCAGGAATTACAATGGTTTGTTTGCCTGATAAATATTGTCCTGTCAAAGAATCAGGATTATCCATTACGTCATTGAGTGTTCCGCTCGCAACAATTGTACCCCCATGAACCCCCGCGCCAGGTCCTATATCCAAAATATAATCAGCATTACGAATCGCATCTTCATCGTGTTCAACCACAATAACGGTATTACCTTGATCACGTAAATGCATCAAAGTTTTTAATAAGCGATCATTATCACGCTGATGCAGTCCGATGGAGGGTTCGTCTAAAATGTACATCACCCCGACTAATCCAGAACCAATTTGACTGGCTAATCGAATACGTTGCGCTTCACCACCTGATAATGTTTCTGCACTACGCCCCAGGGAAAGATAATCTAAACCTACATTGACTAAAAAGCCTAAACGCTCGACAATTTCTTTATTAATTTTGGCAGCAATCTGACCTTTGTAACCAGTTAAGCGTAAATTTTTAAAAAATTCATACGATTTTTCTATAGAATAGGCAACAAGTTCCGGTAAGTTTTTATCATCAATAAACACATGACACGCTTCTTCTCGTAAACGAGCACCATGACAACTTTGACAAGGCCGTGACGATAAATATTTAGCAAGATCCTCACGTATCATACCAGAATCTGATTCATGATAACGCCTTTGCATATTAGGAATTATCCCTTCAAAAGCATGCCGCTTCATCATGTAGCCACCATTAGGCCGATGATAATAAAATTCAATAACTTCACGTCCACTACCGTATAAAACTATTTTTTTTATGTCTTCAGACAAATTACAAAAAGCAGTATCCGTATCAAAATCCTAGTGTCGAGCTAATGATTCCAGCATGGAATAATAATAAGAGGTTTTTTTATCCCAGCCGCGAATAGCTCCTTCCGCCAAGCTGGCTGTAGAATCATGGATCACCCGTTCAGGATCAAAAAATTGATCGACGCCTAATCCATCGCAAGTAGGACAAGCTCCGACAGGATTATTAAACGAAAAAAGACGTGGTTCTAACTCACTTAAACTGTAACCACATTCAGAACAGGCAAATTTGGAGGAAAACACCAGATCGGTAAATTTATTCTCCATTGACGCAACGATTACAATGCCTTCTGCCAAATTTAAGGCATTTTCAAAAGACTCACTCAAACGCTGCCCAATATCAGGCCTGACTTTAAAACGATCTACAACTACTTCAATCGTATGCTTGGTACGCAAACCTAATTTAGGTGGTGAATCAAGCTCATAAATTTCGCCATCAATACGAGCACGTACATAGCCTTTTGCTTGCAATTGTTGCAGCAAGTGCACTTGCTCTCCCTTACGTTCACGCACTACTGGAGCCAAAATCATTACTTTAGAGTCTTCAGACAAAGCTAAAACATGATCAACCATCTGACTCACGGTTTGCGCATGCAAACTCACATGATGTATTGGACAACGAGGTTCACCAACCCGTGCATACAGCAAACGCAAATAATCATGAATTTCAGTAATTGTTCCCACTGTAGAACGCGGATTATGTGAAGTCGCCTTTTGTTCAATTGAAATTGCCGGTGATAAACCTTCAATAGAATCAACATCCGGCTTTTCCATCATCGATAAAAATTGCCGCGCATAAGCAGATAATGATTCCACATAACGTCGCTGTCCCTCTGCATACAAGGTATCAAATGCTAAAGAAGATTTTCCAGATCCTGATAAACCGGTGATCACAATTAATTGATCACGAGGTAAATCTATATCGAGGTTTTTTAGATTGTGGGTTCTTGCTCCCCTAATACTGATAGTATGCATAAAATCGAATCGTTTAATTGTAAATACTCTGCCACATCATATCATGTCAGAAGTAGGTAATTTTTTAGTATAGTAGAATTATGACCGCAAATTTGCAAAAGGCATAGACTTTTTTGGCTTGATTCGTGAACTTCAACATACTCTGATATAATAACAAAAAAATTTTTAATGAGTGGGACCATACTGAGTTACCTACATTTTGCGCCTATCCGTAGAACGTAGAGACTAGTTTTTCCACAACTTGAGAGGTTACCAAGAATACACATAACTGATTAATTTAAAAGGATTTTAGAATGAAATTCTCTCATTTAGCTGCCATTCTGATTTTCTCTTCTGTGCTTCATGCCGCAAATCCACAGGAGGTAACAGAATGGACAAAAAATACCTTAATGACTACTTTATCAGTAGATTTTAATTACAATAGCATGGATGTAACAAAATACAGACAAGGATTTACTCCGTATGCATGGAATGCACTCAGCGGCTTTCTTGGTGTCTATCTGCAACAAATCCATGCGCAACAACTTATTCTCCACCCTAAGTTCCTTAAAACACCCACCATTGTAGACTCAGGAATTGCTTCTGGAATACAGTTTTGGCGTGTTAATGAAGAAATAGTGCTCCCAGAAATTAAGGTAAAAATTGCCTTTTCGTTAATCGTCATTGCCACCAACCCTACAGCAAATGGCTCTTATATTATTCAAAATATGAGCATGATTAAAGAGGAAAATTAATGAGTCATATGTTTCGTTTTAAATTATTTTTCTG
Organism: Legionella sp.; assembly: GCF_049790535.1. GTDB lineage: Bacteria > Pseudomonadota > Gammaproteobacteria > Legionellales > Legionellaceae > Legionella. Next base: position 11,782 of record NZ_JBAQZB010000099.1, read on the forward strand.
GTATTTCCGTCATTTTAAAGTAGCTATGATTGGCTACTTAAAACCTCGTTTAATTAAACTAACTGCACAAGACATCGTTATTTGCTTACCATTAACACGACGCAGTAAGAATCATTTAAACTCCATGTATTTTGGGGCCCTCTCTGTTGGTGCTGATTTAGCTGCAGGCTTACATGGTTTTTATCACGCAGATCTTGCCCACTGTAAAGTTGCTCTAGTGTTTAAATCGTTTAGTGCACAATTTTTACGTCGTCCAGAAAAAGATGTTTATTTCGTCTGCAACGAGGGCGAAACAGTCAAGGCAATGATTCAGGAAACCAAAAAAACCAAAAAACGTATCAATAGACCAATTCATATCAACGCCTATACCGATTATCCAGAACAAACAAACAAGGTTGCAGAATTTATTTTAGAGCTTTCAGTGAAAATAACCTTTGTGCCTGACAAAAACTGGGAATAGAAAAGAAGAAATAGAATTAGGAAAATGTTTTTTCACAATAGAATGATAGGTACTACTCAAATCCATACAGACTACTTTCACTCGCTCTTTTCCGACTAGGGAAGCCAGATAACTGGAAAGGTCTGCTTCGCTTCGTCCCTTAACAATGTCAAAAATCTTATGCTTTTTAAGGTCGCAGAGCGTTGTGGCAAACCCCTGCTTCCGACTAAAAAAATGTTCATCGATACTGAGCACCACGGGACAGGGAGTATTCATAAGTTCTTTTGCTTGCTCCTGATAATGGCGATGATACCAACGCTCAATGGTGGCTTTTCCTTTTTTAAATTGTTGAGCAAGGTCTTTTTGAGAAATACCACGAGTATGGTCATGAAATACGGCTGCTTGTAAACGCCACGTCGAACACTGATGTTTATTTAATGCCAGGGAATTGCTGATTATCGTATCGCCTACATCTATTACAATAGAGCTTATATGCTTTGAAACGTAATAAAGTACGCCGATTACCAATTAACTCTTGAGCCACTGTTCGTATATAAGAGGATTTCTTACGCACTGCTTTGCTATGGCAATGGGCACAGCAAAGTAAGCGATGATACGAAATCTGAACTATGTTCTAGGTAGTGTTAAAAAATTAACATTTAATGTCGTTCACTCATTATTTTGAAACGGCGAATCTACCAATTACTTTTTTAATAAATTTATACCACATTTTAAAATTCATCAGAAAACCATAAGTCAACAGGTTGCCCAAAAGTCATAAAATATAATTGAAAAAATTTTTCTGCGCGCTCTTTTTCTTTGCTTAAATCAATCTTAGGATCATCTTCAGTTAGGCTTGGTGAGTGATGAATAAACTTGCCAAAGTAGCAATTGCAAAAATCCTGATATTCTCTGGTAAATAAGATGAATTGATGCCAAAGCAAATCAATTCGTTTATTTACCATAGAAAATGGCTCATTATCATATAAATAATTTAAAGCTAAAAATTTTTTTAATTCACAAAAATATAGATTATAATCTGTTAAATTCCCAAATAGCTGCGATGAAAGTACTGTTTTTTCTAAAAAAGGAGCACAATAGGCATCTAAATTGAGCGCCATATATTTATCATTCATTTCTTGGTTCAAAGGAGGGATAGCGATACTAATACTTATAATGGGCATAAAGGTTACTCTAATAAGTTAAAGTGAGAGTATGTCCAAATTAGTCTCAGTTTCATAATTACCACAATTTATCCAAACTCTTTTTAGCATTCTGAGTGAGTTTTTTTCGATTTTTGCTCTTCCATGCAAGATACGCTTGTTGTCAATTAATAGCATTTCGTTTTTATGTAGTCTTATCCTGATTAATTGCTTGCTTGCCTCTTCACTAACTGCATATTTAAATGCACTATAAATAGCTTTTTGGGATGGGCTCAGATTAAAATCTGGATCTGACCATGGCAAATAACAAAGGGCGTAGTGTCCAGCTATAGTTTTTTGTATAAGAGGTACTTCTTTATTTACACTATTTCCTATAGGATAAGTCACCATGATAGTTCCTAATAAAGTTAACTCCTCACAAGAGAAGTGCTTCAGAATTTGTCGACTATCTAGTAAGGCGCTATGCCCCTGATACGCATCTTGTTTTACGCAAAACCATCCTACAATATCAGCATCAGGGCCATCAGTATGAAAATCTATTTTTTGAGGTTGTTTATAAAGGCGGTCTGAACTTAATAGAATATTAATATCGCTTTTATTAATAATTTCCCCGAGAATATTAGCTAGTTCATAGAAATCTTCCAACGTAGAATTTGTAGAGACATGTACATACCCACTTTTTTTGAGCATATTTTTTATATAATTAATGCTGATATACTCTTCATAAGCTAAATCTTGGCTCATAACGTTGCTCAATTTAAGTTAATTTTTATCTGGAGGGATTAAACACTTAAGTAACTACAATGCTTGAAGTTCGGAAATTATGACATTCGCCATAGTCTGCCTATGTAAGAGGCAATGTTTGGTTTCCGTACTTTCAAAAGATTTATTTTCATACATTTTAACTGATGGTGAGCGTCCCCCGCATAATTTAAAATAATCACATGCTTGTTTACAGTTTGTAATACCATTCGCTATTTCTGTTTTTATTTTTCTAAAGTTTACATTTGCTTTTATTTCATTTAATTCGTTTATTTGTAATATATTCCCTATGACAAACTTATTGGGATCGCCATCTATTCCACTTGCCAATTCGGGACAATATGTTGAAATATTACCATTTCGTTGTATTGTAATTACATTTAGCTCCATTATTTCTTGTGGAATAGGATTAAACTCAACATTCTCTAAATTACCTGTAATATTCCTACACATTTCAACAAAATCACGAATATAGAGTTGATCTCTAATTGATAGCCATTGTTTAAATAATGCACGAATAAATTGAGCGTATTTCTGCTTTATTTCTTCGGAAACAAATTGATTTTTACCATCATTTATACTTGATGACGTATTAGCACCCACTGTTTCCTCAAGAGAAAATGATAAATGTGTAAATCCATGGTCTACAAAAAAACTTAATAGTTCATTTGGATAATCTAAAGTTTTTCTTGTAATAACACAAATTGCAGAAAGTGGAATTTGGTGTTTCTTAAGTAGCGCAACACCTTTCATTACTTGATCAAACGTACCTTTACCATTCCAACCAATACGGTTTGCATCATGAAGAAATAAGGGGCCATCTAAACTTATTCCAACTCTAAAAGAATGCTTTTTAAAAAACTCGCACCATGCATCTGTGATTAATGTCGCATTGGTTTGTACAGCATTAGAAATTTTTTTAGCATCAATGTTATATTGTTTTATTAAATCGATTACCCGTTCATAAAAAGGAGTACCAACTGCCAAAGGTTCCCCTGAATGCCATAGGAACATAACATCATTTGCGAGAAGCTCGCTTCGTAATATTTTTTTTAAGGTTATCTCTAATATTTCATCGGACATTCGCTCTGTATTTTTTCTTTCAGGGAGGTAGCAATATTTACAATTTATATTACAAAATGCAGATGCCTGTAAAACAACTAGTTCAGTTTTTTTTAACATAATCCATTTACCTAACATAAGAAAAAAACTACTATTTTCCTCTAAATTTAATATCCTTAGTACCTAAAAATAGAAATATGATACTAAGGATCAAGAGCAACAAATGTTAGCTAGTACATTGTGACCAGATTACTTTTGACCAGGATTCAGACATACTACTCTTAAAAAATTCATTATGTGGTAATAATTCTTTTACTTGTGTCACATCGATATGTTGTAATAAATTCTTAGTAACTTGTTTTGAGGTGTGGGTAGAGTGTTGTGTGGATTGATTAGACATCTCAAATTTTCCTTTTTTTAAATATTCAAATATTTATGATATAGCTAATGGGTAGCATAAGTTTTAAGTAGTTGCAGATCTCCCAAGTAAATCGAGAGATCTACATAAGCAATTAATGCTCATCCTTTTCAGAAAAGACACAGATGAAAATTGTTAATTAATTTCTTTTGAACATGAAATATATGCTTTATTATTTTTAGTTTTCTCAACATAGGTCAGTGTTAATTTGGCCGAAGAACGATTATCATCAAACATGACGGCACAAGTATCTTCAGCTCTAAAGTTACTATTCATTGGAATCAAATGTCCGTTAACTGAAACAGGAACTACTCCTACAGAAGAATGATTGTCTAACGGAAGATTTACTGCTGTTCCGGCCGGTACATTCAATAATTTCTCCTGGATTAAAGTTTTTCCATGATCTTCCACAATAGTTTTATATGCTACATTCATGCTTTCAGAAGTTGAGGAACCATTAACAAAAGTTACTTGATTGGAAAATGAGGCACTCGCAAAGCTTAGAAGTATCGCAGTAAGGGATGATTTAGAAAATTTAATATTCATAGTAAAGCTCCTTTTAGTGGTTAGATTCATCTATATCAAAAATCATTTTTTGTTTAACGTGGCGATTTTACTGACGAACTTTATTGTTGGCAAACCTTTTTTTAAGTGTTTATTAAGGCCCTATAAAATTAAATTCTTACCCCAATTTATTTTTCAAGAAGATTAAGAAGAGAAAATAGTTATTCATTCTTCTGGATGTATATTAATTTATTATTAAAATCAAAGAATAAGACATTTTTTTCATAATAATTAGATCCTACAAAACCATCAAAAGGGATTGATTTATCTAGAGAGCTAAGCATAAACCAGTTATTTGGAATAATTTCTTTATTTATAGAAAATTGTTGCGTTTTGATAACAGAGCAGCCTGATTCATTGTAATAAGCATCTCGAGGACAAGGCATACTGGATTTACTTATCATATCTGTGGCACGAATAATGGAAGGATTTGCGCCTGTGTCCCAAATCAATTTTTTAATCTCTCCATTTATTTTTGCCGTCGTTAAGATTCCACCTTGAAAATTAAATGGAATCTTTATCCAAGATGTTATGTCATAATTTTGAGGAGGTAGGTTAGCTTTAGTTAAAATCGCTCGTGAGTTAGCATAATCAAGCAATAATCCATAGTGTAAAAGCAACCGAAGGCCTATTACTCCATTTTTTGAGGCTTCAGTATATTTAAAATTGGCATCGTTCCCGCCCCACAACTTAGGCATTATTATGCCCTTGACGTTATATAAAAAAAACGTTCCGATTTTTAATTCAGGTATGATAAAAGTTTCTGCACAGAATTCAGATGAAATAGTTTTGCTACATTCTTTTTTAGAATGATAAACCACTTTAATATTTTTTAAAGCATATCGGCTTAACGCGAGCTCATACTTTGATGCTCCTGTATCTAAAATAACCGGAATATCTTTTCCCTGTATTTTTATACTGCATGAGGGCAATCCATGGACTTCATTACCCGTGTTAAACTTTAATGGTAATACAGTTTCTTGAATAATTTCCGCATGTAATACATTATGAAATAAAATATATACAATGAAAGTAGCCCTAATATTTCCTAGAAAATTTTGCACTTATTACTCCTTGTCATTCTCTAGCGATGAGTTCATATTGCTCTTGCTCGGATAAAAAACTACCTATTTGCGTACTCCAAAGAGATTTATACGTTTTTGACTTAATGAGCAAATCCTGATGGGTGCCGTCACTAATAATTTTTCCTCGATCAAACACAATAACACGGTCCATTTCCAATAATGTTGATAAACGGTGAGCAATGACAAGAGTTGTTTTTCCCTGCATTAAGTTCCATAACGAATCTTGTATATTTTTTTCAGTAACAGAGTCTAGCTGTGAAGTTGCTTCATCCAATATAAGAATCAATGCATTTTTAAGAATACATCTTGCGATTGCTATGCGTTGACGCTGCCCACCAGAGAGTTTAGTTCCTCTCTCACCAACTATTGTGTTATATCCTAAAGGAAGTGTGGAAATAAACTCATGAATCTGCGCTTGTTTGCATGCATTAATAACTTCCTCATCACTAGCATCAATTTTCCCATATCGTACATTTTCCATTATTGTACGATGAAATAATGAAGGTTCTTGCGGAATCACACCTATAGCAGAGTGTAGCGAGGCTTGAGTAACATTTCGAATATCATGGCCATCGATAAGAATGCTTCCTTCATCAACATCGAATAATCGAAGAATTAAATTAACAAATGTTGATTTTCCTCCTCCAGAATGGCCGACTAAACCTATTTTTTTACCTGCTTCAATAGTAATATTTTTATTTTGAAAAAGAGGTTGAATTTCTTTGTACTGAAAACTTACTTTATCGAAAAGAATTTCGCCTTTATTTACAGAAAGCTTTATGGCATCAGTTTTATTTAAGATTTCAGGCGTGGTATTTAATGTTTTTAATGCTTGGTCGACTGTTCCCCAGCTCGTTGTGAAATCACGAAGATGATTAGAAAGTTCAAACATCGTATCGGAAATTTTAAAGTTAAGCATAAAAACTAAAGCAAAATCCCCTGGAGAAATTAGATTTTTATGCTGCAAATAAAGAAGACCAATTAAAAATGATATCGTGTAAATAGAAACGAACCCACCTTGGATTATATAAAGCCTCATCAGAAAATAGCCTTGAGCGCGTCCTTCTTTTTTGAAATTTTCTGCTAAGTTGTGAAATATGCTCTTTTCCATTGTTGAATTTGTAAACAATTTTACATTTAATATATTTACTAAATAATCTGTTAAATATCCCCAAAGTTTAGCTCGAGATTCAGCATAACGCTTTGAAAAAGGAGTGGCTTTTTGTAATCCTATAATAGCAACCAAGAAGAAAAATAAGATCCATACAAATAACCCTATTACAAATAATATATGGACTTTAGCTAGTAATAATAATGTTAAAAAAAACGTCACTCCAAATTGAATAAATTGATGATTTATAGTTGTAATAAGTGTTGGGAGGAGACTAAAAGCATCACTAATTTTAGTTAAAATGTTTCCACTTAAATTATTTTGAAAAAAAGCATAGGAATAATAGCTAATTTTATTAGCCAATATCGATGCTATATGAGCTCTATACGAAGGGACAAAATTAGCATGCAACCAATCACTAAAGATCCAAGCTAGCGTTGTAACGATTTGAAATCCAGCGTATATATACACTAAACTCCAAATGCTAAATTTGCTATATCCACAAGCCGTATCTACCAGCAATTTAATAAGGTAGGGTTTAACATTATTATCTAGGGAAATTGCACATACCACAAAAAACATACCTAATAAATATTTTCTATAAGGTTGAGTGGAAATAAATATGAATTTTAATACAGACATCGTATTTTGCTCGGATAAAATAGTGTGCTTTAATTAGCTCTACCCTAATTATAGGTTCTGAAATCGAATTAGTATAATTACTCAAAGCCATAGAGAAAATTTGTTTACCAATAACTTAATAAATATAAAGAATATTAAATAACCGTACAATTTATTACGGAAAAAATAGGTTTATCACTAAAAATATCGTTTCGATAAACAGAGATTACATTTTTAGATAAGTAATTAAATTTTTCATATTCTTTTGCATTTTTACAGGCAGGAGTAGAATAGTGAATAGGATAATAATCGAGCTCGATAGCTGCTTTCTGTATTAATTCATTAAAGTTGATATTGTGAACAACAAAACTCACTGCTAAAAATAATATTACCCCTAAAATGTTGCTACCAAATCCTATCTTGTATATTTCATCATCTGAATATTTAAATTTATTCAGGAAGGGTCTAATAAAAGGTCTAAGAAACAAAGAGCCATAGCTGTAAATTATGAGAGCACCTGCTGTTAATTGTGCTTCTATAAGTATTAAAGAAAAAATTGAAATAATTGAACTAGTACGTGGAACATACATAGGATTATAGTTCAATGCTTCGTATATCAAGTTTGAAGTATAGACATCCGATAGTTTATAACTGATAAATGTTAACAATGAATAAGTGGTAAATAGTATGGAGTTTTTATTGCGTACTAAAGACGTTAAACAAATGATCGTAAATACAATGCTGGCTACCATCACTGGGACAAACACCAAAAAAGGAACGCCTAATATCAATGGTGAGAACTTCATCCATTTTACCAAAAAATATGAAATAATCATGAAAAACATGAAACTCAAACCAGGATGGTTATTTGCTTTTTTTAAATACTCAAACATCGTTTAATTCCTTTTAGAAACTCATGAAAATTTAAGAGTTAGATGAACGTCTTTAGTTATTTTGAAGCAGAGTTGCTGGTTTATCAAAATTTTCGCTATGGATTATACTCATAATATGCTAGAAATCGAAAGAGATGTCTATCCGTAATTTATTGTGGTTTATTGTAGTGATTTATTTTCATGTGCCCCATAAGTGCCCTATTTGAAATTTATGATATATAAAAATAATTTTAATTTTTTGATTTTAAATTAAATAAACAAATTTTACTGAAAATAATCACAGGACTCATAATCCGTTGGTCCTAGGTTCAAATCCTAGTGGGCCCACCAATAAAATCAGTTACGGTAGTTTTATCCATGTCCCATACGTCCCAAGGTTGCAAATTAAGCTGGGGCGGGTCTAGCCCAGTAATTACAAGGATGCCCCACTTGTCCCCTCTGTCCCTGTATTTTTTTATATGATCAAAGAAATTTATTCTCATTCCATTTTGGAGGAGCTTATTTTCCATATTAGCCGAACCGTTAACCCATAATGGACGAATTTTTGAGGCTGAACCAATGACTTTTTTGTTATTCCCCAAGAAATTTACCGCAATAACAGTAATTTATGAAATTTAATATAAAAAAATACACAGAAAACTAGGAAATTTGGTATATTTACCGCCATAACAGTAATTTATAGCGAATTAATGCAAAAAATGCGATAGTAAATTTATTTTTATCATTTTTACTGCTATAACAGTAATATATGATTAATTTATGGTGTTTCCATGCCCACACACGAGATTGCCAATTTAGTCCATTACTACCGCAAACACAGCGGCTTATCGCAACAAGAATTAGCCCGGTTAGCAGGTGTCGGCAAAACGGTTATATATGATATTGAAAAAGGGAAAGAATCGGTGCGGTTGAACACATTGCTAAAAGTGTTCGATGTTTTAAATATCCAAATGAAATTTGAAACGCCTTTTCCTCAAACAACGGATAATAATTCATGAGAAAAGCATGCGTATCAGTGAATGGCATTAAGGCTGGAACACTAGAAGAATTACAAGGTGGAACATATCAATTTACCTACTTTGATGATTATCACGGTGCACCAGTTTCTCTCACCATGCCGTTAACAAATAAGGTCTATGATTTTGACGTATTTCCCCCTTTTTTTGAAGGATTACTTCCTGAAGGCATTATGCTTGAAGCCCTATTACGTAAATATAAAATCGATAAAAATGATTATTTTAGCCAATTGATAATAGTTGGCCAAGATGTCGTAGGCGCAGTGACTATTGAGGAACTAAGATGAAACACTGTCCTATTACTTATGAAAAGATTAGTGACCAAGAAAACTATTCGCAACGTGGGTTGCATTTGCTTTCCCCTCAATTAAAAATCCTTAATCCATTAGACTTAAGTGCTGATGAGCAGCGACAGGAAGCAATTGCTCGGGTAGGAAAGATGTCTGTTCAAGGTGTGCAAAAGAAACTAAGTGCAAGGCTAAAGATTAAAGATGGATGTTTTGAAATCGTGGATCAAAAGGGTCATTATATTTTAAAACCACAAAATGATATTTATCCAGAATTGCCTGAAAATGAAGCCATTACGATGACTCTTGCAAAGACCATTGGCCTCGAAGTTCCGGTTCATGGTTTAGTTTATTCTAAAGACAACAGTTTGACCTACTTCATTAAACGGTTTGACCGAATAGGCCATAATAAAAAGTTAGCTTTGGAAGATTTTGCGCAGCTATCAGGTGAAGATCGACATACAAAATATAAAAGTTCTATGGAAAAAGTGATTGCAGTCGTAGAACAGTTTTGTACATTCCCAAAAATTGAATTCGTGAAATTATTTAAGTTGACGCTGTTTAATTTCCTGGTCGGCAATGAAGACATGCATTTAAAAAATTTTTCCTTGATTACCAGGGACAAGAAAATTTGCATATCACCAGCATACGATTTACTTAACTCAACCATTGCTCAAAAAAACACCAAAGAAGAACTGGCTTTACCTCTAAAAGGGAAAAAAAATAATTTAACAAAGAGTGATTTTCTTAAATATTTTGCCATTGAAAAATTAGGATTAAATCAGAACGTCATCGACGGGATCGTACAAGAGTTCCATCAGGTAATACCAGAATGGCGAGAGCTGATTGGTTTCAGTTTTTTATCTCAACAGATGCAGGAAAAATATCTCCAATTGCTAGATGAAAGATGCGAGCGATTAAATATCTTTTGATTAACTGATATCAGCTGTCATATGCTCAAGAATAAAATTAGCTACTTGTTGCATGGGCTTTCTCAACCGTTCAACATCTTTCATGATATACCCGGCTGTAACATCATTGTTCATTTTATGATTAAGCAATCGTTTTAAAGCATAAGCAGGTAAGTCCAAACTATCTCAAGTCATGCAAAGTAAATGGAACGCCTGATAACTCCTCTACCCTATTGACCGCTTTTTTAGGTTCATAGATATAACCGGTTTTACTATCAGCCGGAAATACAAATTCACTGGTTTTATTCCGGCTTCTGCGTTCCATTAGCTCATAGACAAAATCAGACATAGGCAGTGTATGGATTTCGTGGTTTTTGGTGTCTTGAAGGGTGATTGTTTTGGATTTGAGATCAATATCCTCCCAGCGCAAAGAGGCAGCTTCCATTTTTCGCATCCCAGTGAATAAGAGTAATAAAAAATAATCATGCCACAATAAGGCGTTGCGGTAATTATCGGTTTCCACCAATATAATGTTTGGGTTTTTCCGGAAATATGTTCGAGTTTATCAACGATGGTTTTGGTTAATTTAATACCCTTTTCAGCTTCCGCCATAATGGCGAATTTTAACTCCAAGTGCGACAATCATTTTTATACTATTGTATTAACAGCTATTATTTTATTCAATAATTCGTATACTACAATGCCCCGATATGTCAGGACGATGAAGATGATCTAGGCAGCAGAAGAAATGAAAACGATTAAATTAGGAGATAAAAGACTCCACGCACGGTTACTTTCCTTATTTGATAAATTAGGTAATTCGCCGAATCTAAGCATTCCGACGGCCTGTGGAGGGTGGCATGAAACAAAAGCAGCTTATTGTTTCTTTGATCATGAGCGAGTCACTCCAGAACGCATCTTAGGTCCTCATATATAGAATCTACTCTTTCTCGAATGAAACACCATTCGGTAGTTCTTTTACTGCAAGATACAACAACACTAAATTTTACAGAACAAAAAGAGCGTGAAGATATTGGGCCGATTAATCATGAGAAGCATTTAGATGTACTTTTACACCCTATTTTAGCTGTTACGCCTGAAAGACTATGTTTGGGTGTTTTTTCGAGATAATCATAAAATTCCTTTGGAGGAAAAAGAGAGTTATCGATGGCTAAAAGCGTATCGAAAGGCAAATGAAGTTGCATTGCAAGTTCCTGATACTTTGTTAAAAAAGAAGCGCCGCCGCCTAATAAACCTCCTCCATTGAACGCTAAGAAATTTTTATGAGCTTTTACATTCATTTTAGCGCTTTCCTGTTAGTAAAAGCGCTATTTTTTCGTATCTCCCAAATCAAAAACAGGGGTATAACAGGACATCATTTGATGATTTCCAGGGGGATTTTCCCATAACGAATCCCCATAACCACGGCTTGAGTTATATGTGATTGATAAACCCAATAGGGGTAAAACTTGCAGCATTGACATCGGCTCGGCATTAAAAACCAAGGGATGGCGGTTTGAGGATACACGGGTTATTGAGCCTAAACGCATCGAAAAACTCTTAGTGTTACTCTCATTAGGGTTTGTCTGGGCTCATCGCATCGGTGAATGGAACGCTTCTATTAAGCCCATTCCTCTTAAAAAATTACGAAATCAAAAAAGACCAAAAAATAGTTTTTTTCGATTGGGCTTAGATCAACTCAGAGATTTGCTTACTAACTCCAGAGTTCGTTTAAATTCGTTTTCTATATTCGCAAATTGGATTATCTTTAAACCACTAAAAACTGCTTTTTAAAAAATTGTCCGGCACAAAGGAAAATAAGAGGTGAAAAGCTATCCTCTTAATATTAACTTAAGTATCATGAAGTAAACTGACAAAGTGTTAAGCATTTAAGTTTTCTGATGATTGAAATATTTACAAAATTAGTTGAGATAGTAAAAAAACCGTTGGAATTTAAAGACGATTTAACAACATTATTAGATTACAATCAATATTTAGAATTATTAGAGTCTTTTAAGAAAAACAAGATATCTCTTATCATAGAATACTTTATTAAAAAAGCTTTAGAAATTATAAATAGCCCCTATGCGCATCCTCTAATCACCCAATATTTTAATAAAAATGAACTAGTTCTTCCCTTTACTAATTTTGAGCTTGAACCCAATAATATTTCTCAAATAAAAAAATTAATCAACGCGTTTCATCACGCCTTTTTAACCTTTAAAGATTTGGAAGATATTGATATTAGAAACATATCTCAATGCTATAGTGATTTAAAATTACTTCTGAGTAACACCATTGAAAGCGCTTATGAGGCAAGCTACCTAGTAACTCATTTAGATGTCGATTTAAAAGCTCTTTTTCAGGAAGAACTGAACTTCATTCTGCCCTATTTCTGCCAAATCCAGAACTATGCCAAAAGTCAGGCTGAAAATTTGCAAGGATTTATTAGTCAAAACAGAAAAAGTATTCAAAATACAAGCTACATAACAATTAATTTAGATGTTGATTTAGGAAAATTACCAAAAGAAAAATTTGATCTTATTCAGTTACATCTCACCTACATTGAACCGTTTGCTGAATATTGTACAGAAAATCTTAAAGACGTTATTAGCAAAGCCTTAAAAAACTCAGTTACAAGCCATTTAACCTATCGTTTAGGTATTAATTTACGAGGAATCTCACAACCAGACCGCGATTTCATTCAATTTCATCTGAACCCCATAGAAAAATTAGTTACACTGGACATTAAAGAAATACCATTTAACTATAAAATAGGTGAAATTACAGGAATGGCCGCTGATCAAATGCGACCAATTGGCGGCGATGTAGATTATAACTTTCTTACTAAATTCAGTGCTCGTTTACCTGCTTACATTCACCAATTAACACATTACATCCAAAACTATTCATCACAAATTAAAGAAAGCCAACCCAAACTTAACCAGGAAAAATTGAATGAATTACAAAATGCCGCTTTAAGTTTATTGAATGATATAGAAAAACTTAAAGGAAATAATCTATTCATTTCACTTAAATTTCTAAATTACATTCATATTATAAGTAATATTATTACCTTATCTATGAGCACCCTTGAGCAAATTGGTGAATTAACTGATTCATCACAAGATGTAGTACGCGATAATTTGGCACAGCTCAAATATGACATTTTACCTACGTTATTTGGCTTAGTGGATAAAATTGAAGTCAATTGTCTGGTTAAACCCGGCACATTATCCAACCCATTAATGGAGCAAGTACAAAAATTATATCAAGCTTTACTTTATTTACCCAAGAAAGTAATTGATTTCAATACCAAAGGCCAAGAATTACTCTATATTGAAGATTCACGTTTTATTAAATTAAGATTAGATCAGGCTTTCAAGCGAATTATTAATGCCAAAAAAGCTCTTTACAAAACGGATGAAATAGAGAAAGTTGCTTTAGACAACTTTTTTTCCGAATTAAAAAAGCCAGAATACCAAACGCTTAGTCTGCAGCAATTACCTACTTCCATAAAAGAAACACTTAGTGGCTACTACAAAATTATTAAACCACTCATGGCACAACTGGATGTTGATTTCAACGAACAAGTAATTACTAGCTTAACAGGGCCTGAATCTTGGTCCTCTTATTTGAAAAAACCTATATTTTGGCTAGGAGGCACATTGCCGACAGAACACGTTAGTCGTGTTTTAGCAAAACAAAAGGCTTTAGAAAATTTAATCCTCAAGAATAAAAACAGCCAATTATTTTATATTATGCTGAATGAAAAACTTATTGAGTTTATACATGCACAAACAAAGTTGATTTTATTTCCTTATCATAAAATTGAAAACGTGTTTGCCATCAATGAATCAATACCTCTAGGGATTAAAAGTGATGAAATAGAATGCCCTCTTGGAGAAGAAAAATTAAAATTTATCAAATCATGCGACGACATTTTACTGCAAGACCGGAACCAATTAAGTGCTGAGCAATCCTTAGAGCTATACCTATGGTATCAAAATGAGCTTAAAAAATTAGAGATCTCAAAAAAAGCATACACTGACTTTATCAACATATTACCAACTATAGATATTTGGGACCTTAAAAATGAGGATAGAGACACTTTAAGTAAGTTATATAGTATCATTCAGCCCTATTTCATTGATGCGGTACCACAAGAATCTCGAGAAACAGCACTAAAATTTGATAAGCATTTGATTGACATATTATCAAATAAATTAGTTAACTATAAAAATGCTCCTACGTTAGGTACATTCTTAAAATTAAATCGACATTTATACGAATGTTTTGCCACTATTGACACGACCTGGAAACAACAAAGTCAAGAATATATTGACCTTGCTATGGAAAAATTCCGCAGTGAAAATGATGCTACCAAGCTTGTGCTTAATACTAATAACGAGGTAAGAGCACATCATCTCCTTAAAAACACTAATATTTCCCATAGCATTTCTGAATTTAGAACTGACTTATTTGCTTTAGTTGGATTATTTAATAAAACAATACAACACGAATTAGTGCCTGAAAAATTTGGAATCCCCTATCCTGAGATGGAAGATCGAAAAGATACCAATATACATTTAAAACAAAGCAGACAGGTGCGCGCGATAAAAGATCTTTATAATAGTCTTTATCACTTGGAAGGAATTGCCCTCGCATTAGAAAAATTAAAAAATGAAAATTTAAGTACCACAGAAAAAGAAGAGCTTTACGCTAAATATACAAACATTAAATACTATTATTACGTATTGCTAACTCAAAAGGATAAATATTATGCAAAACTTAAAAAAGGCTTTTACGTATATTACTTACTACAAGCTTACCAACACATCAACGAAATCATTAAATTAACGACCCGACTCGCAACCGATCCTCACGGCGAATTCTTTCTCCAGGAATTAATGAGCAAAGCGCAAAATATTTATGCTAGCTTTCAAGAACAAACTGAAGCATACCACCCGCCACCCGAGCAAATTTCTTCGACAAACTCCGTACAATATAACTCATTACGGCATGTGCTCAATGTGTTCTACATTAGCCCTAAGCATATTAAGGTATTAAATAATAAGAACAATTTAACCGCTGAAGAACAACAACGATTACAAAAAAACGCTGAAAAAGCGACGAAAACTATTACGCAATTAATTAATGATTCTGATTCGTATTTTAAGTTATTCTTACAATCACCAAACATGTTGCTACTGTATAGAGAACTAACCCAAAAACTCAACGAATTTACTACGACCATTCATAATGGCGTCCTCGATAATTTAGACAAAATACGCGCAACACTATTGACCCCTATGGTTCTTGAAGCAGATAGTTGGGAAGATAAATTTGGACTTAATCCTGGTACCTTGTCTGAGCCATTAAAAAAAATCACTGATGAATATTACAAAGGGTTATTGCATCCTCTGAATTTACATTCTAAAAAACACATTGCATTAGTCTGTAATGAAGAACCATTAAAGCAAAGAATGAGGATTACTGACAACAAAATAGACGAAGCGACAAAAAGTATAGAAAAAAAAGAAAAATCCTATAAAGGTATTGTCGAATTATACGAGAACATAACAGAGTATAAAAAATTACTTCAAACAAAAGATAAAACATCACCTTATATTATAGAAATTAGAGAAAGTATTCAAAAAATATATAAAACAGTTTTGCCTAAACTAAACAAAATTAAAGAAAAACAAAAAATTCATATTGAGCGATCATTTAAAGATGAAGATCATCTATTTGATGATTTTTGTAATGAAGGTCTTAAAGAATATGAGCCTCATTTTACCGAAGTTGAGGAG
>NZ_JBAQZB010000100.1:0-1865 GCF_049790535.1 Legionella sp.
AGCCTTGCTTTAGGCCATCCATTCGCAGCTACTGGAGGGCGTTTGGTTGGCTCTGCAGCTAAAATATTGGTAGAAAAAGGTAAAGGACGTATTTTAATTAGTGTTTGTACCGCTGGAGGAATGGGAGTTGCTGCCATTATTGAACGTTAAGAACGTTCAGGATTAACCAATCGGGTGCATTATAGTATTTTCTGTATAATTTACTCAAAAATGACCAACATCCATGTTATATCATATGGCCTCACTCATCAGAGAAGCTCGCTACTAAGCAAGGTATAAGCATTGTAAACTTTTCTTAGTTATATTTGGTGTTGGACAAACAAGTCCATCATCAACTTTTATATAAATGAAAAATACTCCTAATAAGGTCTAATAATTACTTTCGTACCAATTTTAATAAAATTATGACTTAACCAACTGGCATCACTTGGAATCAAACGTACGCAACCATGACTGGCGTTATAATTTGGAACCTCATAAGAACCATGTATTGCATAATTTTTACTAAAATACATACAATAAGGCATAGGTGCACCACCCCTCCCTACTGGGTAACGACTTGAACGACAACCAGGCCCCCCCTTACTCCATACTCGATAAACCCCTGCTGGAGTCTTGCATCCGCGGTGAATATCTGGACAATATTTTCTTCCTCCCGAAGCTCTACCGGTGCGAACTACTTTGCCATACTCATCAATAGCTTTCCATGATAACGAATTAGGATTAAAAATAAAGGTGTTACTTGCAGCATAAGTTGAGCAAAATGGAAAAAGAACTAATGAAAGTAATAATATGCAAGGTACCAATAAAGTAAGACGTTGCTTTTCCATAATAATTCCTTTTTAATATTCTTCACATCCATATTTTAGTTCAAATAATGAACAAAACAAATTAATTTAAGGCAAAAAAGGATTATTTGTTCTACTATATACATTAAGAGGACAGATCAAGGATAATAGAATTATGCAAAAACAAACACTTATTGCTGTCTCAATGTTGCTTGGTAGCGGCTTAATATATGCAGATACCTCTGTTTCAAGCGCCACTAAGAGTCCTGCCGCTGAAGCCATAACAACTCCAACGACAACACAATCATCTAGTTCATCTGATATTACTAAGACGAAATGGTTAAATTCTATAGTACCCATATTACCAACGCTTATTTGTAAGGGATTCATGAGTGACCCAGATTTGAAACAACGGCTTGAGACAATCAAAATGAATTATGATCAATGCGTCAGTGTCCTTCCTGAAAGTGTAAGTAAATGTCAAAACCAACTCTACGCCAATATTCCAGAAAAAATCAATGCTACTGATGCCGCAACATGGGGAAAAAACTTTGGTGAATGCATTGGTAAAGATTTTGCAATGAAATATCTGCTTCCTAAAGAAATCAAATAACTATAATCAGTTGATATAAGTAATAGAAAAAGAAGTGCTGTGGGAACAGAACTTACCCTTTACCCCAAATTAATTTCGGAATCAATAAACTCGTGCTTAGCTGCCTTTTTACTTTTAATTTTTATAGCCTCAGGACGACGTAACTCATCATCATTAAAATCATCAACTTTGATGATGGCCTGTCGTGCTAGCTCTGCTTCTTTCAATTGTTTAGCTTCTTCATGATTTAACAAATTACAGCTTAAAGCTTCTTCAATTTGATTAAGTAGTGTAAGCGATTTTAATATATGATCTTTCACTGCCCGCATTACTTTTCTTTCCAATTCTTCTACAGCACAAACTTTATAAAATGCTTCTTCTAAACGGCCTATTGGACAATTTTTACCCGGTTTTTTGTAAACTAAACGAGTTAAACGAGAGCGGGTGTCTCCAGGTTCAATTAATATTCTTGCTAATTTATGACC
>NZ_JBAQZB010000101.1:0-28354 GCF_049790535.1 Legionella sp.
CCAAATATCCCGTCCAGTCATTACATAAATGGTTTCCATGATTGCTAAAATTAAGGAGAGGCCTAAGGTCAATGGCACAAACAGAAAATGGTAAAGTGCTGTTAAAGCGAATTGCAAACGGGAAAGATCGACTAGATCACTACCAGGAACCATGGGTATATCTCCTAAGTGAAATAACTGTAGCTTTTTTATTTATGATTGGCTTTGTTGTACCGTACCTAACAACTGTTGCTCGATATTTTTATTTGACTTTTCGATATTTTTAAAGCATACAGACCATAATAAGAACAACAGAGAAAATTTAATAATTAAAGTTAAGAGAATATCACGAGTCAGTGGTTTTATCATATCTCTTCTCTCCTCTTTTTATTTATGCCAGATGATACATGAAATTATTGTAAATAATTTCATGTGTATTATTTCATTTATTTACAGTATTGGGAATTCATAAAAAATAAATTTCATAGACAATCTGCCTATGATTAACCCCTTTTAAGCTATACTAAAATTAGCAAATAAGTAAAGAAATGGGGGATATTATGAGTAGAAATACGTTGAGTAAAGTCATACGTACCGCAGTTTTTGCTCTAAGTCTCTTTGTTAGCGCCGTTTGCAGCGCGCATGGAGGTGGCGGAGGCGGTGGTGGTTGGCATGGAGGCGGTGGTGGTTGGCACGGAGGTGGCGGTGGTTGGCACGGAGGTGGCGGCGGTTGGCACGGAGGCGGTGGCGGTTGGCATGGAGGCGGTGGTTGGCACGGCGGATATTATGGTGGTGGCTTGTGGGGCCCTGGCGTAGTGATTGGTGCTCCCTTTTACAATGATTATTATGCCCCTGCATGTCAGACAGTGCGTGTGTGCAATAACTATGGGCACTGTTGGTTACAACAATCCTGTTATTAACTTTTCCTTATTAATTTTTAATCGCGAGCTGATGCTCGCGATTTGAGTTTTCTAAACATTTTTTCAGTATTTTCTAAATTAGTAGGAATAAGAGCATTAACTTGATACTATTTTTATACTTTTCTAAATTTTATCTGGGTATTATGAACAACTTATGGGAATATGTTGTCCATTTAAAATGGGAGCAAATCTCTTTTTCTCTAAATCCTATTGCGGATCGAAGCTTCCCATAATGTAGCTAATATTAAATCCTTACTGAAAAATATTTGTGAAAACTGTATTCACATTCTACCTAATCCAGATATTAAAATTTTATTATCACAAATGATTGACAGTGGGGGTGTTGAACTGAAATTGTTATATTGGTCAAAAAGTGATTTAGATGCGGTGAGAGATGAGGTGTTGACTGTAATTAAGACAACATTTGAAAGAGAGTCAATTACTTTTGTTCCAGCTTCTAAAAATTAACAATTTCCAATCTGTTTAATTAAATTTTTAACTGATCCGATTAAAAATCACTGTTTATTCAGCTGCTTGTGCGTCAGCTTATTCAGTGGTATGCATTCAATGATTATCAATAATAATACCACTAAAACATTGCGGAGGTTTTATTTCTCCTTTCGCGGGTAAGATGACTTCTACCATGCCGCACTCATCTGTTCTGTAAAATGGAATATGTAAGCTATTCAGACTGGCTAAAGTTTTTGTATGGGGAAAGTGGAATCGATTATCAAAGCCTAGAGAAGCAATCGCATAACGGGGTGCGACCTCTAATAGAAAGCGATAAGAAGATGAGGTTTTGCTGCCGTGATGGGGAATAAGTAGTACATCCGACTTTAGTTCAGCGCCGTAAGATTTCACCAAAAAATCCTCAGCTTCCTTTTCTATGTCACCGGTTAACACTATTTTTCCTGCATTGGTACTGATTTGTAAAATGCAAGAACTGTTATTTTTGTCTTTAAATGCCCTCTTAATGGCTAAGAAACGAAAATGAACACCATCCCATTGCCATTCAGAATAATCATGACATTTTAAGCCGTGTGTGTAATAGCGAGGTTCATTCACCAACAGTTGACTTACGCTCAATGCACTTTCAATTGACTTTAGTCCACCCAGATGATCCTTGTCTGGATGGCTGATGACTATTGTGTCTATTTTTTTTATCCCTAAATTTTTAAAATAAGGCAAAATTACCATTTTACCCAAATCGCTACCTTGGAAAAATTGATCCCCAGTGTCATAGAGCAATACATGATGTTCGGTACGAATAGTGATTGCCAAACCCTGACCTACATCTAAAACATGAACTAATACTGTACCAGGCTGAATCAAGGTACGTGATGGAAAGCAGGGAATTAGCAACCAGAGCAAAGTGAGCCATCGAAAGGGTCTAATCGGTAATAAAACCCACATTAACAATGCGCTTATTAAGGCAAGGGTTTGCTCAATAGACGTTATTGAATAGTCAATATTAATGGCTGCCAGATGTTCAGTCCAATGGAGTCCTTTAAATAATAAAGCGATAAGCCAGGATAATGGCTTCATAAGTAGCCATGCCCAACTGTATGAACTTACTAACATTGTAAGCAAAGCTAAAGGTACAATGAGAAATCCAACTAGGGGAATTGCAAATAAATTAGCAATAAAGCCATTGATTGATCCATAAGAATACCAATACAATGTCAAGGGCATTAAGCCAATTAAACAACTTAATTGAAGTGCCAGGCTGCTTTTGTATCCCTTAAGGCGCCAGCGCTGTTGGGTGAGAAGTAAACAGGCTACTGCTAGAAAAGAAAAATAAAATCCTTGCATAAATACTGAATGCGGTTCAAGACAAAGTACAGCGCATAATGCATAACGCCATACTTGCCAAGGGCTAAATCGTTGCTTTCCTAAACTGCAAAGAGTATAGAAGAAGCAGCCCATTAACGCTCGCTGTACTGGAGGATCAAATCCTGCTAAAAAAGCATAAAATATAGCGGCCAGTAAACCACAAATACTGGCAACATATGGAGCAGGGATGAATAGGCAACAATAAGCACTGCGTGACCATAACCAAGTGCTTAGCCAATAAATTAATCCCGATATTAACGCAATATGTTCCCCTGAAATGCCGAATAGATGAATGGTGCCCGTACGGCGAAATAATTCCCAATCTTCCTGGCTGATGTGCTGGGTTAAATTTAAAGTGAGTGCTTCAACAACGCCCGCAATGGATTGATTGGGTGCTAATGGTGTAAGTTGATTCCCCAAGTTTTCACGTAATTCTAACCAATTAAAACCTGAATGCGCATCAGC
This sequence comes from Legionella sp., assembly GCF_049790535.1. GTDB lineage: Bacteria > Pseudomonadota > Gammaproteobacteria > Legionellales > Legionellaceae > Legionella. The sequence continues at coordinate 3,198 of NZ_JBAQZB010000101.1, forward strand.
AAGTAATTTATTTTTTTTTGAGCGAATATAACCGGTCCAAATGATGTGTCGTTTGCTAAGTGAAGTAACATAATCAAAACTCCCTGGATTCAGAAAATTACGTGGTTTTTTTAGTTTTACCGTAAATTGCCAATGTTGTCCTATATGTAAGATAGGGGTTTTATTGTACCAGGATAATTGAATTAGGCCTTGAGCTGGAAGATTATTGTATCGCTCAAGCTTTAATAAAAACTGAGTTTTATGTGGGTTTTTTAGCGTAATAGAGGTAATAGTTCCTTGTATTATTGCTTGTTGAATTACATTAACATTCGGTAATCCTTTAGGTAACATTAGCCATTGATGAAGCCAACCCCAGCTGATTCCCAAAAGAAAGAAGAGAATAATTGAGTATTTTGGCGTAATGTAAAAGATTACCAGGGTGAGCACAGGTAAATAAATATTTGCCGTGTATACATACAGTATACCCATGAAAAAACAAAAAATTTCCATTTAAATTTCAGAGTTGGACTATCTATTGATATTGATGGTATGAAATTGGTGTTTCGGTGTAAAGAGAAATTTTGTTAACTATTCGCTCTAAATATGAGGAAGATCATCTTTGGCATACTCAAAACCTACCTTCTTCCAAGAACTTGAACACATTTTTTATTAAACCGCTGCAGTAGAATTTCCGAAAAATCTTTTATTACGCGAGACTCCAGCAAATACTTTGCATTGTACCTGCAGAATCGACAGCAGTTTTTACCTGCATTTCATCTACCATCAAGTTGGCACACAAACTATCTACTATCTGGCTCCCTATTGGTGTGGCCATAAGGGTATAATGTGTTGTACTTAAATTTGTTAACCTAATTTGGTAATAACCTAGGGGTGATGTTTGCGGGAATGCAGGCAAGAAGCTACACACTTTAGTATAAGATCTATTTTGTGCATAGCAATGTTCCAGTATGATTTGATCTTGGGTTAATGCAGCTAATGCGTCGTGGCGGCGCGATTTCAAGATGAAGTTGACATAGGTTGGATAGGCTATAGTGGCTAATAACCCGATAATCATTAGAGCGATCATCATTTCAATTAATGTGAAGCCTCGCATTTCTTTGATCATCTGATAAAAGTTAAGCATTCTTGAAATCGCTTTGTTATTTTTTATCGGTATTCCTTCTAAAAGGTTTTTTCCTTGTTTTTTTAGCATTGACAGAAGGTTTCCTATTTCTGGGTATGGCTTTTTTAATTTGCGAAGGAAGTATTGTACTGGGTAGGTGATGATTCGGTTCAAACGTTTCAATTTCAATACGCTCTAATTTGCGTTTGATCAGTTTTTCAATAGCATATAACTGACCTGCTTCATCCGCGCTTACTAAAGATACAGCAAGTCCAGAAGCGCCTGCACGTCCTGTCCTGCCAATACGGTGAATATAATCTTCAGCTACTTGAGGTAAATCAAAGTTAACTACACAAGGTAGTTGATCAATATCAATACCACGAGCAGCAATATCAGTGGCTACCAGTATGTGTAAGTTACCTGATTTAAAATCTGCTAATACTTTGGTGCGCTGTGATTGGGATTTATTGCCATGGATTGCCGCTGCATAAATGTGATTCTCGCCCAGTTGTTTAACTAATTTATTCGCGCCATGTTTGGTCTTTGAAAATACCAAAGTTTGTCCCCATTTATTTTTATGAATTAAATGGCTAAGTAGCAAATGTTTGCTGGTTTTATCAACAGGATGAACTGTTTGTTTGACTGCAATCACTGTTGTATTCCGTGGAGATACGTCAATTTCGACTGGTTTATTAAGCAAGCTTTTAGCTAGAGCACGAATTGAATTAGAAAACGTGGCAGAAAATAATAAATTTTGCCGCTTTTTAGGTAATAAGTTAATAATACGTTTAATGTCGTGGATAAAGCCCATATCCAACATGCGGTCGGCCTCGTCTAAAACCAAGGTAGTTACTTCATGAAGTTGAATTGCACGTTGTTGGTGCAAATCCATTAAGCGTCCTGGGGTGGCCACTAGAATTTCAACGCCACCACGTAACTTCATCATTTGTGGATTAATTTTTACGCCACCAAAAACAACAGTTGAGCGTAGAGATAAATATTGTCCGTATTGCTTAATGCTTTCATGCACTTGAGCTGCCAACTCCCGTGTTGGAGTCAGGATCAAGATTTTCGCTTGATTACTTTTAGCGCGCGGCTGTTCATGAATTTTTTGTAAAATGGGCAATACAAAACTTGCTGTTTTACCTGTCCCAGTTTGTGCCGACGCCAAAATATCGTTACCTTGTAAAATGGCAGGAATGGATTGAATTTGAATAGGGGAGGGTTCCTTATAGCCTGATTCACTTATGGCACGTAATAATGGTTCGATTAGATTTAAAGATGTAAAACTCATAGTACTTCCTTAATAATAGGCTATAGTGTCAAACAGTAGAGAAATAGCCTGTGGCAAGTGTGCTAAACTTGTTCAATGTAAACGGGGCAAAATTATTTTACCGTTTAATAGGGTTAATTTTGGACCAATTGTATCATAAATTAATAGGTGCAGGATAAATTATTTTCATATTTAATAGATCCTAATCCCATTCGATAAATGCTTCTATCTCCATATCATTTTTAGGATCAGGTTGTGGCTGTGGATGAGGCTGAGATTTCAAGCAGCGCACTGGATGCTTAAATGTTTTTAAAGCGTTTTCCAAACTTACAAAAGTATACTCTTTTTTCTTATATAAATTAATAATATCCGGCAATAAATAAGCATTAAGTAAATTTGCATGAATTAATAAAATTTGTGCTTGTCCTGCATTATGATGATATTGATTGTATTCTTCAGCAAGAATAGTTTGCTGCCAAATGAAATCTAGATAAAAAGGTTTGAGTTTAGCAAGATAAGCACGCCGCTCTATTTCTGGCATTGCTAATAAGCGCTGATTAAAGACAAAATCTTTAGAATCTATAGTAACTGGTGCTACCAAGTAATTTTTTTTAGCAAGAAAACAAAGAATGTCTTCCTTTTTTTGTCCAGAACTCATTGACAAATAAGGATAGCGAAAATATTTTGGTTCTGTTAAAACTGGTGCTAAGATGACATCAGCCTGTTGAATTTCACGAATGTATTTTTTCCTATTCAGTTTACTTAAATTAGCATGTGTTAGTGTATGGTTGCCTAACCCAAAACCAGCATTACGAAATTTGTGTAATACTTCCCAATTATTTTTATGAACTTCACTAGCGATAATAAATCCTGTAGCTGGAACGTGTTGTTTCGTCATTGTCTCAATAATCATATTCAAATGAACATTTCGATATTCACCGACAAAGGGTAAATCATCAATAGTAATTGAGATTAACTTTTTAGGAGCAAAACGAGATGTTTTCCCAGGAATTTCTTGTAGTGCACTGGATGATGTTTTTTGAGTGGGTAGTGCAAAACTTATATTCTGGATTACAGTCCAAAGCATCAGGAAACACACTACTTTCTTCATAATTAATTCAATTTTCATTAAAGCAAGGTAACGTTTTGTTAATTAAAAAAAGCATTGTAGCAAAAATTAATCTAAATGGCTTATATAAAACACTATTGTTGTTATAAATTAGCCGCAGTGTGCACATAGCGGCTAATTTACAGAGAGTAATTGTAAGTTTAGGAATTAAATAGTTTTTTAATGTTAATATCGAGAATGTTGTTAGACTCAGTCTCTAGTGCTGGTTTATCCTCATTATTTGTTGGCTGTGTCTTAATTACTAAAGAGGGGAAAAACACTACTAAAATAGGTAAATGACATATCAGGAGATTTAGTATCATTAGTAGCAGGCTTATTGTACTTCGTGAATTTTTGAACTGCTATTTTTAATGCTTTACTTTGTTGTGCACAAATCATATCTTGGAACAATTTAAGAATATCTGGTAAAACAAGTTTATCTATTGATGAAAAAATATGTTTTTTCTAAATTGTTTGTCAGTTTTGCATCAAGTGGCTCACAGGATTTTTCATAAATGTAGGAAGAAAAGGAACATACTTCCTAACCATCGAGTTCTGTTAAGATGATTGATTACAATAAATAGCGCGCCGTAAAATGCATGAGGTTTGTATTTTGGGAATATTGGACTTTTAGTGTTGGAGGACAGCAAGTCCATTATAGAGCTTAAAAACTGAAGTAGATATTTTCTATGTTCACTTGTTTCTTTAATTGTTTTGCTATCTTCATTGACTAAAATGATTTTGACTACGTTTTTTAAAATCGTCTTTTAATTTGACTAAATCCTTTAATTTAAACATCGTTTTTGTCTCCCATATCTCCAAAAAAAGTTATGTAAGTTTTTTCTTACAGTACCAGTGTAAACCAAACTAAACGTTGAGTCATGGATTTTCATTATACAATTTGATTTACAAAAAAAATTTTAAATTCATAATCTTATACTTTATTTTTGTGAATTTTTACTAAGCTTTGGCAATGTTACTAAGGTATCTATTTTGTGGTTTATTTACGGCGATCTAGTACCAGAGCGAAATTCTTGGATTGTACAGACAAGCTCAAGGACATAAGTACTAATTTAGTTAGTTATTTTTAAAGTAGTTTGAAGCTTTAAGCAGAAAAAAACTTGAAAAAAATTGTATTAATTTTAAGAACGAGTAATATTCTGCATCAGTTTAATTTAATAGCCTTACCCGCTGCCTTAATTACTAAGGCATGACGCAAATTGAAAGAGGTTTGTTGTGGACGTAAAAAATGATAAATTGCAGCAGAAGCAATTTTTTTTTAACAGTGCTTTATTCGCGTTGCTTTTCCTTCTCATATGCCGCGTTGTTGCCATGTGGGGTATTCCTCTTAATGATGTTTCCGAAGCACGTTATGGAGAAATTGCACGTAAAATGTTAGAAACAGGGAATTGGGTCACCTTATTACATGATTATGGTGTTCCATTTTGGGCTAAACCTCCTTTATCAACGTGGTTATCAGCATCTTCAATGAAATTTTTTGGGGTGAATGAGTTAGCTGTTCGTTTACCAGGGTTGCTTTTATCTATTGGTGTTATATGGCTTATTTGGGATTTAGCTAAAAAACACAGTGGCGCGGTTGTAGCTACTTTAGCTACTTTGGTTCTTGCAGGAACATTATATTTTTTTCTTGACGCGGGCACTGTAATGACAGACCCGTCTTTAGTTTTTTGCACTACGTTAGTTCTGGTTTCTTTTTGGCATGCAGTTGTCGTTGAAACTAAATTTTGGTCTTATCTCTTTTTTATTGGTTTGGGTTTGGGTTTGTTGGCAAAGGGACCAGTAGCTTTAGTTTTGGCAGGAATGCCCATTTTCTTTTGGGTTTTGTTGTATAATCGATGGCGTAATTTATGGAACAGACTACCTTGGATTAAAGGCTCTTTAATTGTCTTGATAATCGCACTTCCCTGGTATATTTGGGCAGAAATACGCACCCCAGGTTTTTTAAATTATTTTATTGTGGGTGAGCATTTTCATCGGTTTATAAATCCTGGATGGACTGGTGATAAGTATGGTTATGCTCATAAAGAGTATTGGGGAATGATTTGGCTTTTTGCCGCATTAGGAATTTTCCCCTGGTGTTTTTTAGGAGCGGTTTGGTTTGTAAAATATAGAAAAACTTTGCCTTCATTGTTTAGTGATGAAGACGGATGGCTGGGTTATCTTTTCTTATGTACGGTTGTTCCTTTATTCTTTTTTACGTTTTCAAGTAATATCATTTACACTTATGTATTTCCTTGTTTGCCATTCTTTGCTTTGTTTTTCACTGAATATTGGATACGAGCAGGAGCTATGTTACGGGCGAAAAAGCTAGTACTGGGATTGTCCTTAAGTTGTGGTATGATTTTTTTGCTTGCAACGATTATTTTTAATCTCATTCCCGAGGTTGTGTCTAAAACCCAGAAACCAGTAATTGCTGCCTGGTTAAAACAATCACCAGCTGCGGACAGCAATTTAGTTTATTGGGATTATAAACCAGAATTTTCTGCGCAGTTTTATTCAGCAGGTAAAGTTAAATTTACTCACGATAATAAAGTTCTTTGTCAGTTATTGGCGAATCAGACAGAAAATTATGTGGTGATTCATCCTCAGCGTATCACTCAGTTGTCACCGGATTTATTGTCACACTTGACCCAGGTGCAGCAGGTTATTGTTAATGGTATGCCATTAATCTTGCTGCGTAGTTCTGTTTTGACTTGCTCATAGGTCTGTGGCTACTTTTGCTCAATCTTGCGAAATAGCAACAGATTCTAAAATTTAAGCAAAAGTATTAATAAATCTATTGTTCAATAAAGATACCAATTTTGTTTGAGCTTTGGTATACTCTGGCGCAACTTTTAAGCCATGATGTGAGGAGTAATTGTGTCGCATTCTATTACGGTGGATTCAAGCGCCTTGAGGTCTCGTGGCGACTTGATGGCTTGGCTTGTTTGTCTATCTGCTGGTCTCTTCTTTCTCTATGAATTTTTTCAGCTTAATATTTTCGATGTTATTAATCAATCATTACGCGATGATTTTCATATCGATGCGACGCAGGTTAGCTGGATGTCCAGCGCTTATTTATGGGCAGACATTCTTTTCCTTCTTCCTGCAGGGGCTATTCTTGATCGTTTTTCTACGCGAACAGTGATTTTAAGTGCTCTATTTATTTGTGTTCTTGGTACCGTAGGTTTTGCTCTGACTGATTCATTTATCCTGGCTTCTTTTTTCCATTTTCTATCTGGAATAGGGAATGCATTTTGCTTTTTATCTTGTATTGTTTTGGTATCACATTGGTTTCCGCCAAGAAGGCAGGCTCTGGTTATTGGTTCTTTGGTGACCATGGCTTTTGTAGGTGGCATGATGGCTCATACGCCTTTTGCCTATCTTTATGAGCTGTTTGGATGGCGTCGTGCTTTATTAATTGATGGGGCAGTGGGTGCAGTTTTATTGTTGTGGATTTTCTGGATTGTGCATGACAAACCGGAACGCTTTTCAGGAAAAAGTGAAAATAATCAAGTACAAACTGGTACAAGTTTTATAAAAGCTTTGGTGAATCCACAAAATTGGCTGGCTGGTTTTTTTACTTCGTTTCTTAACTTACCTATTATGGTTTTCTGTGCTTTATGGGGCGCTAGCTATCTGCAGGTAGTGCATCATTTATCCGAAATGGCAGCAAGCAATGTGGTGAGTCTTATTTTTATGGGCAGTGTGATTGGTTGTCCATTAGCCGGGTGGTTGTCTGATTCGCAAGGGCGTCGTAAACCCTTAATGATTTTTGGTGCAGTTGTGACCTTGCTGACACTACTTCCTTTATTTCTGCACGTAGTTCTTTCTCAATTTATTCTAAGTATTCTCTTTTTTGCTTTAGGATTTTTTACCAGTACGCAGGTAATTTCTTATCCTTTAATCGCTGAAAGTAACCCTGCTGAAAATACAGGGGCTTCTACAGCCATTGCTTCGGTGATTATTATGGGTGGTGGTGGAGTTGGGCAAGTCTTATTTGGTTGGTTAATGGCACATCATACAGAAACAGCAGTAATGAGTTACACCGCTTCTGATTTTCAATTTGCAATGTGGATGTTTCCAATAACTGCCGTTGCGGCTTTAATCGTCGCATTACTGACTCGCGAAACGTATTGCAAACGCTAAAAACTGAGGAGTAAAAATGGACATGGTTAATGAGTTTCAGGAATTTGATGATTTTAAATCTTCATTGTTACCTTGGCTGGTATGTTTTGCAGCAACTTTGTTCTTCTTCTATGAGTTTATTCAGGGGAATATGTTTGCATCTATAGCAGAAAACATCATGCAGGACTATCAAATTCAGGCAGATAAAATGGCCTGGTTATCAAGCATCTACTACTTAGCCAATGTGTTGTTTCTTTTTGTCGCAGGAATGGTTCTTGATCGCTTCTCCGTTAAAAATACATTGCTTATTGCTATGTTTTTGTGCGTAGTGAGCACATTTATTCTGGCTCATTCCCATTCTTTTTATATTGCTTTATTTTCACGTTTTGTTACTGGGATTGGCAGTGCATTCTGTTTTTTAGGCCCCGTTCGTTTAGCATCACACTGGTTTCCCCCAAAGCGTATGGCTTTAGTTACTGGTGCGATAGTAACCATGGCTATGGCTGGAGGTATGCTGGCTCAATATCCTTTAACTAAATTGGTGGTTTTGGTTGGATGGCGTCAGGCAGTACAATATATGGGGGTTCTTGGTTTTATAATATTGGTGTTTATGTTTCTCTGGATCAAGGAAAGACCACCAATTGCCATAAAGAAAAAAGGCAAAGCAATCGATGTATTTTCGGCTGCTAAAAAAGCCTATTTTAATACACAATATATTCGTGCCGCATTTTATGCCAGTCTAATGAATATGACTATAGCTGTATTTGGCGCAATGATGGGTACTTTGTATTTAGAACAACGTTTAGGGATCAGTGCTGAGCAAGCTTCGATGGTCAATAGTATGTTGTTTTTAGGTGCGATTATTGGTTCTCCTTTAGTAGGATGGATATCTGATAAAATGGGGTTACGAATTCTTCCTATGAAAATGGGCGTTTTTGCTTCCCTGCTCATTTTATTTGCTGTTCTTTATCTTCCTGTGTCTTTGACTCTTATGGCATTCTTTTTTTTCTTATTGGGTTTATTTACTTCAACACAAGTGATTAGCTATGCCTTAGTAGCTGAAAGTAGTTCGCCTGTAATGATTGCAACCGCGGTAAGTGTTATTTCCATATTGATTCAAGGCGGTTACATTATTTATCAAAACCTATTTAGTTATTTATTAACGAACTATGAGGGGACGCAGTTAATTAATGGAACTCCAGTTTATTTATTAGATGCTTATCAACATGCAGCGATTATTTTACCTTTAGGTTTATTCATTGCGTTGCTTATGCTATTGGGTTTAAAAGAAACTTATTGCCAACAAGTTGAGGACTAAAAAGCATGACAGGACGGGTTTGTATTTTACTGATGGACTCTTTTGGCATTGGTGCCAGCCTTGATGCAAGTCATTATGGTGATGTAGGTGCCAATACCTTTGTGCACATTCACGAAGCATGTGCACAGGGTAAAGGTGATAAAGTGGGCTTACGTCAGGGGCCATTAATGTTACCTAATCTGGCAAAATTAGGTCTTTATCACGCGGCTATAGCCAGTTCTGGATTGCGCTTTGTTGAATTATCTTCTTTTGCTAAGCCTATAGGTTATTATGGCTATGCCGTCGAGCAAAGCTTGGGTAAAGATACTCCAAGTGGACACTGGGAAATAGCTGGTGTACCGGTTACCTTTGCATGGGGTTGTTTCTCTGAACAATCTAATTGTTTCCCCAAAAAATTAATTGATGCTTTTATTCAACGTGCGAATATACCCGGAGTTTTAGGGGAAAAACATGTATCAGGAACAATTATTCTTGAAGAGTTAGGTGAAGAACACATACGTACAGGTAAACCTATTGTTTATACTTCAGCAGACAGCGTGTTTCAAATCGCAGCTCATGAGGAATATTTTGGTTTGCAGCGTTTGTACGATATTTGTGAGATTGCTCGTGAGTTAGTGGATGAGTATCAGATTGGCCGGGTCATTGCACGACCATTTATAGGAAAATCGGGTACATTCAAACGCACAGGCAATCGCAAAGATTATGCGATATTACCTCCTGCAAAAACGTTACTCGATTATTTAAGTGAGGCAGGTCGGGAAGTAATTGCTCTAGGAAAAATTGCTGATATTTATGCACATCAAGGAATTACACAAACAATTAAAGCTGATGGCAATATGGCTTTATTTGATGCTACTTTGCAAGCAATGAAAACGGCTCCTGCAGGCAGTTTAATATTCACAAATTTTGTCGATTTCGATTCTTCTTATGGGCATAGACGTGATGTGACCGGTTATGCACATGCGCTTGAAGAGTTTGATGCACGACTTCCAGAGTTGGACCGTATATTAAAACCCGATGATTTAGTAGTTATTGCTGCAGATCATGGATGTGATCCTACTTTTCCCGGTTCAGATCATACACGAGAACATATTCCCGTATTGGTCTATGGGCCCAGTCTAAATAGTCATTTCATAGGTCGTCGTGATACTTTTGCTGATATTGGTCAGAGTATTGCACAACATCTTGAGTTAACTGGTTTGGCTCATGGTGTGTCTTTTTTAGTGTAAACCATTGTTTTTTTATTTTTCACCCCCATCTTGAATTTCAAGTACGCTAGTAATTTATTTAGACTATATTGAGGATTTAACTTTGGAACAATTTCGTGGGACAACCATACTTTCAGTACGACGTGGGAATCAGGTCGTTATCGGCGGTGATGGTCAAGTTACTTTAGGAAATACCGTGATGAAAAGTAATGCACGTAAAGTGCGGCGGCTTTATAAAGATCAAGTTATCGCTGGTTTTGCCGGAGGAACTGCAGACGCATTTACCCTTTTTGAACGCTTTGAAAGCAAGTTGGAGTTGTATCGAGGTCGTTTGATGCGGTCTGCAGTAGAGCTTGCTAAAGATTGGCGAACGGACAGAATGTTGCGTCGTCTTGAAGCGGTGCTTGCAGTAGCAGATTGTAGATCGTCCCTAATTATTACCGGTAATGGTGATGTGATTGAGCCTGAAGAAAGTTTAATTGCCATTGGTTCAGGCGGCCCTTTCGCCCAGGCCGCTGCACGGGCATTGATGCAAAATACCAAATTATCCGCTAAGGAAATAGTCCGTAAAGCATTGACTATTGCGGGAGAGATTTGTATTTACACCAATAATAATTTAACCATAGAAGAATTAAGCAATGACAGCAAATAATAGCATGGTAATGACTCCACGTGAGATTGTTCAAGAGTTAGATAAACACATCATTGGCCAGGAAGACGCGAAAAGAGCGGTAGCTATCGCGTTACGCAATCGCTGGCGCCGTATGAAAATTCAAGATCATGTTTTACGTAATGAAATAATGCCAAAAAACATTTTAATGATTGGGCCAACTGGAGTTGGTAAAACTGAAATAGCACGACGTTTGGCGAAATTAGCGCATGCTCCTTTTATTAAGGTTGAAGCTACCAAGTTTACTGAGGTTGGTTACGTAGGTCGCGATGTTGATTCTATTTTACGTGATCTGGCTGACATTGCGATTAAGCAAGAACGCGAATCAGCAATGAAAAAAGTAGAACATTTAGCTGAGGATGCGGCAGAGGAACGTGTGCTTGACGTATTGCTTCCTCCTGCTCGTGGTAGTTTAACATCTACTGAGAAAGACGGTACTGCTAGGCAAGTATTTCGCAAACAATTACGAGAAGGCTTGCTTAATGAAAATGAAATTGAAATTGAAGTGTCTGCTACTCCAGTCGGCATCGAAATTATGGCCCCTCCTGGGATGGAAGAAATGACCAGTCAGTTACAGTCTATGTTCCAACAAGTTGGCAGTCATCGCACCAAAACACGTAAAATGACGATAGCTAAAGCAATGAAAATTTTACGTGAAGAAGAAGCCTCAAAGTTGATTAATGAGGAAGACATTAAGGTTCGTGCGATTGAAAGTGTTGAACAAAATGGTATTGTGTTCATTGATGAATTAGATAAAGTAGCAAAGCGTTCCGAAAGTGGCGGTGGTGATGTGTCTCGTGAAGGAGTGCAACGTGATCTATTGCCTTTAGTTGAAGGAACTACGGTTTCCACAAAATACGGTATGATTAAATCCGATCATATTTTATTTATTGCTTCCGGAGCATTTCATGTGGCCAAGCCTTCTGATTTGATTGCGGAGTTGCAAGGTCGTTTGCCTATCCGAGTTGAATTGTCTGCTCTCTCTGTTGAAGATTTTGTGCGCATACTCACAGAACCTACTGCTTCATTGACCTTACAATATACTGCATTGATGGAGACTGAAGGGTTAACTTTGAGTTTTGATGAGTCTGGAATTCGACGTATTGCTGAAGTTGCCTGGCAAGTGAATGAGCGAATGGAAAATATTGGTGCTCGTCGCTTGTATACAGTTATGGAACGATTGTTGGAAATGGTTTCTTTTGAAGCTACTGATAAGTCAGGGGAATCCGTTCATGTTGATAAAACTTATGTGGATAAAAATCTGGCACAATTAGTGGCTGATGAAGATTTAGCACGTTATATTCTTTAGTAGGGTCTGCAAAAGACCCTCGCGCCTAATTCACCAGTTCACTAATAATCCCTTTAAAGAAATAATCGTGGAGTTCATGGATGTCGTACATTTTAGTTTTATATTATTCAAAAACAGGTTCTGTAGCTCAGTTAGCTCAGTATATCGCTCGTGGAGTTGCTCGTGTTTCCGGAATTGAAGCACGTGTGCGCACAGTTCCACCCGTTTCCACTACCTGTGAAGCGGTAGATAAGGTAATTCCCGATAATGGAGCACCCTATGTAACTTTGGATGATTTACGGCATTGTCAGGGACTGGCTTTAGGGAGTCCTACACGTTTTGGAAATATGGCAGCTCCTTTAAAGTATTTTTTAGACAGTACTTCTTCTTTATGGTTGGCTGGTGATTTAATTGATAAACCAGCTTGTCTTTTTTCTTCTTCTGCAAGCATGCATGGAGGGCAGGAAAGTACTTTGTTAAGTATGATGCTTCCTTTGTTACATCAAGGCATGGTTTTATTGGGTATTCCTTATTCTGAAGCTTCTTTAAATAATACAGTAACAGGTGGAACTCCTTATGGGGTAACTCATGTTTCCGGGGTTGTTAATGATTGTTCTTTAAGTGAGGATGAAATCACTTTAGCTAAAAATTTAGGTGAGCGTTTGGCACGAGCTGCTCTTAAACTGAGTAAATAAAATGAAAGTAATTAGTTTTAATGCGAATGGTATTCGTGCTGCAGCACGTAATGGGTTTTATGAATGGCTTGCGGTGCAGGATGCCGATTTTGTGTGTATTCAGGAAACCAAAGCACAGGCAGAGCAATTGCTCCCAGAAGAAATTTTTTATCCCAGTGATTATTTTTGCGACTATTATTCAGCCCAAAAAAAAGGATATAGCGGAGTAGCTATTTATGCACGCCATAAGCCAATCCGAATTGTAAAGGGGATTGGCTATGATTATTGTGATAATGAGGGGCGATATATTCAATTTGATTACCCTAAGTTAAGTGTCATTTCGCTTTATTTACCCTCAGGCACTAGTGGTGATGAGCGTCAGGGGATTAAATATAACTTTCTAGAACAATTTGCCAGGCATTTAATCCAATTAAAAAATGAGGGACGCGAATTGATTATTTGTGGGGATTATAATATTGCCCATAAACAAATTGATTTAAAAAATTGGCGTAGTAATCAGAAAAATTCAGGATTTTTACCCGAAGAACGTGCTTGGATGGATGAACTTTTTGGTTCAATGGGTTTTGTCGATGCTTTTCGCGTCCACAATCAGCAAGAAGAACAATACACTTGGTGGTCTTACAGAAGCTGTGCCTGGGAAAAAAATGTAGGGTGGCGCATTGATTATCAAGTAATTACTCCTGGGCTAATTGAATATGTAACGGATAGCCGTATTTTTCGTGAGGCTCGTCTGTCTGATCATGCCCCATTTATGATTGAATATAAAGGAGAATGGTGTGTTTAAATTAGCCAGTTGGAATGTTAATTCATTAAAGATTAGACTGGAACAAGTCTTAGAATGGATGGATTCTTCACAAATGGATGTAGTTGCTTTACAAGAAACTAAGCTGCTTGATGAAAACTTCCCCGCTACGATTTTTATGGAAAAAGGGTATCACGTGGTGTATTCAGGACAGAAAACATATAATGGTGTTGCTATAATTAGTCGACATCCTATTTCTGATGTGATAACTGATATTACTGATTTAGATGATCCACAACGACGTATTTTAGTAGTCACTGTGGCAGGAATACGTTTGATTAACTTATATGTGCCTAATGGTTCTGAATTAACTTCAGATAAGTACCAATATAAATTGATTTGGTTGCAAAAGGTTAGCACATTTATTCAACAGCAGATGAGTATTTATCCTAAGGTGGCAGTAGTTGGTGATTTTAATATTGCACCTGAAGATCGTGATGTCTACGATCCGGTTGAATGGCAGGGTTCGGTACTGGTTAGTTTACCTGAAAGAGAAGCTTTTGCTAACCTACTGCAATTAGGATTGTATGATAGCTTCAGGAATTTTGAGCAGGTAGAACAGTCTTTTAGTTGGTGGGATTATCGTGCAGCCAGTTTCAGACGAAATAGAGGTTTGCGAATTGATCATGTTTTATTGAGCAAGGAATTGAATGTATTATGCAAACAATCATCTATTGATGTAAATCCTCGTAGGGCAGAAAGACCTTCAGATCATGCACCTGTATGGGTTGAGTTGGCTCCCTTTTGATAGTTACTCTCACGAACGAGAAAAATACGTTTCCCTACTAAACCCGTGAACTCGCTGGGTTATGTGGTGGACAAAGGCTTCAACGATGCCTGCTTTAAGCAATAGATGGTCTTGCCTTTAACATTGTAATTGTAAGTAGTGCCGTCACATCTTCTTGTCGTGCATATGCTGTATAATGTAATGCCTTGGCGATACCGCTGGTAATTTAGAAAAAATGGTTTCTTCACGATTACGCAACATCAGTAAGGTTTAAACTTGTTCGCGGCTTAGCATGGTTTTATACTATTTGTGGTTAATGATGTATTAATGTATTAAATAAAATATGCGCATTATAAATACAAATTAATTTGTATTAAATTTTATATTTGCAAACTGAATTAGTTGAAAGTATCTTCTGGTTTATTTTAGAACAATTATTTCGGAAAATATTAATGGTTACCCAAAAAGAAAAAGATGATGATCGCATTATCTTGTAATTCACTTTGGAATTATTCTGAACTGCAGCAAAAAATGAAAAATTTCTTTCGCTTGGCCTTGGTTTTTAACTCCGGTTGAAAATAAGTTGGACTTACTACAGTGTATTGGTACTTAAAACTCAAGCAAATAACGATCATAATTTTGTTGATACTCAGGAGAAGTCTGATATTTTAATAACATTTGATTCAGTAAAACCAATAAATCTCCTTCATCAGGGTTTACTGCAATTCCAAGACCGTAACCATACATATAAGCAGGTCCTGCTAATTTAAATGTATCTGATGAGTTGGCTGCCCAATACATAGCTGTTGGATTATCAAGCAAAATGATATCCACTTCATCGTTATTTAACGCGGTGAGTTGATCAGCGACGCTATTATATATTTTAAGTTGCGCATTCTTGACGCCCATAGCCGTTAATTGCTGTGGAAAAATGGTCCCTATTTCCAAACCTATTTTTTTTTCATTTAGGAATTGCAATGTAAATGGTTCTACTTTTGTTGATGGTTTAGTAAGAAAACGAGAGTAACTAAGTAAGTAGGGGGTACTGAAGTTTACAATTTTTGCTCGCTCTGGGGTGATGGTGATGGAGCTAATTGCTATGTCTATTTCTTTTTTGGCTACTGCATCTAATAATTCATCAAAACGTATTATGTGATAGTAACAGGTTCGTTGCATCATTTTGCATAGAGTATTCATCATGTCGATATCAAATCCATAAATTTCTTTTTTTGAACCTTGCATGACAAACGGTGGGCTAAAGCTTTCTATCCCCACATTTAATACGGGGAGTTCTGCTGCAACTAACATTGAGCTGAAAAGGATGCTTCCAAGCAAAATCTGAAAAATAAAATTCATTTTAATTTCATAGATAGTTATTGTTTTTTATAGCTTATAACGAGAGTATTGGTTTTGGGAATCAAAATTTTCATTATTTCGGTAAATAAAAAGTTATGTCAATAGAAATCCCTGAAGTACTGGCATCTAAATCATGGTTTATTGAAAAACATTTTTCCGATTTATTGCATCCATTAAGTCATTCGGTAAAAAAATTAGTGCTTGTCAGTGACTATGCATGTAAGCACGTTGTGTTGTTAAAAAAACTGTTAATGGATGACACCTGTAATACATTACTCGCTCGAAATGATTATTTTTGTAGAGTAGAAAAGATACCTCATACATTAGCATCCGTTGATTATGCACATGAGTTACGTCAATTTCGCCATACTCAGTTTTTGCGATTATTGCTGCTTGAGTTATCCGGATTTAGCACTGTCCAACAAGTGATGCGCTCCTGGTCTGATTGTGCTGATGCCTTAATTTTACATACTTTGAAATATTGCCAGCAGTCTTTATCTTCACGCTATGGAATCCCTCGGGATAGCAATGGTAATGAAGTTACTTTATTAACTTTAGGTATGGGTAAACTAGGGGGGCGAGAGCTTAATTATTCTTCCGATATTGATCTCATTTTTGCTCATACCGACGCGGGTGAAACAGATGGTGAAGAGCGTATTGAAAATCAACATTACTTTAGTAAAGTGGTACAGCAATTTAGTCAACTTTTGCAAAATGTAACTTCTGATGGCTTTGTTTTTCGTGTTGATTTAAGACTACGCCCTTATGGGGATAGTGGCCCCTTAGTTCCGAGTTTATCAGCAATGGAAACTTATTATCAGGAGCAGGGACGTGATTGGGAGCGCTATGCGATGGTAAAAGCTCGTGTTATTTCCAAATCAATTGATAAAACGCATGCTTGGTTTGATCGTTTGATCGTTCCTTTTGTATATAGACGTTATGTTGATTTCAGCGTGATTGAATCGTTACGTAGCATGAAAGCGATGATTGAGCGTGAAGTACGATTAAATCCAAGTTTAGAGGATATTAAACGCGGTAGGGGTGGAATTCGTGAAGTAGAGTTTATTATTCAAAATTTTCAGTTAATTCGAGGAGGACGTCTGCTGCAATTACAGCAACAAAATGCATTAGCTGCACTTGCTGTTTTAAAACGGGAACGGTTATTACATCATAGTGATGCGTTAAAACAGGCTTATTTATTTTTACGCCGATTAGAAAATACACTCCAAAGTTTAAATGATCAGCAGACACATTCTTTACCTGATAAACCGTTTCAACAGGCACAAGTTATTTTAGCTATGGGATATGCTTCATGGAATGATTTATTGGCTAAATTACATCAGTATCAACGTATTATCAGCTATGCTTTTCATGCCGTAATGGGCAAAGCAGATGATTATGAAGATGAAAAGAGATTATTAGCTAATCAATTAGCCAGTCTTTGGCAGGGGCATGTGGAAACAACACTATCCATTAATTTATTGATGAGTTTGGGTTTTGAAAATGCCAAATATTGCTATCAAATGATTCATGCTTTTCGCCATGGCCCTCGATGTCGACGTTTGTCACAAGGTGCACGAATGCGTTTGGATCGATTTATGGTTCTATTGCTTTCGGAGTTGACGCGGGTTGAAAAAACGGATGAAGTCTTATTGCAGGTCATCAAATTACTTGAAAATATAGTGGGTCGTAGTGCTTATTTAGCTTTATTAACTGAAAATCCACACGTTTTAACCGAGTTACTTTTTTGGTTTGCTCACAGCCCATTTATTACTTCTTTATTAGTAAATCAGCCATTTTTGTTAGAAGTATTGCTGGATCAGGGACAAAAATGGCGACCTCTCTCACGCCAACAATTAGAAAAATTAGTACTTGAGAAATTGGTACATTGTCAGGATGCTGAAAGCCAAGAGGAGTTTTTGCGTCAATTTAAATTAATTAATTGGCTAATGGCTGCTCGAGCTGAACTTTATGGATTTAGCAGTTCAGTGCGTATTGGAAAATTTCTTGCTGATGTGGCTGAAGTAATTGTTAGCCAGGTTTTGATAATTGCCTGTGAGCAATTATCGGTGCGTTATCCAAAAATGAAAAAGATTCAATCACGATTTGCCATTATTGCTTATGGAAAATTGGGTAGTCGAGAGATGAGTTATGCTTCAGATTTGGATTTAGTATTTTTACATACTGTACCATCTGATGAGGAATCTTTGGTCATTCGGCTGACGCAAAAGATTTTACATATGTTGACCACTCGTTTGCAGCTAGGTGTTTTATATACTGTTGATACACGATTAAGACCTTCAGGGACTGCTGGTTTATTGGTGAGTTCTGTGGAAGCATTTGTCCAATATCAAAAAAATCAGGCTTGGACGTGGGAGCATCAGGCCTTATTAAAAGCCCGAATATTAACTAAAAACCGCAGCATGAAATATAATTTTTTACAGTTAAAAAAAGAAGTGTTGTCTTTGCCAAGAGATAAATTGATGTTACAACGGGATGTATTGGCGATGCGGATTAAAATTGAGCAACGTCCTAATGCTGATCCGTTGAATTCTATTAGCGTGAGTTTAGTAGATTTAGAATTTTTAGTGCAATTTTTAGTACTCAATTTGGGCAGCTCTTCTTTAGCGAGTTCCACACATACTTTAAATCAGTTGCAGCGTTTATTTATTGCCGGCGTTTTAAATAAAGAACAGTTTCACATTTTGAAGAACGCTTATAGACATTATCACCATTTATTGCATCTGGCTTTATTACGCCTTAAGAGTACTGAGGATAAGTGCATTCAAAATCAGGTTTCAGTAATTTATCAGCAGTTTTTATCCCCTTTGTGAAGATTTGGCGGCAGAGGGGCATTCAAAATCATAAACAAGCACTATATGGAATTAACCCCTAGCAGCTTTTATAATAGAACTTAACTCACTGGTCGAAAAAATGGCGGTTTTTGAAAGGTGAAATTTTTCCTCTTTCCTTAGATTTTCTATATTTGCTTTCCCAAATATAACTGGAATTGATTTTTCTTCTTTACCTAATTGCACAAGCAGTTCTTTTGTCAAATTATAATTGGCTTTTCTATTCTTGGCGCGCGAGTCTCTAAAAAACATCAAGCCATATTTAAAATCAGGTTGTTTATTTTGAGTTTGATGTTTTTCAATACGTGTAATGTACGTTTCTAAAGCTTTTTTTAGCTCCGAAATTCTTGCAGATTCGAAATTTTTTTGTATCGCAACTCTTGGCTTAATTATCCCTTCATCTTTTACCCTGAATTGATTTGCAGGCCGACTTAGATTTTCACGCAACTGCGTAAGATCGGCGATCCTCACTTCATCAAGATGGCGGATTGCCGCCAAATCAAGGATCAGCAGCCATTTCGCCGCCGGTGTCATCATCATCCTGATCCCATGTTCTGTCCTCACCGGCCACGGAGCGTTCGCCACAATCATAGCCCCATGATCCCTACTCTCGCGCAATACTGCGAAATTAAAACCGAGGCCATAAGATGAAGAAGACGACAGAGGGAACCAGGATTTTATAATCTGATCATTAAAAGTAAGTTTTCTAGGCAGGGTTTTTTCATTAAATGAAGGTACGGGGTCAAACGACCGGTCTGGCCTGCAATACTCATGAGCAATGTGCGCCGGCACTTCTCGTTGAGCCTTTCCAACAGACATCAAGGCTATTTCCCACTCGTGGTGACTCCATTTATCATAGTTAGTCACATAAGTATCAAGTGCTGTAATCAATGAATGAAAATCAAACTGTAATTTTTCACTGATAGCCTTTGCTTTTGCATGAAACGGATAAAAGAAAGAGAAAAAACCCTTTGGCCTGTGGTGTTCTAATACTTTTCTAAGCGCTTCATATTCCGTTGCTGTAAACGGTATCATTTGATAATTGTCAGCGGTGGCTTGCTGTATTTTTGCACTGTTTTGACCCGCCATCGTTTGTAATTGATGAAATTCATCGAGACTTAAATTCTTCAAAACAAAACTCATGTCATAATGTGGATTTTGAAAAGAGTCCCCATGTTGTTGATATAGAAGCCCTGAACATTCTATCTGGTCAATTTTTTCTAACAATATCGTTTTAGTTTCATCATCCATGTGGCTTTCTAACCCGCGACACATGTGCTTATCTTTAGCCCAATAAGCATATTCATAAGCAGTACAATGAAAGGTTCGGCCTGAGTAATCAGTAAACTTACCAGGAGTTCTGAGTAAAATTTGCATGTCGTCGGATGATTGTAAAATAGCGTTTGCTTCATCTTGTTTGCCTTTTGCTACATCATCCAAAAGATTGCGGACTTTAAACACAGGTGAAGCGCGACAGGCATTGATGACTTCTTTAGGAAGTTTTTCCCATTGTACATCATCCAATTTATTAATAAGTGCTTCGGGTGTGATATCCACCGTAATCATCGATTCATCTTGAGGTGTGACCATTTCGCGATGAGTGCGCGCCTCATTACGAATCTCAGCAAAATAGGGTTGGTTTAGGCTTGTTTTTGGAGCAATATTCGAAAAATCTGTACAAATTAAACCTTTGCTAGTTACAAAAATATCGTTTTCGCCATGCGCTTCCGTATCCAAGAGCATGAAATCATCCATGTATGGATTTTCTTTCGTAGCGGTGACAGTGCGATAGGTGGTTTCAAATTTTTGCTGAATAGCGTCTTTATCACGAATCGTTAAATCACGAGTCAAGTTAAATGCCTTCTTATGCATATTGAAAAATGCAACAAGCGTCGGCTCCACCTCCTCGCCGCGACTGAGTGCTTGCGCCACAATCTCCACAAGTGCGTGACTTAAAACAAGTGAGCTATCCAAAATCACTCCCAAATTTTTATCACTGATGCCTTTAGCTCGACAGTAGACATTTAAAACGCCTAAGTAAAATTGCGTTAAAATTGATAAACGCTCGGTTTTTTCAGATGGATTAGCTGAGGATTCAAAATAAAAGGGTGAGCCTTGTAGCGTACTTTGTAAGTTCGGCGCACAAAGCCCTAACAGAGTTTTGATATATACTCTAGGGGTTGTATTTTCATCAAATCCCATTAATCTATCGACATAGGCTCTATCGACCACTTGCTCTTGGTGACGTTCATCAAGTCTCTTTTTAAAAAAATCTTCGGGCACATGATATTGAGCGGCTAACACGTTTTGGATGTTTTCAAAAGATGTATTTGGAGTCAAGGTACTTAATATAGTAGTAATAAGTTGTTCACGGGGGTCGGATTTTCCCAATATAAGCCCAGGGAAAACCTCATACATTTTATTATACAAGGGAGATAGTGGCATAGCTCGGCTATCATTGCGTCGATTTATCGTAAAAACTGGATTCACTACTCTGGAATAAGGATCTTGCGTTCGTGGTCTTAGTTGAATACTGTATAAATTAGAGGGTTTTTCGAGAAAGGTGTTCACAACACTTTTATAGCTATTTCTCATACCAATAACCGCTTTAAGGTATATGTTGATTTGATCCAAGCGTTCTTTTTTGGCAAGGTAGTGGGCATCACCTTTTTCTAGTAAGGAAATATGAAATTCAAGTGTGTTTTTATAGGATTCTAACTCATTGAAAGCAGCACTTTCAAAAAATGTCTTTAACTCAATTTCTGATTTACACGTGTTATCTGTACTGATATCAAGGCCGGCAATAAAAGGAACCAGAAGGTGAACGCGATTGGTTGTAGGATTAATGCGAATGTAGCGAAAATTGCTTGGTTCACTTAAAGGGATTAACATAGTCAAATTGCATTTTTTATTCAGTATGCCTTTATTATATCTTGATTATATCTTATTTCAAAATTTTGTTTTAATTTTGGGCTGAATCATCAGGCCGAATTGCCACAAATTGCCTATTGATGAAGCTGGTACTAAATAGTACGTACCATAACCAGTGAGTACCTTTAAGCCAATATTTCTTGAAGTGAGATCATGAACAATTGTAGGATTTTCCCAATCAGAAGAACTAATATTTAAATTAAAGCAAAAGAGATATGGTTTTTTTTATCCTCAATATTGCAGAAAATAACTGTTCTCTAACACAAGAATATCCTAAAGTGCCATCACTTGATGGTATAGGTTCACTTGCACTTTGATAGTGAGTATCGACGTTCTTGCTCTTCATTCTTAGATGAGAAGTCTAGCAAGTCGTCTCAAAGTGAAATGTGTCTAGGAAGTCTATTTGACAAATCTTCAAATCATAACTACCTTTTGATATTAACTTTGTTTCACCTGAAAAAAGCAGCAAACATTTGTAATTGTGGAATCTGGTTTAATTTATAAGGATATAAAAAAATGAAAGCACTATACACTGCAACAGCTCATACACATGGTGGCCGAAATGGTCATGTGGAAACAACAGATGGTCTTTTAAAATTAGATTTAGCCATGCCTAAAGAGCTTGGTGGAAATGGCGGCGGAAATAATCCTGAACAATTATTTGCCGCGGGATACGCTGCTTGTTTTGAAAGTGCCATTCGCTATGTTGCGCAAATGGAAAGAATTAGCTTGAAGGATGTCTCAATGACTTCGGAAGTTTCTTTATATCCTACACCTGAAAAAGGCTTTAAGCTTGGGGTTGTATTAAATGCCAAAATTGATGGTTTAAGCCAAAAAGATGCTGAAGAACTAGTAAATAAAGCGCATCATGTTTGCCCCTATTCTAATGCGGTGCGAGGCAACATCGAAGTCCAATTAAAGGTAAATATAGAATAATATCTGTTATTCGTTCGTTCACGCTAGCCAACGAATAATAGCTCCTAGATCTTAGATCAAGTCTTCACGCAAATGCTGTAATTTCTCTATGATGACGTCTAGTGCTTCAGACTTTGTGTGGTACACGTCATCGTAAGAAACATGAAAGGTGTTAAATTCATCTTCACATTCAACCTGATCTTCTAAAAGTTCAGTAATTATTTGTCTGGATAATAAATAAAAATCATTTTCGACTTCAAAACTTATAATCCATACTTCGTCGCCTATTTTAAAATTTGTCATCAATAGCTCTTTATTAATTGCATTAATTGAAAGTGAATAATAGCAAGCTCAAGCTATACTGGAAAGCTTACAATGAATAAGTTACTCGACTAATTCATAACAGGTTAGCCCCACCCACCAAATGCGGTTTTTTAACAAGATTTTGACATCTCTCCTGACCTATTTACACTAATTCAGCAAATAAATCATAATCATCACTCTGAATAATTTTAACATCTGCAAATGATCCGATTTTAATTCCTGGAGTAGGAGGTAGAATAACCACACCATCAATCTCAGGAGCATCACTTTTACTGCGAGCGATGATTTGGTCGGGCGTGATTTCATCAATCAATACCGTTTGTGTAGTGCCTATTTTGCATTGAAGTTTGGTACGACTGATTTCTGCTTGTAATTGCATGAAACGATGGTAACGTTCTTCTTTAACTTCTTCAGGTATAGGATTTGCCAAATCATTTGCTTTGGCGCCTGACACAGGAGAGTATTTAAAACAACCGACTCGATCTAATTGTGCTTCTGTTAAAAAGTTAAGGAGTTCCTTAAATTCTTCTTCAGTTTCTCCAGGAAAGCCCACGATAAACGTAGAACGTAAGGTAATCTCTGGACAAACTTCGCGCCATGCAGCGATACGCATTAAGGTATTTTCACTGCTCGCAGGACGTTTCATCGCTTTGAGCACTCGTGAACTGGCATGTTGTAAGGGGATATCTAAATAAGGAAGAATGAGACCGTCCCGCATCAAAGGAATAATTTCATCCACATGGGGATAAGGGTAAACATAGTGCAGACGTACCCAAATGCCTAATTCACCTAATTGCGCACATAAATCATAAAAGCGAGTATTAATGGTTTTTCCTTGCCAGCTTACGGGTTGATATCGTGTATCTACTCCATAAGCACTAGTATCTTGTGAAATAACGAGAATCTCGTTAACCCCAGCTTCTTTTAATTTTTTAGCTTCGGATAAAATTTGAACCAAAGGATAACTTTGCAATTTGCCTCGCATAGTGGGAATAATGCAAAAAGTACATTTTTGATTACACCCTTCAGATATTTTTAAATAAGCATAATGACGAGGTGTCAGTTTAATTCCTTGAGGAGGGAGCAATTGCATGAAGGGATCAGCGGGGGGAGGGAGATGCTCATGAACCGCATTAACCACTTCTTCATAAGCATGGGCGCCACTAATGTGCAATACATCAGGGCATGCTTCTTTAATGATCTTAGTTTTGGCACCTAGGCATCCGGTTACAATAACGCGCCCATTCTCAGCCATTGCTTCTTTAATTGTATCCAATGATTCTTTTACTGCGCTATCAATAAAACCGCAGGTATTGATAACGACTACGCCTGCTTCGTGATAACTGGAAACCAACTCATATCCTTGAGCACGTAGTTGCGTGATGATTCGCTCCGAATCAACTAAAGCTTTAGGACAACCTAAGCTAACAAAACCAACTTTATGATTCATAAAACTCTAACTGTGAAAAAAGTGAACGAATTATAACCTTTCTTGAGTGATATTGTCGACAGGGTTAATGTAAGTTTTCAATAAGTTATAGCCAAAGCATTTATGGCGCGGGAACTAAAAATCAGGCTTTGATATTAGGCAACATACTTGGAGTTTTTTTTACGCTATTTAATTTTGAATTGAGCACATATTTTTAATTTCACCTCGATCTGTCCCCTCTCCTGCGCTAGGAGTTTTGATAGTATGATGATGCTTTTCATGAGAGAGGGTTGGGGAAAGGGAATGTCACGGATGGTCATTGATGATGAGATGTGGACTCGTTTAGAAAAATTGTTTCTGAAACGTAAAGGCCGTCATGGTAAAGATGATCGGTTATTTATGGAGGTAATATGTTGGATGCTTCATACTGGTGCTGCATGGCGAGACTTTCCGCCAGACTACGGTAACTGAAAAGTATCTATATTGGAGTGATGTTTGTGAGTATACTATTAGCTTTAAAGTAGAGCAGTCATAATGACTTGTGTTGGCTACCATCAAGCTCGATAATCAGTCGGCCTATTGATACTTGTCTCTTGAATTTAAATCCAAGTCTACTCGCTCGAAGATAGTACCATAGATGCCTCTCAGCATTTCCTTAAGTCTTGAGCTCGTTGTCTTAGCACAGATTTTTCCATTTCCTCTCCCCAACTCTCTCCCGCGAAAAGCATCATCATACAATTAAAGCTCCTAGCGCGGGAGAGGGGGCAGATCGAGGTGAAATTAAAAATATGTGCTCAATCCAAGATTAAATAGTGTTCAAAAAAACTTCAGGAACGTTGCCTAGAACACATGTCAATTCTGTTTTACTTTATTTAGGGTTGTTAAAAACTCATCCGTAGATTGTTCACCCACTAAGGTTAAGTGATTAAGTTGTTGGCCTTTTAAATCAAAAAATATAAAAGTTGGGGGCGCTATGACATCAAAATAATGGAGAATTGCTTTATTATTAACAGTATTTTCTGTGACATCTA
>NZ_JBAQZB010000102.1:0-24472 GCF_049790535.1 Legionella sp.
GGGTTCCATCGTAAGATGAAACTCATTCAACGTCGTGCTTATGGATTTAGAAATTTTGAAAATTACAGGTTAAGAGTTAAAGTTTTGTGTTCTTGATTATTTGTGCCCCCGGAAATGGGGATGAGCCGGATGAGCCGGTTTTAGCTGTTAGGTCAGCTTGAAACTAATATGGCGCGCCCGGAAGGATTCGAACCTCCGACCCTTTGGTTCGTAGCCAAATACTCTATCCAACTGAGCTACGGGCGCATTGATTGGCGGAGAGAGAGGGATTCGAACCCTCGATGGGATTTCTCCCATACTCCCTTAGCAGGGGAGCGCCTTCGACCACTCGGCCATCTCTCCAATCAATTGGTGCGCAGTATATCAGGTATTTTTATGACGTCAATATCCGAGCGATATAATCCAGATTAAAATTATTAACTGATTGAAAATATGATAATTTCACTTTAAGAACAGTCCTTGTAATTTAGTTCTTTTTATAATTTCCAAATTTGCTGTTTACTGCTAATCTTAAACACTATAAAAATTAGGACATTGTTATAATGTGATCAAAATAAGGAGTATCAATGAAACACAAGTCAAATTTAAGTGGGCGAGATGTGTACGTTGTCGATGGAAGTCGGACTCCATATCTTAAAGCTAAGAGAATAGGTCCTTTTTCTGGTTCTGACTTAGCTGTAGCTGCAGGCGCGGCTTTATTAAATCGACAACCATTTTCTCCTGCTGCCTTGGATCAAGTGATTTTAGGTAGTGCAATGCCGGGTCCTGATGAAGCGAATATAGCACGCGTGGTTTCATTGCGATTAGGTTGTGGTGATAAAGTTCCTGCATTTACTGTAATGAGAAATTGTGCGTCAGGCATGCAGGCTCTTGATAATGCTGCTATTGAGATAGCTAGTGGTCGCAGCGATTTAATCCTTGCTGGTGGCACTGAAGCAATGAGTCATGCTCCTTTACTGTTTAATCATAAAATGGTCTCCTGGTTGGCTAATTGGTATGGTTCTAAAAGTGTTGGTCAAAAACTTGGTCTTGTAACTCAATTTAGACCGTCATATTTTGCACCAGTAATTGCATTAATGCGCGGACTTACCGATCCGATCGTAGGGCTCAACATGGGACAAACAGCAGAAAAAGTTGCTTATCGATTCGATATTACCCGTGAACAAATGGACGAATTTTCTCTACAAAGTCATTTAAAATTAGCAAAAGCATATGCCGAAAACAAAATGTCGGAGGTAATTCCCATTATTGACAATAAGGGACATGTTTATACTCAGGATGATGGGATGCGGCCTGATTCAACTATCGATAAATTAACCAAATTAAAACCTTATTTTGATAAAAAGTACGGTATGGTAACACCAGGTAATAGTTCACAAGTAACCGATGGGGCTTGTCTATTACTGTTAGCAAGCGCAGATGCGGTCAAAAAATATGATTTAAAAGTTATAGGTAGAATCGTAGATTCTCAATGGGCTGCACTTGATCCTTCGCAAATGGGGCTGGGGCCTGTTCATGCAGCAACACCTATTATGCAACGACATAATTTAAAACCTGATGATTTTGATTGCTGGGAAATTAATGAAGCATTTGCTGCGCAGGTATTGGGCTGTCTTGCAGCCTGGAATAATGATGAATATTGTAAAATACAGCTAGGCCTGGACAAGGCTTTAGGTGCGCCCTCAATGGATAAATTAAATCGTGAGGGTGGTGCAATAGCAACGGGACATCCTGTTGGCTCTAGTGGTGCACGTATAGTGCTTCATGTATTGAAGTCATTAGAACAAAGAAATGAGTCGCGAGGAATAGCCTCTATTTGTATCGGCGGAGGACAAGGAGGCGCGATGTATTTAGAACGAGTGACGAAGGTGAATGGACATGAATAATTATAAAAATTGGGATTTAAAACGAGACGCTGACAATATTCTGTGGTTAGGTCTGGAGAGAAAAGACACGCGTGTTAATAGTGTCAATGAAGAAGTTTTAGATGAGTTGAACAGTCTCCTTCATGAAATTAACCAAGATAAACATGCTGTAGGTTTAATTATTTATTCAGCAAAAAATAAAGGATTTATTGCAGGAGCTGACATTACTCTTTTTTCCAAATTTGACACGCCTGCCCGGGCAGTTGATTTTTTATGCAAAGGACAGGCCGTATATAATCGATTACAGGCTTTAACGATTCCTACTGTAGCTATGATTGATGGGTTTTGCATGGGTGGTGGCTACGAATTAGCATTGGCTTGTACTTACCGTATTGCGACTGATGAAAAAGATACTCGCATTGGTTTACCTGAAGTTTTGTTAGGTATTCATCCCGGGTGGGGTGGTACTGTGCGTTTACCTCAGTTAATTGGGGGGTTTAATGCTTTATCACAAATTATTTTAACGGGAAGTGCTGTTCCTGCAGCAAAAGCCAAAGCTTTAGGTATGGTTGATGAAGTGGTGCCGGTTCGACAATTAAAACGAGCTGCTATTTATTTTATTAAAAATAAACCTCCAGTACATAAACCTTCTTTTGTGCAAGGATTAACAAATAGTGCCTGGGTTAGAAAACCATTGGCTGCATTAATGCGAAAAACTGTCGCTAAACGTGTGCGTAAAAATCATTATCCGGCACCCTATGCCATTATTGATTTATGGGAAAAAGAAGGCGGTAGAGGGGATAGAGCTTATTTGAAAGAAATAGATTCTGTTGAGCAATTAATCTCTCATGGGACTGCTTCAAAAAATTTAATTCATGCTTTTGAATTAAAGGAACGATTAAAAAGTTTTGCAAAAGACAGTGACTTTAAAGCACAACACGTACACGTTATTGGGGCAGGGGTGATGGGTGGTGACATTGCTGCATGGTGTGCATTCCGGGGAATTCGTGTGACTTTACAGGATCAATCCTACGAAAAAATAGGTCCCGCAATAAGTCGTGCATATGCTTTATATAAGAAAAAACTACGCAAGCCTCGGTTAATTCAAGCTGCGATGGATAATTTAATACCCGATCCTGAAGGACATGGTATTGCACAAGCAGATGTCATTATTGAAGCGATTTTTGAAAATCTTTTAGTAAAACAAGAGATTATCAAAAAAATAGAAAAGCTCGCTAAAAAAGATGCCATTATAGCAACGAACACATCAAGTATTCCTTTGGATGAAATAAATAGTGTAATGAATAACCCCAAGCGTTTGGTAGGAATTCATTTCTTTAATCCAGTTGCCAAGATGGATTTAGTTGAAATTGTAAGCAGTGCTTCAACAGCTAAAAAGGTGGAACAGGCTTCTTGCGCTTTTATAAATCAAATCGGTAAATTACCATTACCTGTTAAATCCAGCCCTGGCTTTTTAGTGAACAGAGTGTTAATGCCCTATTTAATGGAATGTGTTCAATTGTTGGAGGAAGGATACAGCGCTGAGACTATAGATGAAGCAGCATTAGAGTTTGGGATGTTTATGGGCCCAGTTGAATTAGCTGATACTGTGGGTATGGATGTTTGTTTAGCTGTAGCTGAAAACTTAACAGCTCATTTTGGCGGTACTGTCCCACAAAAATTACGTGATATGGTAAAAGAAGGTAAGTTGGGTCGTAAAACTGGTGAAGGGTTTTATCAATATAAAAATGGGAAACCAATAAAAAAACATCCTGTTGCAGTTCATGATCAACATATTGCGGATAGATTAGTTCTGCGCATGGTAAATGAATCTGCTGCATGCTTACGTGAAGGTGTGGTTGTCGATGCAGACTTACTTGACGCCGGTATGATTTTTGCCACTGGATTTGCGCCGTTTCGCGGTGGTCCAATGGAGTATGCTAAGGACATTGGAACAAATAACTTGGAGCAGTTATTTAAGACTTTAGAGTCCAAATATGGTGAGCGTTTTAAAGTAGATGAGAGCCTGTAAGGCTCTTCCCCTTTATGCCCTGATGCTTATATTTTGCTTCAGGGCATAAAATCTACTCAAATGATTTAAAAGGTACGTGCACATTTACAGAACTATCCTGAAAGTTGGGACTGGATCTACTGTGACAATAGTTTAAAAAATAATAACTAATTAATAATACTATGATGCTCCCTACCAAATCGGTACAATAATGCCAACCTAATAAAACACATGAAGCAATTAAAAAGACATTGATAACTGCCAGAATGATACAAGGAATTATCCATTCTCTAAGTAAATTAACGCATAATATCGCCCAAATGGCATGAAATGACGGTAATGCAATTAAGCCACCATCATTAGTTGTTGGTTCAATGTAATGATGAATTTGACTAAATTTCAGACCTGTTGCAATTTGATCTACAGAAAATAGCGTAGGATCTATAACACTGGCTGGGGCTGTAGTAGGAAAAAAATAATAAAATCCAAAACCAAATAATGTGGTAGATAGTAAAAGAAAATAATATTCTCTAAGAAGATAAAATCGACAAGTGAAAATTACCATTAAAGGCAAAATACTCATTTGATAGGGTAGGGTGTCATAAATGACACGGAGCAAATTTTTAAATAAAGGCTGGTTATTAGTCCAGTTCACTATTTCACTTATATTAACATGAACCTGTTTTTCTAAAGCAACAATTTCGTGATCAATAGTTGGAAAAGGTGTTAATTGAACTGCATTAGTTGCTAAAGCAATAATTACCATTACACTGAAAAAATACAGTAATTCTTTACCTATCAAACATAGGTTACTGCCTTTTGTAAAAGAAAGTCTCAGCCCTAAATTAACAAGTATTAATAACACAGCCATTAAAGGTATATTTTCTGGAAAAAAATTATTTCCAGGAAATTGATAAATAAAATTATTAATTAAAAAAATAAAACAACAAAGAAGGAGTATGAACCCTGAAAGTAATTTGATACATCGAGAAGATATTTGAGGCATTTAAAGGAATTATTCGCTCGTTTCTAAAAGTTTCTTTTGTTTAATTGCATGAAAAATTTCTTCTCGATGCACATTTATTAAGCGAGGAGCCTCAACACCAAATTTAATGTTCCCATGTTCTTGGGTTTTAAAGGCAAAAACTTTAACAATTGAATCATTGATAGTAATCATTAAAGGTTCTTCAAAGTGAAGAGAAATAATATCCATTAAAACCTCGTTGCATTATAGCGAAGCGCTCTGTAAATCAAAAGAATTTCTTAGAACGTTAACCTACTTTATAGATACTTGTCACTATAATTTATGCGAAATTAATAAAAAAAAATAAATTACAATTGGATACGAATATTGATCAAGAAAAATTACGGCTTATCATTGTCATAAACGGTTAAAAGAGTTACAATTGGCAGATTTTTTTAAACCTTGCCTTACTGTTTATATGTTGAACAGAAGGCTTTAATCCATAAGGAGAAACCATGAGACATTATGAAATTATGTTTCTTGTGCACCCGGATCAGAGCGAACAAGTACCAGGAATGGTTGAGCGCTATGAAGGGATCATTAGTAAGCATAATGGTGTAATACACCGTAAAGAAGATTTAGGTCGTCGTCAATTAGCTTATCCAATCAATGATGTACACAAAGCTCATTACATACTGATGAATATTGAGTGTTCCTTAGAGGCACTTGAGGAAATTAAAAATGCATTCAAATACAATGATGCTATTTTAAGAAACTTAATCACTCTTCAAAAACAAGCGATTACTACAGAATCTGTGTTAATGAAGAAAGAAAAAGAAATCAGAACAGCTTAGAGCTTAATAGGAGTACATTTATGTCAGCTTATTTTCGTAGAAAAAAAATGTGTCGTTTTAGTGCTGAAGGTGGTAATGAAATTGATTACAAAGACATTAATTTATTGAAAAATTACATTTCTGAAACAGGTAAAATTGTACCCAGCCGTATTACTGGTACCCAAACCCGTTTTCAAAGACAATTAGCTAAAGCAATTAAGCACGCCCGATTTATTGGTTTGTTACCCTATTGCGATAGCCATGGATAGTAGATAATGCGTATGGGTGAAATGATAACAAAACATTGTAAGGTACTACTTGAGAGCAAGCAGCAATCCATTATATATGCTGTTATTTTCTCAGTTTTGCCTTTTGCATCTTGGATGTCTATAGCTTTGGTTAGTCTTGTCACCTTAAGAAAAGGTGCTCGTTCAGGCTTCGATGTTTTGTTACCAGCACTTGTCTTTCATTCTGTTCCTTTAATGATGTTATATCCATTATCCAGTGCATTAATTAACACTCTGATTGCTTATTTGCCTTGTTATTTTGGAGCTTTGGTCTTACGAAAAACAGAAAAATGGCAGGTAGTTTTTGGAGTTTCTTTACTCCAAGCATTTTTATGGTGTTTATTAATACAACAGTTAGCTCCTGATTTTATTGTATTGCAGTTTAATCAATTTAAATCGGTATTAACGCAATACCCAGAGTTAATTGATACCAACATGGATGGAATAAGGTCACTCAATCTGGCACAATTGTTTTTCGGCATTCAGATATTAAGTATAATTGTTTCAGCAATTATTTCTTTAATGTTCGCTCGTTCAATTCAAGCTAAATTGTTTTTACCTGGCGGCTTTAAACAAGAGCTCTTGGCTTTTAGAAGTGGTAAGCTTTCATTATTAATATTAATTGGGATTTCCTTAGGTACTTATTATGAAATACCTTTAGCGATTAATATTCTCCCTATGATGCTGTGTTATTTTCTGGTATCTGGATTTGGTTTGGCTTATTTTATTTTTTCTCGTAAAAGCCAGATTAAGGTATTTATACTATTATTTCTGCTTATCTTGTTGAAACCGACTTTTGTATTATTTGCCTATATTGTTTTTGGTGTAGTTGATAGTTTATTTAATTTTAGATCTTATCTCCCAGAGCGGGTGAGAGAATCAATTTAAGGGGTTATGTAAGATGGAAGTTATCTTAATAGAAAAAGTGAGAAATTTAGGTAACCTAGGTGATAAAGTAGAAGTAAAATCAGGTTATGGTCGTAATTTCTTAATACCACAAAATAAAGCGGTATTTGCCACTTCTAAAAATATAGAGCTGTTTGAACAACGTCGTGCTGAGCTTGAAAAGAAAGCACAACAATCTTTGGGAACAGCAGAACAACGTGCTGCCAAGTTAAACGATACTACTTTAGTAATTAGTGCAATGGCTAGTGACGAAGGAAAATTGTATGGCTCTGTTGGTGTAAACGAAATCAAAGATGCTTTACTAGAGAAAAACATTGAAATTAGCAAACGTGAAATTGTAATGCCTGATGGTCCTTTACATTCTATTGGTAACTTCATTGTTGAAATTCATGTTCACAGTGACGTTATTGCTAATCTGCAAGTTGAGGTTGTTGCGGCTAAATAAGCGAATGTAAGTTCGGTAGTATCTACGTTCGGCGGACCGTAGATACCCTACAATTTACTGATAAGGATATCGTAATGTTGCAAATTAAAAATTGGATAGTTAGGATCATGGGTACAAAACCATCACATGATGGGGAAATTATCGATGAATCTTCTGAAGAATCATTTCCAGCAAGCGATGCTCCATCCTGGATAGCTGGAACAGATGAAATTAAGCATCCTGCAACTGCATCAAATATTGTGCTCACAGATGATTTCCACAAAAATATCCAACAAATTCTTTCTGTAAATGATATTAAATATCACTACTATAGCTTATCCGTTGCTGAACAAGAAGGACTCCAAGGTTTATCAACACTACCATTCACTTTAAAAATTCTTTTGGAGAATTTACTTCGTCATTTAGATGGAAACACAGTTACTTTTGATGATGTCAAAGCAGTAATTGATTGGTTAAAACAAAAAAACTCAGAACGTGAAATAGTTTATCGTCCAGCGCGTGTTCTAATGCAGGATTTTACGGGTGTGCCTGCCATTGTCGATCTTGCCTCAATGCGCGCAGCTATTAAAAAGCTTGGTGGAAACTCTGAACAGATAAATCCTCTTTCACCGGTTGATCTTATTATCGATCATTCCATACAAGTTGATCAATTTATTGTACCCGATGCGTTTAGGATAAATGCTAGGATGGAAATGGAAAGAAACCATGAGCGTTATGAGTTTTTAAAATGGGGGCAAAATGCATTTCAGAATTTTCGTGTCGTGCCTCCAAATACCGGAATATGTCACCAAGTTAATTTAGAATACTTAGCCAAAACAATTTGGACTCAGGAAATCAATGGAAAAATGTATGCCTATCCTGACACATTAGTAGGTACAGATAGTCATACGACCATGATTAATGCTCTTGGTGTACTGGGATGGGGGGTCGGGGGTATCGAAGCAGAAGCTGCCATGTTGGGGCAACCTGTTTCTATGCTGATTCCTGAAGTAATTGGTGTAAAACTGACAGGGAAATTACAAGAAGGGATTACGGCAACCGATTTAGTTCTTTTCATAACACATCTTTTACGTGAAAAAGGAGTGGTAGGTAAATTTGTTGAATTTTGTGGGGATGGACTACGCAATTTATCTATTGCAGATAGAGCAACAATTAGTAATATGTCTCCTGAATATGGCGCAACCTGTGGTTTTTTTCCAATCGATGACACCACACTTGATTATTTGCGTTTAAGCGGCAGAGAAAAACAGAACATTGATCTGGTTGAAGCTTATGCAAAAACTCAAGGTTTATGGCATGATACTCAGGCGGAGCCTAGTTATACAAATTTAGTCACGCTGGATTTATCAACTGTTCGAGCATGTATGGCAGGGCCCAAACGTCCACAAGATCGAGTTGAATTGGCAAATTTGGCTAACACCTTTGATAAATTCTTAGCTGAAAACAAACGAAGTGAAGAGAAGAAAAAATCATTTAGTACCGATGCTAATTATGAGTTACACCATGGGGATGTTGTTATCGCTGCCATTACTAGTTGCACTAATACGTCTAATCCTAATGTACTTATCGCTGCTGGATTATTAGCAAAAAAAGCAGTTGAAAAGGGAATGATACGCAAACCATGGGTAAAAACTTCATTTGCTCCAGGTTCACAAGTGGTCACCCTCTATTTGGAAAAAACCAACTTACAAAAATATCTTGATCAACTAGGCTTCACCTTAACAGGCTATGGATGTACAACATGTATCGGAAATTCCGGACCTCTGCCCGAACCTGTCGAAAAAGCAGTGATTGAACATGATTTAATTGTTTCAGCAATACTTTCTGGGAATCGTAATTTTGAAGGGCGTATTCACCCACTTGTTAAAGCAAATTGGCTTGCATCACCACCGCTTGTTGTTGCATTTGCTCTTGCTGGCACTACTTTAATTGATTTGACAAAAGATCCCCTTGGAAAGGATAAATCGGGGGCTCTAATTTATTTAAAAGATTTATGGCCAACTGATGCTGAGATTGCTGCTGAAGTGGCAATAATCACCAGTAAAATGTTTTATGAGACCTATAAAAATATATTTATTGGAACAGAAGAGTGGCAAGCTTTAAATAGTTCTGTATCAGATACTTATACATGGCAGTTGAGCTCAACGTATATCCAACATCCCCCATTTTTTAATGGAATGGGCGTAATGCCAGAAAACATTAAGGATATTAAAGGGGCACGAATTTTGGCTCTCTTTGGAGACAGCATTACAACAGATCACATTTCACCGGCAGGCTCTATTAAGCCAGACAGTCCTGCAGGAAGTTATCTGCAATCGAAAGGCGTGGACATAAAAAATTTTAATTCTTATGGATCACGGCGCGGAAATCATGAAGTTATGGTGCGAGGAACATTTGCAAACATCCGTATTAGAAATGAAATGATTCCTGGAGTTGAAGGAGGTTTTACAAAATATATTCCTAGCGGTGAAATAGTACCCATATATGATGCGGCAATGGCTTATAAAAATGCACAAATAGCATTGGTTGTGATAGCAGGTAAAGAGTATGGAACTGGCTCTTCCCGCGATTGGGCAGCAAAAGGTCCTAAGCTTCAAGGAGTAATGGCCGTGATTGCAGAAAGTTTTGAGCGAATTCATCGTTCGAATTTGATCGGCATGGGAATTCTTCCTTTGGAATTTTCCAAAGGTGTTACTCGTAAAACATTAGGAATCACAGGTTCCGAATTAATTGATATTCTGGGGCTTGTGCAGATGCAACCACGCTTGTTGGTAAAGGCTATTATTCATAGAGAGGATGGAACTCAAGAGGAAATTAATCTTATCGCAAGAATCGATACATTAAATGAATTGGATTATTATAAAAATGGTGGAATTTTACACTATGTATTAAGAAGTATGTTAAAAAAATAAGTATATTGGGTACTCTTCATCCGTTGGATAATCGTTGCATTACAACCAGTCATCAAAATTTATCGTCGTTTTTTTACCTATAGCGGCATAATTTTTTTCTAACCATTTATCTGCTTTTTGCCGACCCAGATCACGTAAGGTTATTAGAAAGTCCCAATCAGGATTATATACTGTAGATAATGGGAAATTACTCATACTTTTGTCTGCTTTAATACAATGCATGTTTAGTTTTTTTAATGTGTGTTTGAATTCTTTTTTTATCACACCTTTATTGATTAACTGTGAGACAAATGCAATGGCACGCATTTCACGCATGAGAGAAGAATTAAACGAGATTTCTCGCAAGCGCATATCAATTTCTGCAACTGTCATCGGAATATTTTCTCTAAAATCTGGAATAGTATGTACGACAAGAATATCTCGACATTTTGTATTATAAATAAGAGGAAAAATTGCTGGATTTCCTAAATAACCTCCATCCCAATAAAACTCACCCTCTATTTCCACTGCATGAAATAATTTTGGTAAACAGGCAGAAGCTAATACTGCATCCAGTGTTAACTCTTCTTCATTGAAAACACGAATTTTTCCTGTTCTTACATTAGTGGCACAAATGAATAATTTTACGTTGCTTTGTTTTTTTATTTTTTCTATATCAATAATAGTATTTAATACTTCCTGAATAGGATGAAAATTGATTGGATTAAATTGATAAGGTGATAGGGAACCAATAATAGTATTAAACATACTAAAGTTAAGAGGTGATTTTAAGAAAGGTTCCAGATAAATATCGACTGGAGAGGTTGCTGTAATACCAAACATTTTTCCAAAATCACTCATGGCTTGCCAAAATTCATAAAGTAACTGACGAGCACCTTGATTACCACCTTCGAGCAATCCTTGTGCTAAAACAACAGCATTCATGCTTCCGGCACTTGTTGCAGAAATACCATCAATAACAAACAATTCTTTTTCTAGAAATTTATCTAATACTCCCCAAGTAAAAGCTCCGTGAGCACCTCCACCTTGTAAAGCAAGGTTTATTTTTTTCTTAGTGGTCATTTTAAATAATTCCTTTTTCAAAATAGGAGCTATTATTTGAACAGTTACTTATTTATTAAATAATCTTCAACGACTTCCCCATAAGGTAAGGTCAGATCGGTTACAAAATGAGACACAGCTACAATTTTCATTACCGGTAATTGCGCTATTGGGGCGAGAGCATGAGGATGAAGCTCTAAACTTCCAGGCCCAGTCCAACATCCTTTGACCGTAATATCAGTTAAATAAGTCCGAGTCAGTTGGTTAATTTCAGGGGGGCCATCTACTCCAGGTATGTTTTTAAGTAAAAAAATTGGTTTTTTCAGTGTTTCTAAAATACTTTTTTTATCTCTTTCGTGATGTTTATATCCCATAGTTGCTGTTGCAATTCGAATACTTCCGTAATCTAATGTTCCAATTAGAGTATCTTCTTCTACAAATAATTTTGGTTTTGCTAATTTTTTAGGGAACCCCCAAATTTCACGTCCTCCTGCAATAGGCGCATGACAATCTAGGAACATCGTGAGGGTAAAAGTTCCTTCTTCTCCTTTATAGCGGACGGGAATCACTTGCCCTGACTCGGTATAATCACCAAATCCTGTAGAATCAGGCATTCGAATAAATTCAAATTTCACCACCGGCTCTATTATTTCCAGTGGTGAAGGGACTACTAGCCGTAAAATCTCGGGATCTGTTTCGTAATTAATAATAAAAAATTCACGATTTATAAAACGATAGGGACCACAGGGATAAGTCCTCATCCATCGAGGAGCTGGCATGTTAAATTCATTAATAATGGATTGATGTGACATAATACCTATTCCTTTATTGAGTCGTTTGTTTATCACTGTTCCTTGTCACTAAGTATAGTCAAGTTAAAAATTTTTGTACTTCTATTAGGGGAGCTATTTTTGTGTCTTTAGACGACATAAAAGGTAGTAGATACCTAATTCTATTTGATCTCTCAGGGTTAGACCACGGGACATATTAGGACTGAAGTCAGGGCAAATGTATCTAATAGTACAACGTAAGAACAAAATGCCCACGTTCTGTGCTTTATACACGGAATCCAGAACCGATCTTGATTAGAAATCGTATGGATGCCACAGCTCGTAGGCAAAAACGAGGCTTTTTATGCTCAAAAATTAAATGTGTTTGCTCTGGACTGAAGTGATGCTTGGTAAATAATTAATAGTTTCTTAATAATTATTTAACATACTTCTCCGTCCTAACAGTTTTATAGATTTATCGCAAATGAGCACATTGATTATTAAAGTTAAAGGAGTACCATCCAATTTGAACTGAATCAAATCCAATATACCCAATGAATGGGATCGGAACATTCAAGAAATAGAGTTTACCTCAAATACTAGCCATGTATTACCACTTTAAATAAATTCCTTTTGCTACAGACTCTTGAATTACTGCATTTTGAGATTTATTAAAAGAAACCCAATAATTTCCCATGTTACTTAAAGCAAACCGCACTCGTGGATATTGACATACATCCAGAACATCACGGCAATCAATAACAGAAGTTTCTTCACCAATACGTTTATAACATCTAAAATTCAAGTTTTTTATGTCAGAAGCAAAAGCGCCCCAGTTCATTGAGTCAAGGGTTGCGTGTAATGGTGGACTCATAAATGCTTCATCAGAAGCTTGATGTTCTAATTCAATTTGTGTATTGGAATGATTCTGTATCAAATAATAGGATTGTTTGCCAGTGTCATTTAATAGTAAATAATTTTGACTGTAAGTAAAACCAGAAACTTCACACCCTTTAGGGAACGAACTGTCAGCAGGTGCATTGCAGACTAAAATCGTCGAAAAAAGAATGCCTGTAGTGATACGACTAAAATGTGACATAATTAACCTCAGTAAGCAAAATTTCAGTGCTATTTTAATCATAATAAAACCAAAGTCTATGGCTGCAAAATAAAAAAATATTAAACTCTGTTAATAGCTTATTCCAGCTAGCGAATTAATCCTTCCTTGCAGTAATTTTTGCTTTAAACATGGGATAATAAGTTCGGTAAAAACTTAAATACAAGTACATGCTCACATAGGCCATTGATAAAAAAAGCCAAACAGCATTGGTATCAGGGTAGTAAGTCAACAGACAAATTGAACTTATCCCATAAATAATAGAACAACAGTGCATGAGTGTTTTTAGTGTCTTAGATTTTGTTAAATAATCAAGTCTCGACGGGTAAACATATTTAACTGGAACAAAAATAAGCACGGAGAGTATTGCCAATATAATGGCGTTAGTAGTAGCAGATGTATTAAAAAGAAACATATAAAAAATGGTAATATTCCAATAACAGGGAAATCCTTTGAAAAAGTGATCAAGTGTCTTGGCATCTAGTTGGCAAAATTGATACGACGAGGTAATGGTAATCGCCGCAATAATAGGTAGTGAGAGATGGTTTGGCAACATATCTGGTTTTACTAGCAAGAAAAAGCAGGGGGTAATAACATAGTTTACATAATCAACGAGATTATCCAGTAAAGTCCCGTCTATTTTAGGCAACACTTTTTTAATATTAACCAAACGGGCAAGACTGCCATCTACTGCATCAATGAAAACAGTAATCGCCATAAGCGATAACGCAAAAATATATTCGTGGTAATGTATTTTTGCAAGAGTCAAAACGCTAATGAATGCCGCGCTTGCGGTAAATATATGCACTGACCAAGCCGCTACATAGTGTAAGGGGTGGAAGTGTAGTTTGCTTAAGTTCATTAATTGTCCTAGGGTTAAGGGGTGTTAATTAATTTTTACATTAACATCTCAATTGATTGTCGTTGTTTTTTATGGAATATCATAGAATATAAAAATAGTATCAATAATTAAAAGTGGTGCGCAAGAAAAGTTAGTAATTTTAGCTAAATATAAATTTAGTATGGTGAATTAATGAAAATTCAAACGATAAATCCTGCTACTGGAAAAATAATTAAAAGTTATGAATGCCTTAATGAATTAGAAATTCGTAAAAAAATTGAAGAAGGACATAAAGTATTCCAGAAATGGAAGCAGACTTCATTTGCTAATAGAAAAACATTGATGTTGAAACTTGCGCAACTCCTTAAAGAA
Organism: Legionella sp.; assembly: GCF_049790535.1. GTDB lineage: Bacteria > Pseudomonadota > Gammaproteobacteria > Legionellales > Legionellaceae > Legionella. Next base: position 14,365 of record NZ_JBAQZB010000102.1, read on the forward strand.
AAAAAGGAAGAGTTAGCTCTGTTAATGGCTGCTGAAATGGGTAAACCTATTACAGCAGGTAAATCAGAAATTGATAAATGCGCTTGGGTATGTGAGCACTATGCTGAATATGCAGAAACTTATTTGGCACCCCGAAAAATACAAACAGAGATGAAGACAGCAAAAGTTTGTCATGTCCCATTAGGTATTGTTTTTGCTATTATGCCCTGGAATTTCCCATTTTGGCAGGTCTTTCGATTTGCGGTACCTACCATTATGGCTGGAAATGCTGCCATTTTAAAACACGCGCCTATTTCATCAGGTACTGGAAATCAAATTGAACAATTATTTAATGAAGCAGAATTTCCCCCGAATCTGTTCCAACATTTTATTGTTGATAATGAAGGAGCTGCAAAAGTAATCGAACATCCCCATGTTGTGTCAGTGACGTTAACAGGTAGTGAGCGCGCAGGAACTGTTGTAGCATCCCATGCGGGAAAATTTTTAAAAAAATCATTACTTGAACTAGGAGGCAGTGATCCTTATATAGTGCTTGAAGATGCTGATCTTGATTTAGCAGCACAGTGTATTGTGAGTTCACGACTTAATAATTCTGGGCAAGTATGTATTGCTGCTAAACGTATTATTGTCTTAGCTGCTGTTGAAAAAGAGTTGGTCGATAAGATTATTAAACACATGTCTTTCTTCAAAATGGGGAATCCTCTTGATCCTAAAACAAACCTTGGACCTTTAGCTCGTTCTGACTTACGAGATAACTTACATAAACAAGTAGAAAAATCGCTTAAACAAGGTGCTAAATTATTGCTTGGTGGTATAATTCCCAAGGGTCAGGGATTTTATTATCCACCAACCTTACTTACACATGTATCACCGGGTATGGCAGCTTTTGATGAAGAGTTATTTGGTCCTGTTATTTCAATTAGTTCAGTTAATGATGAAAAAGAGGCCATAACCTACGCCAATCAAAGTCAATATGGATTAGGTGCCGCAGTATTTACACGTGATTTGGAGAAAGGGGAGCGTATTGCTACGTATGAAATAGAAGCGGGTGTTTGTTTTGTCAACGCTTTGGTTTCTTCAGATCCACGCTTACCCTTTGGCGGGATAAAACATTCAGGCTATGGTCGTGAGTTATCGAAAGAGGGTATATTAGAATTTGTGAATACCAAAACCGTAGCAATAAATGATTAATTGTTATCTTGAGTGCGGAGGAAGGGATGCATAATAGATTTCTTTCGAAAAAACTCACTGCAAAACGCAAAATGTGTGGAGACTTAGAAGTAGAGTTTAAATGCTTCGAACACTGAGTTGACAAAGCAATTTTGCTTGTGCAGTAGCGTTTCGAAAGAAATCTTACTTTAAAACAATAATACTTGCTGTAGAACAAAAGCAAAACTGACGGGGTATACAATGTCCTATAAATTTGAAGAAGGTAAACAGGTGTTAATTGAAGCTATTGCCGATAGAATCAGGAATTCTATGGTAGGGGATCAAGCTAAATTGTGTGCCGAATTTGCCAAGCAATTATATGGAACTGTCGCCATGGAAGACCTGAGTTCCTGGGAGCTTGAAGACCTTTACGGCACTGTAGTAAATCTTTGGTCGTTAATTAGCGAGCGTGCTCCTCATGAAACTAAAATCAGAATTTATAACCCTGATTTTGAGCGTCATGGCTGGCAAACAACGCATACTGTGATCGAAATTCTTTGTGATGACATGCCATTCTTGGTCGATTCCATCCGCCTAGTGATCCATAGAATGGGTCTTGCTTCTCATTTAACTATTCATATGGGAGGTATTCGCGTTAAGCGAGATAAACAAAATCGTATCTATGAAATTTTACCTCGCGACCAAGTAACTGAAAATAAAGATGTCATCCATGAGGCACCTCTATTTTTAGAGATTGATAGACAGACAGATCCTAAAATTCTTGAGGAATTGCATAAGCGTTGTGAACGTGCCATTGAAGATAATCGTGTTGTTTTTGAAGATTGGGAAAAGATGCGTAATGAAGTCAGGGAAGCGATTGTTGAAATAGATAAGGTTTCTTCCGTGCTTGATCTTGGTGAAGTTGAAGAAACCAAAGCATTTTTAAATTGGATTGAAGATCATCATTTTACGTTCCTGGGTATGAGAGATTATGAACTAGTTAAACATGGTAAAGAAACTATATTGCAAGCGATTCCAAAAACTGGTTTAGGTCTTTTACGAGAGAGCGTTACCAAATCAAAGACTCTCAGTATTTCTGCAATGACTCCCGAAGTTCGAGAGTTTACTTTGTCTCCACGTATTTTAGTCATGTCAAAAACTAATACTTTAGCTAGTGTTCACCGTGATGCTTATACCGATTATATTGGTATTAAGCGTTTTAACGACCACGGAAAAGTTATTGGTGAGCGAAGAATTATTGGTTTGTATACCTCAGCTGCTTATCATACGAACCCGAAGCAAATTCCCTTTTTGCGGCGAAAAGTTGCATTAATTATGGAAAACTCGCAACTTAATCCGCGGAGTCATTCAGGTAAAGTATTATTAAATATTTTGGAAACCTTACCTCGTGATGATTTAATCCAAGGAACTGAAGAAGAAATATTAGAAATTGCAATGGGTATTTTCTACATGCAAGATAGAAAACGAATTCGCTTATTTGCACGTATGGATGTTTACCATCGCTTTGTTTCATGTTTAGTGTATGTTCCCAAAGAACGTGTGAATACAGAACTAAGACTTGCCATGAAGCAGATTTTGGAAGAAAGCTTTAATGCGGTTGAAACGAGCTTTTCAACACAGTTTACTGAATCGGTTCTTGCGCGAATTCATTACATCATTAAAATTAATCCAGAGAATTGTACTGAGTATGATTTAAAAGAAATTGAAAAGCGATTAATCGACATAGGGCGTTCGTGGAAAGATGAATTGCAGTATTACTTATACGAAGCTTATGGAGAAGAGCAGGCGAATAGTTTGTTTGCACGTTATCGAAATGCATTCCCTATTGCTTACTGCGATACTTTTTCAGCAAGAATAGCTGTCTATGATATCAAACACATCGAGATGTTAACCCCAGAAGATTCTTTAGGCATTAATTTTTATAAGCCTTTAGACGAATCAGAGGACAGTTTTAGATTAAAAATTTACCAATATGATGTGACGATCCCATTATCTGATGTATTGCCCATACTAGAAAATCTAGGTTTACGTGCAATCAGCGAGCGTCCTTATGCGCTTAAATTTGAGAATGGTAAAGTAACTTGGGTTAATGATTTTGCCTTACAATACAACAAGAAATTTGCATTTGAACTCGATGAAATTAAAGAGTTATTTCAGAATGCTTTTACCAGAGTTTGGTTTGGGGATGCAGACAACGATGGGTTTAATCAATTAGTTCTAGCAGCCGGTCTTAACTGGCGTGAAGTTGCTATTTTACGTACTTATGCAAAGTATTTTAAGCAAATCGGTTTTACTTTCAGCCAGGACTATATGGAAATGGCTTTAAATAATAACATCAGCATTGCAAAAAAATTAGTACAATTATTTGAAATTCGTTGTGATCCTACTGCTGGGAATAATAGAGAAAAACGTTTTGCAGCACTTTCTGCTGAAATTTTAGTGGATTTAGATTCAGTAGCAAACCTGGATGAAGATAAGATAATTAGACAATACATTCATGCAATTACTGCAACTTTACGCACTAATTTCTATCAAGTCGATCAAAATGGTAATCCAAAAAGTTATATTTCAATTAAATTAAGCAGCAAAACAATACCTGGTTTACCTAAACCTTATCCTATGTTTGAAATTTTTGTTTATTCGCCACGTTTTGAAGGAGTGCACCTACGTTGCGCTAAAGTAGCTCGTGGAGGATTACGTTGGTCTGATCGTCGAGAAGACTTCCGTACTGAAATACTTGGTTTGATGAAAGCACAACAAGTAAAAAATTCTGTAATTGTACCCAATGGTGCGAAAGGTGGCTTTGTACCTAAAAATTTACCTGTTAATGGATCACGTGAAGAAATAATGGCTGAAGGGATCAGTTGCTATCAATTATTTATTCGTGGCTTACTGGATGTTACAGACAATTATGTTGATGGTGTATTAGTTAAACCAGCCAATGTGGTGTGCTATGACGATGATGATCCTTATCTGGTTGTTGCGGCAGATAAAGGTACTGCTACTTTTTCTGATCTAGCTAATGCTATTTCCCTGGAATATGACTTTTGGTTGGGTGATGCGTTTGCATCGGGTGGGTCTGTCGGATATGACCATAAAAAAATGGGTATTACTGCCAAAGGTGCTTGGGAGTCAGTAAAACGCCATTTTTACGAATTGGACATAGACATTCAAAACAACAATTTTACTGTGGTTGGTATTGGTGACATGGCAGGTGATGTCTTTGGTAATGGCATGCTTTTGTCAAGGCATATCAAATTACTTGGGGCGTTTAATCACATTCACATTTTTATTGATCCTAATCCTAATGCGAAAATTAGTTATAACGAACGTGAGCGTTTATTCCAATTGCCCCGTTCTAGCTGGGCCGATTATGATAAAAAACTCATTTCTCAAGGAGGTGGCGTATTTAATCGTAATGCAAAATCTATCCCTGTTAGTAAGGAGATGCAAGAGGTTTTTGACATTAAACAGAGTGAAATTGAACCTAACGAATTAATTCGTACTATTTTAAAAGCTAAAGTGGATTTACTGTGGAGTGCTGGTATCGGTACTTACGTTAAAGCCAGTACTGAATCAAATGCTAGTGTCGGTGATCGTGCCAATGATGCGACACGTATTAATGCGAAACAATTGCGTTGTAAAGTAGTTGGCGAAGGTGGTAACTTGGGATTAACTCAATTGGCACGAGTTGAATACGCCATAAATGGTGGAATGGTGTACACTGATTTCATTGACAACTCAGGTGGAGTAAATTGTTCTGATAAAGAAGTAAATATTAAGATCTTACTTAATAGTATTGTCACAGTAGGTGATTTAACACCCAAAAAAAGAAATGAATTGTTAAGTGAAATGACTGATGAGGTTAGTAAATTAGTACTTCGTGACAATTTTTTACAAACGCGAGCGATTAGTTTATCAGCTTCACAGGCACTACAGGCGTTAGAGTTACAAGGCCGTTATATTCAGGAATTGGAACGCACAGGAAAAATAGATAGAAATCTGGAGTTTTTGCCTGATAATAAAGCGCTACAAGAACGTAAATTAATGGGGCAAGGTCTAGGGCGTCCAGGAATTGCGGTATTGATGTGCTATAGCAAATCTATTTTGAAAGAACAAATTTTAGCTTCTGGGGTTCCTGAAGAAAGTTATATGGAACAATTTTTAATTAATTCATTTCCAAAACCGTTACAAAAGCGATTTAGTAATCAAATGCAAGATCATCCGCTGAAACGGGAAATTATTGCTACAAAATTAAGCAATATTATCGTCAATGAGATGGGTTTTACATTTGTCTACAGACTACAGGATGAAACTGGAGCGCCTGTTTCTGCCATTGTTAGAGCTTATATGATTACACGTACCGTTCTTAATTTAGAATCAATTTGGAAACAAATTGAAGAATTGGGTACCAAGATTAATTCTAAAAAACAGATTGAAATGATGATGTTGTATGTACGACTTTCACGTCGGGTTACACGTTGGTTCTTACGTACCCAACGTCGCTCTCTGGATATTACTGAAACAGTAAAAATTTATTCACAAGGGATGATTGAGCTTAAGGCATCTATTCCAGCTATTTTAAGTGAAGAGCGACGAGTTAATTATGAAGAGCACTATAAGGAACGGTTAGAAGAAGGCATACCACCAACCTTAGCGCACGAATTAACGGTAACGCGTGGTCTGTTTTCTGCAACCGACATTATTGAAATAGCGAATAAGCGAGGCTTAAAAGTAGCTAGAGTTGCGGAAATTTATTTTGGTATTGGGGAATACTTAGAGCTTTCTTGGATAAGAAAGCAAATTATTATGCATCCTACCGAAAACCATTGGGAATCTTTATCTAGAGAAGCATTAAGAGACGATCTGGATTGGCAACAACGTCAATTAACTGATGGCTTGCTCAATTTTGACTATAAGAATACTGATTTACACGTTCGCCTTACTGCTTGGGGAGAAACTCACAACGCATTGATTGAACGTTGGCATCATATTTTATCTGACTTAAAATCCAGTTCAGCACTTAACTATACTATGTTTTTTGTCGCGATAAGAGAGTTGCTTGATTTGACTCAGACTACTTTGCAATTTTACGTAGAAGATTAAGCTTGATAAAAATTTCCTATCTCTAAAATAGAGATAGGAAATTTTTTGTGGCAATTATCAGTCAATCCTTAAATAGTTAATTGTGGGCATTCTAACGACATTAGTTCTTCATGACCTTCAAATAATACTGGTTCCGTAATCTCCTTTAATAGACTAATTGCAACTAAATAATGTTCATTATCTAATATTGAAAAGTCAATTAATTCACCTATTTCTGCCCCCTCAGGTTTTTTTAACAACTTTTGTCCCGAATAAATTTTTTCTTTAGTTTTTATTTTATGAACTTTCAATTGGTGTTTTATGGTGGCTTTGTAATGCATTCTTGCAATAATTTCTTGGCCTTTATAACACCCCTTGCTAAAACTAAGATAGGGTGTTTGATGCAAACTTAATCGATGTGGTAAAAATAAACCTCTAGATTCAGGATAAATATTAATTTGCTGTTTTGCCAATCTTAAGGTATGCCATGTCAGTGAGCCGAGTAACTGATCTTTGGCTGCAAAATTTGTATATATTTCTTTAGCAAATTCGTCTTGAGCCAAAAAAATATAAAAATTATCCCCTAAATGATAACAACAATTATGAGCACCATAAGTGAGCGCATAAAGATTCTGAGGAAAGAAATTTAAATCAGAAACTACATCTTCTTGATTTTGCAAATAAAATCCAAGAACTCTTAATTCACTATTTTCTTTGAGGGAAACTCGAGATAGCATGGCTGCCTTATCTAAAGATTTAATTGTAGAGTCCATTAAATCTTTAGGAAGAACTAATTTGATGCCGCTCCAATTAAGAACATCCATTAACGCTAAAATGCGTCCTTGTAGATTGCATTGAGCACCCTGGACAATTTGGATATCCGAAATTTTCTGGACATCACAGGTTAATTGGCCTTGAAAAAAATCAATAGTTTTATCACCTACACTAGCCAGTACACCCAAATAGGATAGATCAAATAAATAATTTTTTTCAGGATGTAGTTTCAGCTCATGTTCGATAGTATTAAAGGTGGTTAAGGTTCTATTATTAATTAAGTGATTAAAAGTAATTGTCATAAAATTAACGATTTCCGTTTGCAAAGACAGTAGTGTATCATTTACCCGTTCGTTAAATCATTAAGAGATTAATAATGCTTGATGTCCGTGAAAAAGCAAGGTTTGCATGGCACTGTCGTCGTGGAATGCTTGAATTGGATTTAATTTTGCAGTGTTTTTTAAATCAACGATTCGATGAGTTGTCTGCAGCAGAGCTTAAAGTATTTGACTCACTACTTACTTGCACAGATCCAGAGTTATATGCCTGGCTTATGGGCTACGTAGAGCCAGACAATAAAGAGTTTAAAAAAATTGTTGCCCTTATCCGAAATAATCATTAAGCCTGGGAAATCAAAATCTTATTTGCGGTTAATATTATTTATATATTTTTTAACCGTTGGACTTGTTATTTATTCTGCAGTATATCTCTTAGTTAAATTAATACTTATTTTCTTTATTATAATGTCGCTAAAATTTGATTGGATAAATAAGAGTCCAGATAATGGTATCCAAGCGATTCAATTTATTGGTAATGAATGGATTTTATCTTTGAATAATGGCAAGGATCAACGTTACAATGAAGTTCAAATTCTAATCCATAATATTTTATTTCAACTTCTGCAATTCACCCATTCAAAGAAAAAAAGATTTATTATTCTTTTTCACGACCAGGTTCCCAAAAGTCAGTTGCGCATATTACATCTAAAAATTGCGCAAAATAACGCAGATAAATAGGTCATCATAAGCAGGACTGAACATGGGAATGTTTGGGAGAGTTGAATCGAATCATTGTTAATCCATATTGATTATTTATTAATAATAAAAAGAAGTGAGAAATGCAGGCTATTATTTTAATAAATCAGCTGATATTAAAAAAACATGTGTTAAAATAGTTTTTCATTCATGTAAATTCTAATATAAGACTTCTATGCTGGAAAGTGACCGCTTAATCAGTACCCAAATTATAACCTCTGAAGAAGCCATTGATCGTGCAATTAGGCCTTTAAGTCTGAAGGAATATATAGGACAAGAAGTTGTTAGTTCACAAATGCAGATTTTTATCGATGCAGCAAAAAAACGAAATGACGCATTGGATCATGTTTTGATTTTTGGTCCGCCAGGTCTTGGTAAAACAACATTAGCAAATATTGTTGCTCATGAAATGGGTGTAAATCTTCGTCAAACTTCCGGCCCTGTTATTGAGCGTGCAGGGGATATTGCCGCAATACTGACCAATTTACAAGAAAATGATGTATTGTTTATTGATGAAATTCATCGTTTGAGTCCTGTGATTGAAGAAATTCTTTATCCAGCAATGGAAGATTATAAACTAGACATTATGATAGGAGAGGGGCCTGCTGCACGTTCTATAAAATTAGAACTACCACCCTTTACATTGATTGGGGCAACGACTCGAGCTGGTTTGCTTACCTCGCCATTACGTGATCGATTTGGAATTGTACAACGACTGGAGTATTATTCAGTTGATTCATTATCACAAATTGTCGCTCGTTCAGCACAATTATTACATGTTGTCACTCAGACCGAAGGGGCCAGAGAAATTGCCATGCGCTCTCGGGGCACGCCGCGTATTGCAAATCGTTTGCTGCGACGGGTTCGAGATTATGCTGAAGTAAAAGGGGATGGTGTAATTAATAGAAATACTGCTCAAAGAGCCTTAGAAATGTTAGATGTTGATAAACATGGTTTTGACCTTATGGACAGAAAGCTTTTGTTAGCAGTGATTGAACAATTTAGTGGCGGTCCAGTCGGTGTTGATAGCATTGCTGCGGCAATAGGTGAAGAAAAAGGAACTATAGAGGATGTTTTGGAGCCATTTTTAATACAACAAGGATTTCTTATGCGTACATCCAGAGGTAGAGTGGTAACTCCTAGGGCTTATCAGCATTTTGGTTTAAATACAGTGGAGTAGGAATAGAATCCTGTAAAAGATGGGGTGGGGATTGTATACCAAGCGAACTACCTTTAGTATATTAACGAATTTAAAACTCAGGCGATTTCCAAATTAAAAACGTGTCGCTCAGAATAGGTACATAAAAACAGTTACAAAAGATCTTGATATCGGAGATAAGAAAGATGAGTAGTCAAGCAAGTGTATTAATGTATTTTATGCAAGCCGGCTTGGTAGTTAAATCAGTAATGATTTTACTTGCCTTTGCATCCATCATGTCATGGACATTGATTTTTCAAAGAGCCTGGTTTTTTAATCGTAAGAAACGATTAACTGATGCCTTTAGTCGCAGATTCTGGGATAGTGGGGATCTAAGCAGACTTTATGCAGATATCGATAGTAATTCTGATGAGCGCCAAGGAATGGCTGCAATCTTCCATGCGGGCTTTAAAGAATTTGTACGTGCAAGAAAACAAGGCAATGTGGTGATCGAGCCGATACAACGAGTGATGCAAATTAGTCATGCCAAAGAGGCAGAAAAATTAGAACAACATTTACCTTTCCTAGCCTCTATAGGATCCATTGCTCCCTATGTGGGATTATTTGGTACAGTTTGGGGTATAATGACTTCGTTCCAAGCCTTAGGCCATGCTCAGCAAGCTACAATTGCGATGGTTGCTCCTGGTATTTCAGAAGCATTAGTTGCAACAGCTTTGGGATTATTTACAGCGATTCCTGCGGTAATTGCTTACAACCGATATTCAACTCGAGCGAATGTTTTATTGGATCGATTTGATTTATTTCAGGAAGAATTAATCTCGCTGATAGAACAACAAAACAGTAATACTGTAAGAGGATAAAGTTTCAAAATGATCAGAACCAAGAC
>NZ_JBAQZB010000103.1:0-2235 GCF_049790535.1 Legionella sp.
TCTATTTTGATTCGGAAGATAAGATCATTGCCACAACCTTACGTCCTCGTGCCCAATTAGGTACTTGTGCTTATTTGAAGGTGATTGATATTAATTCTGTAGGTGCTTTTCTGGATTGGGGATTAGAGAAAGATTTATTGGTGCCTAAACCGGAACAACAGCGGCCTATGGAGAAAGATAAATCTTATATTGTTTATCTAAAGCAAGATAATAAAGACCGTATAATTGCTAGTTCTAAAGTCGATCATTTCCTGGATAAAGAGCCTGCTTATTTTAAGCAAGGAGATAAGGTTGGCTTATTAATTGCTGAGAGCACTGAGCTAGGAAAAAAGGTAATTATTAACAACAGTCACTGGGGTTTAATTCATACCGGAGATATTTTCCAGACTTTAATTTATGGAAAAAGACTGACAGGTTATATTAAAACAATGAGAAATGATGGTAAGATTGATGTGGTTTTAAGAAAAATAGGCTACGAGGGTATTAATGAACTCGCGCATCGTATCTTGATGAAATTAGAAGAAACTGGGGGCTTCCTTCCCTTGCATGATAAAAGTTCACCGGAGGAAATTCAGCAGTTATTCGGTGAGAGTAAAAAAAGTTTCAAAAATGCTATTGGCCATCTTTATAAACGTGGCGATATTTGTATCAAAAAAGAGGGGATTTGTCTTCATAATAAAAGTCAAAGCAAATTACTTTAAAGTAGTTTTAGCATAAATCTTATATAAAAGCTGTATTAGGATGTCGCTCGGCAAGCTAAAAACGCAATTTTGGCTATGGCTAAAGGCATTCGAATTAATAATTTTTTCTTCTAATAATATCTCACTTATTTAGCGAAACTTTTTACGTGTTATTTTTCATGCGTAGGCCCTGATGTTTGGCTTAATTGAAGGTATTTTTGGTGAAAATTTTGAACAGAAGTTTTTAATTTCTCAAGTCTTAGGTCATTGACCAAAATGTCATTGGCATTCTGTATATACAAATTAATATTGGGCTGCGCGGCTAAAATTGCCAAAGCATCTTCTCTACTGCTCTGATCTCGTTGTATGATTCGAGATATTTGCGTATCTATTGGTGCATTAATTAGTAAAATCCTATTGATATAAGGGTAGTTTTTTTTATCGATTAGCAGAGGGATTTCTACGATACAATAGGGTCCTCGACATGAGATAACTTGTTGTTTAATTTTTTGTCGAATCATGGGGTGCATTAACTGTTCAAGCCAATAGCGCTCTTTGGGATCAGAAAAAATAATGCTTCTTAGTCTTCTCCGATTAAGTTCACCTTCTTTATTTAATATTTCTTTGCCATAACGCGTGATAATTTTCTTGTAGATGGTCTGATTTTTTGCGGTAAGTTCCTTGGATATTTTATCAGCATTAATTACTTGAACTCCTAAGTTAATAAATAGCTCGGCCACCGTACTTTTACCGCTTGCTATACTGCCTGTTAAACCGACACAATAAACCATCAATTTTTAAATCCATGGAGATTAACGCAGGTTATTAAATTAATATAACAGCTTCCAGGCAGGAAGCTTTTTTGCTGGCAATAAGCCTTAGCAGCCAATGCTGCATCGTCACGTTGCGAATAGAGGTTGCTTCGCCAGGGTGTCGCTGTTTTGTCTAAAGCGGTGCATCTCCACATAGATTTAATGTTAACTCCTTCAATAAATTCTTCGCAGCTCGTTAGGGCTATTCTACAAGAAGCAGGTAAAGCACTTTCTTTTTTGCAGGAGGAAAAGGCAAAATTTAGTGCTATTTTCCGATAAATACTTATAGCGGCCCATCGTTTATTCGCTCCATCCAGAGAAGTACATCGCCAGTAATTTCCACTAATTATCTGTTCCGCATAAGTTGTAGCAGAAAAAATAACTAACAATAAAAGAGAAGAGCGTGCGCTAAAATTCATTTTTTTCTCCGTGAAGTATTTTCGGGTTTGTCGACACTTCCCTAGCTTGAGCCAAAATCAACTAATTTTAGAGCACCAAAGCACATCATACATGAATAGCATCGGAGTGCAAAAAATCAGTCCATTTTGGCCAAGATAGTAGAAATATCAACTGACCCTAGCCAAATCAATATGTGCATTATTTTTAAAACTAAATATAAGACTCTTTTATAGAGTTTAAAGTGATTTCTGCTAATTTCCCAATAATTTCTTTATGAGTATTTAATGGTGGTAACCAATACAGTGTATTTCCTATTGGGCGTATTAGTGCCCCCTTAATTAAGG
>NZ_JBAQZB010000104.1:0-15604 GCF_049790535.1 Legionella sp.
GTCCTATGAATTTTCTTGTGAATCTCATAGGAGGATTAGCCGCTTATTCTCTTAAGCCACGAAAACCACAGATAAAAATAAACAAACTGGAACAGATGAAGCCTCAGCTTATCCATAACTGACGTTAGGTACTATAATGGGTGCAATTCCTAGTGGAGGAATGCTCGGTGAATTGCTAATATTAACTATCTATGGATTTCCACCTTCGGTATTAATTGCAATTGCAGCGATAAGTATTATTATTGATCCACTTGCAACTATGATTAATGTTATCTGCAATAGTGTCAGTAGCACTATGATTGCTCGGCTGGTGGAAGGGAAACAATGGTTTACTCATGAGGTATAAGAGACAATGAATAACTTAATAAAATCCTATAAAAGACTTTGGCGCTCGCGTAGAGATCGAAAAATTGCGGGAGTATGCGGTGGTATTGGGGAATATTTTAAAGTAGACCCCACTTGGATAAGAATTACTTTTATTATTTTTCTCCTGCTGGGTGGTTCTGCTTTATTGATCTATGTTTTGATGTGGATTTTAGTTCCTTTAGAACCAGTCAATTGGAACTAATAAGTGTCTCTTCTCACTTTCAGAGTGAACTCTAAGTAATATTAGAAGGCAAACTCTTAACATCAGGATTTTTTGAATAAGCATCAAGAATATCGTTAGTTAATTGTTCTATAATGCTTTCTCTCATATCCTCTTCAATTAAACCGACTTTTTCTTTCATATTAGCAAGACGAGATTCCAGCTCCTTCGCTACAGAGCCATTGGGGAATAAAGCAGCAAGTAAACGTCTTGCTTCAGCCGGACCAAGATGTCGATACAAATAGTTTCGTACTGTAGCATCTTCAGCAGTAGTACTGAACGCCCATAATTCTACTGGCCCTAAGGTTAAAGTAAGTAACTGCACGCTTACTCCAGTCTTAGTAGCAAACTGTGCCAAAAATGTTGCACCACCCTGTCGGGGTCCATGCACACGAGTACGTAATGCAGTTTTTGCGGTTTCTGAAAGACCAAATATGGCACAGGTTTTTTCTATCGCTTGGGAAGGACCTGCATCCATAATGTAAATTGCCGTCGCAAAATCAATCATTACTGGATCGAAGTCATCAACTGATTGCGAGAGCAAAGCAATTTGCACCTTCCATTTTCGTCCTTCACGCATGTCAATAATCACTTGCTCACGCACTGCGGTTGATTTGGAAGTACGATGAAATTCATCATAAACGATACGTTTGTGATCTTCACGAATTTCGTGAACACGCTCTGTATGATACTCTTTGTATTGATCAGGAATATTAGTTAAGCTCTCTTCAGTTAAGTAATAATGCCTAGCTAAAACATAACGCGCAAGCATATACATTACCGCAGTTTGTCTGTCCGCTGCATCACCACCACTTTTAGCAACCTCGTCAAGGTCAAGCGATACAACGCGTGCATCACCAATATCAAATGCACTTACACGCGATAAAATAGGATACTCGCGAACAGCAGAAGAAATCATCCTTGAAAATGCATTAATTAACGATTCACCAGTAGGTGCAGTAACTCGTTCATACAAATCTTCAATTGATGGAGTTCGACAAATAGATGCTGCATCTGCTAATAAAGGCATTGCATATCGTTGTGCTAACATTGCTTCATGCACAAATCCTGCAGAATACAAGGAATCTGTTACTTCCCACCACGTAGATTTAGAGTCACGCACAAACCCTATCTCTTCTAAAATACTGTCTAAAAATTCTTCTACACCAGGAGTATACGGTGTGGGATTAAATTCATCGGCCAAACTTTTATATAATTCATCCACTACCATACCTGCAAGATCAGCCATTCCATCGTACGGTTTTTCTGCCCCCAAAGGTGTAGTCAATAAAGTAATAAAGTTAACTAAGAAAGCCCGTTCCAAAGCAGTAGGATAACGACAACCCAATTGAGTATCAAAAGGATTAATCGAATAATCAGGTGTCATTCTTAAACGATGGTAAGCCACTAAATGTCGTTTCGATGCCGGTAACGCCTCTTGCAAAAGCGAAATAAGACCACTACTTGAAGGCCCAATATCAATAATCGCAATACGGGGAAGACGCATCAATCCACCAGATAAACACAAGGCCAGGTTAATTGCATTAGATAATACGGACTTACCCGAACCTGGACGCGCATACATCAGATCAATCCAAGTCGTTTGTTCCGTTGAACCCGGCTGAAAAGGCCACGGCTTACCATCAGGAGATCTAAAAAGCAAAGCTCCTTTGCTCCAGGGAGAGGCAGGCCGTGTAATTGGTAGCATAGAGATAACTGCGGTTAGAGGAGCCACAGTGGGCACGGCTGTGCTATTTAAGGTAGCTCCTAGCATACTTGAAACAAAACCACCAAAAGGATCACCACAAATTTCAGAAACGTCAGTGGAGCCCCACCCTTGAACAGCTTTCACTAATTCCGAACTTCTTTGCCGCAATAAAGGTAATTTTCCTTCAGGAGCCCAAGTGGTCGCCACTACACGTAAACGGATGATTGACTCATCTGTATTGAGTTGTAGATACTTTAATAAATTCACTGAATCACTGATTAAACGGTTTTGCGCGGAACTAAAACTTAAAATTGATGCGAGAAGACCCTTTAGTTTAATGGTATTTAAACCTTCACTTTCAATTAAAAATGAAATTCTCCAGGGAATATGTGCAGGTAATATACGCGCAAACAATTGAATAAAAGGTCTAACATCTTTAGGAAATAAATCAATATAAGTAGATGAATAAATCTTGTCTCCTACTCTGACTGTACGTAAATCTATATCCTCTGCATCACGAGGGATTATTTGTTTTGCCAGTGAAGGCCATAATAAATCCGAAGCGTCGCCCTCAAAACCGTTGAATTCTTTTACGGAGATTTTATCTCCAGGTAAGCTTGGTAGCCATTCATCAGCAGTATAATCAGGATCTGCAGTCATACGAATTGCATGTACTGCATCATGCACTTCCAACAAGTTACCACGGATAGTCAATGTTTCGAGGTCATTAAGAATGGATCGCACATAAGCATCATGGGTATCACGTAATTCAGGAATAGCGGCATAGATGGTTTGACTATTTTTAAACGGAGGCGCTTTACTGTCCTTAAGTATCTTCATTTTGGCTTTGTTTGCTGCCTTTAATTGTTCTGCTGTTAAATTGAATGGACGGGTAATTAATACAAAAAATAAGCGCTCTTCTGCGCAATATTGTGACATATATTCTGTGCGCTCATCAAATAAATCAGTCAGATTAAGCTCAAGTCGTTGTGCAGTTGCAGCAGCAGGGGCATAAATATCGTGAATAACTTTTCTTATATTTTGTTTATCATGACTGAAATAAACCTGTAATCCGTGACCAGGTCTTCCCATGGCTCCTTGAAATGCATTCGCTAGTCCAGATACCAGCTGCTCAAATTCACTTGTTCCAGCAAGGGCTGAAATACCTTCAATTTTGATTATAGATAACAAAGAACCGTCATGATTAACCAGAACAGTTGGACTGTCTGCAGTTTCCAAATCAATATAAGATTCTGTAGTTTGCTTAAGTGAAGTACTTAGCCAGGCAAAGAAGGTGTCAACTCCTTCAAAAAATGATTCTGACCAATGTGCCATCCATATCCCCATAGTTGATTATTGCCCAGATTTACTGTTTTGATCCAGGCCAGTTTAACTGTTTAAAAATAAAACCTAGCATATTGCCAGCACTAAGTTGTAATCTCTTCTAATGCGCTCGCGGCCCATTGTTCTATTTGCTTACGAAACTTTGCTCTTGAAGGTAATAAAAGCACATTTTTAAATAATTGTGCCCTACGTTCTTCATCATTAACACCCGCATCAATCATTAATTGACCAAATATTGCAGGATCACTAGTACCTTCACCAAATTTTTCTTCAACCGATTGAGAACGAAACTTAAACCCTCGATAAATATTCTGGGCACTTAACTTGTATCCAGTATCATTAGTAATGGCACAAAACAGTACATGACAAAGACTGTTTAATTCTGCTTGAGTCAACTCAGGAAGGTAAATGAGTGTTCCACCACCATAACCTCCAACGCCAACTGATTCAACAAAAAAACACTGAGCACAAAAGCAACAGGAAGTTATTAAATTAGATAGCTTATTGTTCGTGTAGTTATTATCAAGATTAACAACCTCTTGAAACAAACGTGTCTGAAACCCGCAAAACTGACAAGTATAACGATCTCTTTGAAATATTTTTTGCGCATATGTCTTAAAGCGCTCATCAACTTTCCTGGCAGAATATAAGCGCCATGAACCTGGTGTGGCCAGTAATTTCAATTGATGTTGTTTTTGGTTTACTGCCATATTCTCAGCTCACGTTGCTCGTAATAACTTGATGTAATTAGGCATTCTTTAAATTAGGATTATCCACAACTCATTTTTTAATGTCCTACTTTTAGCAACCTGCCTGCGGATGCAAAGTACGTCAAGGGTTTTCTAAAAAATTCTCTAACCCTAATGACTTGGATTAGAGAATTTTACAGTATATTTAATTAATATAAATTAAATATAAATACAACTTTTTATCCAGATTTATAAAATAAGTGCTCTTATTAGCTGCCTGTACCTGTGTATACAGTACCAGCAGGACCTGCTGTTCTACCGCCTCCAGCACCGAACATTGTTGCTCCGGTTATTCCTAAAATAGTAGGCAGAAACAATAAAGCCGCAGCAATAAATACTAATGCAACGGGTGTTCCAATTGGAATTTGAGTTGGATTATCTTTATGTTGTTTAAATTTCATAATGGCACCAATCGAGAAGCCCAGGCCTGCCAAATAAGAACCTGCTGTAATCAATTTAGTCAGATTCGTAAATGAGGAAGTAATTGATGATGCCATCCCACCTATTGTTAAATTACCCCCAGCAGCTGCCTCTTGACTAACCAATGCAATCACACTTAAACAAACAATACTGCTTATCCAAGACTTGGAACCCTCTTTACTTACCATTTTACCTTTCACTATTATCTCCTAATTTAAAAGTAAATAAATACAGAAAAATACCTATTATGTGCCATATATAGTACTATTAATCATAGTTATAGTCCCTACAATATTGATTAATAAAATTCCTCCAAAAACATGAACTAACCCTTTTCCTGTTCCACCTGGAGGTTGTCCTTGTGATGCAGAACGCGCAATCAATACCCACCCTCTTACAAATGCAATCAGGCCAACCACTCGAATGAGAGCCGTTAACTGCTCACCAACTAAACTCCCACTACCAAATAAGGTATTAATCGTTTGGTTATTAGTAACAGGAGCGTATTGAAGAAGCTGGTTTTTATCACCAAATGTTGTATTCAATAATACAGAAAAAGCCGTTGGAAAATAAATAAATACTGCACCAACTAACAAATAAATTACAGGTTCTTTTATACTGGTATGGCTGGACATCATTGTTCGTGCCTCACCATACACTTTCAAACTGTAGATTGCTTTAAATAGAAAAGCACAGCCTATAAGATAAGCTCCACCTGTAATTAAGCGTTGTACAGGAACCAATGAATTTGCAATATTGGTGAGAATATCTGCCTGACTAGCTATCCAGCAAGCAGCTGTCCCACCTGTACATGTTGAAGCAGCCATATATTCCTCAACTATCTTCTTGACTAAATCTAATTATTCGCCCAGAACTGGTTAATATCCTACCTTCAATTGAGTCAATTAGTTTAACTACGCCATACCCTGCGATTTTCGTCCCTTCTCTTACAGTAAGTGTAGAACCATTTGTATTAATTAGCCAGGCTCGCCCAGGAATAACAGCGTTAATATAGTAAATAGACGCTTGATTTTGGTGGTAAGAGCGTGTCATTCTTCGAATTGGTTTAGGTTTTGTGCGATCCATCAATACGCTAATTTCTTCTGATTGCCGATTTAACTGGGTTGTTAAATCGGTGATTGTCTGATTTAATTTGTTAATTTGTGTAGATAAGTTATTAATATTATTATTTATGTTTGCTGCCTGTTCATTCATTGAAGAAACCTGAGATTGAATATTTTGTTGATTCGTCTCAATAGAATCCACTTTTCTTGCGAGTACAAGATCATTTTTTTGTACAATAGGCTGAATAGGCTGAATTTCAGCTTGTACTGGTTGAGATTGTACTTGTGATTCCCCAACATTTATAGGAGCTGAAGGAATGCTTCCCTTAGCAACTGTATTACTTTTTCCAGAGAAAAAACCACCAAGCACCTTATACAGCACCATAACAAAAAGAATAATACAAACAGCAATTATTGCATTACGCTTCACATCCTTTTTAGGTGGCTTTGGTTCTAGACCAGAAGGTTGAGGCTCATTTAAACCGTAATCACCCATTGAGTCATTATTCAGAGAATCCAACTCATCAAACTTATATTCATCATTTTGATCGTTATCTGCCATAATTTTCTGCCGTCAAATTAAATAGATCGTACATCTTGTGTAAATAATATTCCCAAAGGAGAACCTGCAAATACTTCTACTGTTGTTGGTTTATTAAATAATTGTTGTGCTTGCTGTCCCCAGGTCTTACCAACAGTTGCCAATCCAATTACTGCGTTTTCTAAGGTAGAACGTCCCACACCATTGGAAACTGTGACATTATTACCACCACCAGTACCACCAACTGTTACCGTAGTATTTGCCGATTGGAACGCATTACCAAAACCTTCAAGGAATGAAGACGCAAATAATGCACCATAACGCATTATATAATGATGATTAGTTCTGCTGGACAACGCGGTCCGAGCTGTATTTGGGTCAATTGCAAAAGCTGATATCGAGGTGGTTTTTGGAGCACCGGGAATAGACATTGTATTAAAAGTAATAATCATTTTATTCGCATTTGAAGGCAAATTGAAACTACCGATTAATTTTGTTCCTTTTAATTTGCCTGCAACAATGGTAGCTAAAATTGGCCCGGGCTCATCACTGTTCACAGAAGTATCCAATACTGCAAATAAAATATCCCCTGTTTTAATGATAGCAGCTTGATTTGCTGTATTACCAACCGATAAACTTTTTGAATTACGAATTTCAGACTCACCGCCCTTGGCAGCAGACCTCTCAGCTTCGCCAGCAGTATATACCTGGATTGATACGCCTTTCCATTCTACTAAAAGCTGATTTGCTGAAGATAACATATCTGAGGTTTTCTGCTGAATTTTTTGTTGGTATTTTTGCTCTGCCATTTGTTGATTTTGTCTACTCAAAATAGCTTGCAATTGCTGATTAGACTCCGAAGCCCCTTGCGCAGGTACTCCACCAAAACTAAATGCCCCTTGTGGTACATTAGGATTACCTAAACCTGCTACTTGTGATTTATTAGGGGAAAAACCAGCATTGATTAAATCAGTATTAGAAAAACCTGCTCCCTTTAAATCTGCTGCAGAAA
This sequence comes from Legionella sp., assembly GCF_049790535.1. GTDB lineage: Bacteria > Pseudomonadota > Gammaproteobacteria > Legionellales > Legionellaceae > Legionella. Next base: position 7,425 of record NZ_JBAQZB010000104.1, read on the forward strand.
AACCTGCATCCTTCATATCTTTAGCGCTAAATCCAGCAGCTTTGAGCTGAGCAGCAGTAAATTCTGCGTCTTTAAGATCTTTGGCACTGTAACCTGCTTCTTTAAGTACTGCCGCACTAAATCCTGCATCTTTTAATTCTTTGCTGCTAAATCCTGCTTCTTTTAGATCTTTGGGACTAAAGCCTGCTGCTTTAAGTTGCGCGGCAGTGAACAGAGCGTCTTTAAGTTCTTTGGCATTATATCCAGCCGCTTTAAGTTGGCCTGCAGTAAATCCCGCATCTTTCAAATCTTTAGCACTAAATCCTGCTCCTTTAAGCTGAGCTGCAGTAAATCCAGCTTCTTTCATTTCCTGTGCACTATAACCCGCTTCTCTTAATTCTTTAGGACTAAACCCAGCATTTTTTAAATCTTGAACATTAAAGCCAGCATTTTTTAATTCAGCAGCTGTAAAACCAGTATCTTTTAACTCTTTAGCACTATAACCAGCATCTTTTAATGCGTTAGCAGAGCATCCTAAAGTTTTCTCAATTGTTGCAGCACTAACACCTGCAGTTTTTGCTTTTTTTAACAAATCAACATTGCAACCACCTGTTCTTCCACTTGCAATAATATCGCCCGGACTTAAACCTGCTCGCTCTAATGCTTGGGGAGTAAAACCTGCAGCAATTAATCGCGCCGGAGTAAATCCTGCATCAAGCAAAGATTTGGCATCAAAACCTGCATTATGTAAAGCCTCTGTACTGCATCCGTTCATGTCTTTAATTTTTTTTGCTGAAACACCTGCTCCTAATAATTGCTTTAATTTACTGGGATCGCAACCTGCAACTTTTATTTGTGCATCACTTAATGTAATTGCAGCACTAATTTCTTTTGGGGTAAATCCTGCATCCGCTAAATCCACATCCGTAAATCCAGCCGCCTTCAATGTTTGCGCATTACAACCAGCATCTTGTTTTATTAACATTGCACTGACACCCGCTTCACGTTCTCTACGTAATACATTAGGATCGCAGCCGGCATTTTTGACATCTGCAGCGGTAACACCAGGAGGAAGTTCTGCTTCAGCTTCTTTTATTTGAGCTGCTGTATAACCTGCTTTAGTAAGATCTTCTGGAGAAAAGCCTGCGTTTAACAAATCTCGGGCAGTGTACCCAGCACCATTTAACTCCACTGGTGTAAAACCAGCTTTTCTTAAATCAGCAGCACTAAAACCTGCATCTTTTAATTCTTTAGCACTAAATCCTGTAGCTTTCAGTTGTTCAACACTGCAGCCACTAATACGTCTGATTGCAGAGGCACTTATATCTTGTTTACGTAATTTGGTTAATGCATCTACACTGCATCCACTTTTTAATACATCAGCAGGCGTGATTCCTTCAGGTAAACCACTGGCTTTATTAATTTCATCATCCGGATATCCAGCACCCTTTAATTCCTTATTAGAAAAACCAGCATCTTTCATTTCTTGGGCAATAAAACCTCCAGCACGCAGTGCAAAAGCATTAAAATTACAATCTTTTAATCGAACAGCAGTGAATCCTGCTTCTTTGAGCTGAGTCACGTTATATCCCGCCACTTTCAACTCGTTACACCCACAAATTTGATGCAAATCTTGTAAGGAATAGCCAACTTCTTTTAGTTGCACGCAACTGCATGCGGCCTTTAGATCAGATAGTTCGGCACCTTGATTTACTGCTTGCTCAACAGTTGACTTTGAACAACCGCTGTTGTGCAAATTTTGTATCCAAAGACTGCGTTGGTTTCCTTCTTCATTTTCTCGTGCCAATGTGGAAAAACCCACACCACTTTCCCCATTTTTGGAGCCAATAACACCAACACCTTGACCTAGTGCTTGAGTTCGAATAATAGTTGGAATAGCGCTACCACCACTTTTTTCAGCACTCATAGCCTGATTTAAATTCTGCTCTTCTTGTAATTTAACGTATTGCGCCGTTGGATCAAGAGCTCCAGGAATAGATTGAATACTTCCTGGAGCATGACTCAAATTAGCAACAGCTGCGGGACCTGTATTTATGGCTCTCAGTTTTGTGTAACCGATTACCACAGCCAGTATTAATAGAACAGCTGTAAAAACAATAATAACTCGTGAACGAGTATTAGAAAAAAGTGATTTTAGATTTTCTTTTCTGCCAGCCATTTATAACCCTTCTACCTTGAGCTGCATGACTTTCCCATGCCAGGACACTAATAATACCGGAGATTTTTGCATTTCATATGCATGCGTTCCATCTGCACTGGTCATACTTGCTAACCAGCCCGGTGACAATATTGTAAGATTAGTTCGAACATACATTTTGTCATTGGATAACCAAGCGCGTGCATCTCCTCCACTCACCACTAAGCGTTGGCTTCCTGGAGGTGGTACACCATCTAGGACATGCAGCAACAGTTCACTAGCTGAAGGAGGAATACCCTCTTCCATAGGCATATTTTTAGCGTTAGGCCCATAACCTTGTACACGTAAATCTACTCGATAATCCACAGCTTTTTGCCCAGGAATAAGTGTTAACATCACTGGAGTATTTAAACCTTTCAGACGTACTGCCAAGTTCCCGTAATTATACAATTTCAAAGCTTGGATCATGATGGTATTACTCGTTTTATCCCATTGAATGTTAAATGCCCCTGGGTCCCCCAAATCATAAGCCGAAATAGGCCAGGGAGCCCCTGTGGAGTCAAGAAACACTAATGAAGATACAAAACCCTGTGCCAAACGAATGACAGGAGGAGTGGAGCCAGGTGACAAATTGACAAATTGTGAAGTAGCTGTTGGTTTAGGTGGCGCTCCAGGAGTGGATGCTTTGGCATATTCTACAGTTTGTTGCATTTGTCTTAACTGAACAATTTGTTCTGGAGTTAAGGGATACAAAGTATTTGTCATATCTTTGAATGCCTTGCTATTAATAACTTCAATATCATTTTGATCGGGTATTTGAGCGTTTGGATTAGCTGGACTTGCCTGTAATGAGGAAAGCTTTTCGACTGGTGCCTGATATGATGAACCTGATGCCAAAGTAGATCCACTACCCCCTTGGTTTTGTACCTGATTTCCTGAAGGCCCCTGGTTATTAGACAAACGTTGCTGCAGCATTCGTAATTGTTGTAGTGCTTGTTGTGCACTATCTGGTTGTGGAGCCGCATAAGAGACCCCAAGTACCAAATGAGTTGTACCGCATAAAAAACAAAATTTTAAAAACTGGTTCATCTTTTTCATTAAGAAACACCACCGCTAGCAGGTCCCACTACAAACTGTGATATACCTATGCCTCTAGGAGAATTTAGAGTGGAAACACGTGAGATCAACATAGTAACGACATTATTTTGCTGAGTAAATTCACTAGCACTCTGATAAGTGACTAATATAGGCATTTGCACACGCCATGAATAACTGCCATTTAATATCCCTTTTTGTAAAATAATGGGAGCACGTGTTGCCACAGCAGAAACAACCAATTTTTTAGCTTTAACTGCATCAAGGTTATTTGATTGTTGTAAGGCACTTAAAAATTGATCCCAACCTTCTGCAGTAAAAAATCCAGATGAGGCTTGTAATTCATCTCGGTAATTAACAAAATTATAGGTAAATGCGGCAATAGCAGCCTGATTTGCCCACTGCAATACTGCTGAATCCGATTGGTTAGGCTGGTTTAAAGGAAAAAGCGGCGTAATTCGACCATTAATGCTGGTAGCAAAATATTTTGGCTCCGGTGGGTGAGTAAAGATATAAATCAGCATGGCAGCAAGGACAAAATTAACAAGTAAAGCAATCAATAACGCAAGCATAACCTTGCGCTGACTGTCTTTATAAAACTTATTTCTCAATGTAACGACCGTCAAAGCATCTTCAGCCATAATATCCTCTACTATTCTTATTGTGGTATTACTTTTTCTTCAAGGTCTGTTGGTGGATCTGGATCCAGCAGTGCTCTTGATGTCTTATTCGAAGTCATCATAGATTTTAGCTTAACGGGCGGCGTCACTCCATTAGTAGCATAATAATCTCTTTCAGGCTTCTCGAAGTATAGATAAAATAATAATATTCCCAAAATACAACTTAATACCAATGAAATAATCAATATAACCAAACCACGTCTATAGATATTAACATTAAAAATTTTACTATTTTTTATTAATTCCCAACTTTCGCGGTTCATAATTGTTCCTAAGCTACAGCTCGCCTAAATTTAATTTCTATACGAGCATTAGTTGAATAATCCCCACCTGGCGTATAAGCAATGATAGGTTTATCACTACCTAGCCCTTGTGTAAAAATAAAACGACTGTCAACACCTTGTGACCATAAATATTCACTGACAACTCTTGATCGTGCTAAAGTTAAAGCATGTTCTCTTTGTGAAGACACAAACTTACTGCTGTAACTATCTATATAAATTGTAATTTTTCGAAATTGCTTCAAAAATATGGCTATATCATTTAAGAGTGCATAAGATTTCCATTTTATATGCGGAGTTTGAGGTTCAAATAGATAAGTTGCAGGAATGGTTATCATATAATCTTGCCCAACAGTAGCAACAAAAACCCCTTTTTTTCGAAACTTCTTCATATACTTAATGATACTGGAATCACATGCACCTGTAAACTTACACGGCCATTTAGGTACTTCAGGATCCAATGCATAATATTCGCTACAGGAGGCAATAAAACACAAGGCAAACAATCCAACAGTCCTAATTACCAAGACTATGTAAGTAGTAAGTACTGATCTCACTTCTGAGTCCTCATGTTACAAATAATCATTATTGAAAAATAATTCAGTCTGTTTAGAATCAACCTTATTATCTTAAAATAATTAAGATTAGAAATCATTACGTTACAATGAATTCAATTAAATTGCTATTTTTTTAAATTTTTTATTTTTTATTTTTTATTTAATTTTTAAAACAATGTCATAGTTGCAGTCTAAAATAGAGGTCGGTTGGGTTCATAGATATCCTATTGTTATTATTTAAAGCAAATTCTGCTATTTTGAATCGCAGCGAGTATCTAAACATGATGAATAAACTAATGAGGAGGAAATAATTCTTTAGACGTTAATTTAATTCTTCTTCGCTTTTTTTATTGGCTTTTTCACGCTCAACAACAATTTTTGCTGATAAACCTTTCACTAAATCAGTCAAAGCATAGGAATCGATTTCATCTCGCTCTTCTGGTGGATAGCTTGTAGCTAGTTGGAAGTCTTTAATCAGTTCATTAGCAACAGTACCCGCATATTTATCTTTAGCCCCTGTCAAACGCTCAATCGCCATCATTTGATTACGTGTTTCATTAATAGGTAATAAAGATTCAGAAAATGTTTCTTTATCACTCACTAGAATAGAAGCTGCACTTTGATTCTCACGTAATGGACTAAATATTGTTAAAGCCCCTTCAACTTCCTCTTCAACCAAGTCTTCGACAGGTTCAGGTTCATTATGACTATGAAAAGCTATTAAAGAAGCCACACTTCGTTCTATAGGCTCTTCAATTGTAGATTCACGTAATAGTTGAGTAATAAGGGTAATTTCCTCATTTTCCACAACTTTGTTAATTGTCAAATCACCACTTCCCAGAATCGTTTGAAATGAAGACAATTGTTTTTGTAGCTTCATTAAATAATCATCGGGTGGCGGTTCCACTTTTAAGAACTGATTAATTTTTAATTGTTTAACCGGCTTAGGATTAGCGTAAAACATCCGAGCACGTACAATTTTTGATTTGAAAAAGATGTGTGCCTCACCCTCAGTTTGCTCTTTAAGGTCTAAAAGATCCACGCGTGCTCTTCTCTCAAATGAAGAGCTTTTACTATCCATATAACTATTAGTCACTGTACTATCTTTTGCCTGGAACGAATCCACTTTAGTTACATAGGCTTCCCCTGCTGTTTTGGTAAAAAAATCCCAAGTCTCAGTAGGGTCTTCTAATTTCATACAAATTTTAATGTTAGTATTTGCTCCGATTGACGCAGCCTCTTCTTTAGATGCTTTCTGAAATGCAGGCAAATCCTGTCCAGCAAAAATTGCTGAAAAACCAAGAGAACGCGCCTGTGCAGGAACAACAGCAAAACCTTGAACAGCATAATAACCATACTCATCAAGAATACACATATAAGGTGTTGGTGCGTTCGTTGGTTTTCTTAATATAACATCTCTGTAATCCCCCTCAACCTCTTCTCCCAAACCTGAAGCCATCATTGCTTTTAAAGAGGAAACTATAATTTTACCTAAATTAGATAATTCATCAGGTGATTTTTCCAGCGCAGGCAATAGCACCACTAAAATTCTTCGATTCAACACCACATCTTTGAAATCTACTTCAGCTAAATTAGTACGAATAATATGACCGTACGTATCAGCCAAAGAAGAAAAGCTTCTTACAAGTTGCATAGTAATAAAACCATGTTGTTCTAATACCTGAGAGACCTGTTTGCCTTTCTTCTCTTTATTATACCCAGGTAAAGTATTCAAATAGTTACGCAATGGGTCAGTTACCAACTTGGGAATTTGTTCGATATTAATACTTTCCATATCATCACGTGGAAACACTTTATCGATAACTATAGATTCCAACCGGCCTAAGTCAAAGTAGTTTCTGATTGAGTTAGCGTCTAAAAGAATCGCTCCTTCATCACGCATGTAAACCAATAAACGCATTAAAGCTTCAACGAAGGCAATCGCACGCCCTTTCCACATATCCCCATCACCGCTTTGCTGAGCACCACTCATCAAACTTACTACAAGTTGAGTCAACATACTTGAAGAGCCCTGACAAAATGGATTTAATGTATTAGAAAGCCTTTTTTCCTGAGGTCCGACAATATCACGCGCGCCAGTCATGAAGTTGATTAACAATAAATCATCCTCACGTCCCATACTTCGAACCATAGAAAAAACCTTGGCATAAAGCGCATTGTCGCCTTTTCCATCTACATAAATAAAACCACTACCCTGGACCAATGCATTATAAGCAAGCGAAACCAAACATTCTGTTTTACCACTACCAGTAGATCCAAAAATTAACGCATGCGTACGCATATCATCGTTAGCAAACCAAAGTTCTTCACCACTTTTACGATCATTACCAAAAAAAGCAATTCCACGCGCAATATTAGGCTTATTCATACCTGGCTTGATGTCGTTGTAATCTTTCATTCGAGCGATCTGTGGGAGCCGAAATGGTAGTTTTTGTTTCCTGGTAAAGCTATAAAGAAAAGAAGCACCCCCAATTAACATCAATAAAGTTGCTGCCTCAGAAAAATAATAGGACATCGCTGCCAAGGTAAATAAAATAATTGAAATATTTGTTGGGTCACTAAAAAAATCCGCTATTCTCTGTGTAAAAGTTCGGGTATCTCTAAGTAAAAGAGTTGGATCTAATTCATGACGAGATTCAATACCACGCATCACGGCTCTAACTCCTGCATTTGACGGGGTGTTAACTTAATTTCTTTTATAGCAATTTCCAATGCTTTAATCGCTTCATCAATCATTGGCACCAAAGACCGTCGCCCCATCTCTTTCTCTGCACGCCAATGAGCAAAAGCCCCAGCAATTTCTGAATAAGGTGTTTGCCTACCGACACAATTAAGCATATACCATAATCTTCTGTCCACGGGTTTTAACCATAAAAACTCTGAACTTGGAACAACTCCATCCTTTCGAGCTGCCTCTAGTAATGAAGCCATTACAGTTAAAGTATAGGCATGTTTTGTCACTATTTCCTGTACTAATTCTGTATTTTTATATTTTTCCATTACGGGTTTAGCAACAGAAAAATTAGGTTTTCCTGTGACAAAGGTTTTATCCAAAACTGATAAAATATTATTAGCCGCATCTCTATCTCGATTGATGCGGGCAACAAACACTGCAGCTATTGCAAAAGCCTGAGGCGAACAATGTTCAAAACCATCCCAATAAGGGCCTAATTGTAAAGTAAAAACTCGCTTTGCATCACCACGTCTTATGGCTGCTGTCATTTCCATTCCAGGGACTGGATTATCGAGTAAGACGTCGTCCTTTCTTAATAAATTGTATTTGCGTGCAAATTCCATAGGAGTCATTGCCATTGCCCAAGGACCAGAATTTACATCTTGATTCACTAAATCTTCTTTAATTACCGGCATAATTGCAGGCCAATTAAATTGTTCTTGCACACGTAAACTC
>NZ_JBAQZB010000105.1:0-10113 GCF_049790535.1 Legionella sp.
CTCTTCGGCAACAGGCATTGACACTTCTTGAGTTCCCGTTCCATTTGTACGCGCTGCTAGCAATCCGCATTCACGTAGCATTTCATTATTCAAGTCTGGTTTCGCACAAAAATATCTAAGAAACGACTGTAAACCTTGTTGAAAATTTCCGACAAGTAAGAACAGTAATACCGTTAAGCGTGCAGGAATCCATTCGAGCAAATCCGTAATTTCATTTGCTTGAACACTAATTGGAGCGATATTTCGGCACAAAGCGATTAAACGATAAGCTACAACTACAATTGGGCCTGCAATGATATACCAAAATACAACAGAGAATAACTGTTGGTTCACTCTTGCAAAATAATCACCTGCAAGCTGATTTGCACTTTCATTCTCTGAGTACGTTACAGGATAAAATACGTTTTGCGGACCAAGGCAATAAAAAAACAAAACGATACTTAAAAGTAAACCCATGAAGCCATAAAACACTCCATGAAGTAGAATATAAATAAAGGCTGTAGAAAATAGTATAGGCAGTACAATCAAGGCAAAAAGCGCCCAGGAGTGAGTGAAAAAAACATTTTTTTCTGCTACTTTTTTCATAAACAGATAGTAATCTTCAAACCAATAGAAACGTTGGTAAGAGACAGAATGAATCAAAAAACGCTCACTAAACAAGCATAATAATATGATCATTAATTTCATGATAATTAATCCTTACGCATTTTATCAGATAATGCTATTGGAGTTGGATATTTCAACACAACCACGTATGAGGAAACAATAAATGTCAAAATAGTTGTTGCCTGAATAAGATTGGAGGTCAGATCAGAAATAAGGTTCGTACTTAATGCAATACTTGCCACAAGCAAGGAAAACTCACTAGCTTGCCCTAACCGTATACCAACTTCCTTAGCAACTGATTTCTTTTCACCTGACCTATAAAGCAATAAATAAAACAAAAATGGCTTCATTATTAGAATTAGTATTGACAAAATAATTGCGGGAATAAATATCTGTTGCGCAAAACCAAAATTAAATGAAGCGCCAATGGAAAAGAAAAACATAACCAGGAAAAAGTCTCTAAGTGGTTTTAAGCTTTCGGCAATAAAAAGAGAAATAGGACTTGCTGCTAGAGCGACACCGGCTACAAAAGCACCTATATCTTCAGAGAGTCCAATTTTTTGAGCCAGTACGGATAAACCTAAACACCAGCCTATAGACAATAGAAAAACATATTCTTTAGTTCTATCAAAGCGAGCTAATAGTCTTATTAATATATATTTCTCCACAGCAAATGCAAAAAGACATAATGCAGGCAATGCCAAACCAACTAAAAACACATCATTCCAATAAAGTCCGCCATTTTGTTGAGCCCCATTAATAAGAACAAGTACAATGATTGCAATAACGTCTTGCATTAATAGCACACTAATCATCACTTCACCGGTATGTTGATGATGTAAAATTGTGGTAGGTAATAATTTCAACCCAATAATAGTGCTCGAAAACATCATCGAAGCACCCAAAATCCATGATTCAGTTGTGGTGAATCCAAAGTATCTTCCTAAAGAATAATCACTTAGGACAAAAAAAATGGAGCTGATTAAAGCAACCCACGTTACCTTTTTTAACATATGGACCAAATTTTGAGGCTGTAAGTGCAATCCGAGCAGAAACAAAAGAAACAGAATACCAATATCACCAACCTGTTTAACCGTAGTCACATCAGGCACAAGCTTTAAGCCCCAAGGCCCAAGTATTGCACCCAACAGAATGTATGCAACCAATAATGATTGTTTAGTATAAAGAACTAGCGTTGATAGGAATGCAGCCCCTGCGAAGATTAGGAATATAGTATAAAATACAAAGTTTTCATGCATTGAACGAGCACCTCAACTATTAAAAAACAATTTAATTTTAGAATCTCTATTGACAGTTCTAATGTATCTTGGCGAATTGCTAACAGATCCTATTTAGTGAAAACTACTCGGTCGCTCCTGTAAAAATCTAGTAAATGGCCAGATTTAACGCATGCATGAGACGGAGTGAGCAATTAACTATTAATTATCCCATATACTTCGATTAAATCAAAACAGAAAAAGTACCTTTAACACCATTCCGTGTTAATTTTTGTTTTAAGCTATCTGCCCCTTTTTTACTAGCAAACGGACCTATTCGAACAATATAATGTTTTTTATAATATTCAATAGTTACCGGAGATTGTGAAATACGACCCAATTTTGCTTTTAGTTGTTTTGCAACCACCGTGGTGGAAAAAGCCCCAACTTGAACGTAATAATAAGCTTGTCTTGCTGGTCCCATTAATGCCTCTACTTCAACAGGTGCTGTACCCTTGGGAAATACCCCGAGTTTTAAAGCAGCAGCATAAGATAAATCAATAATTCTACCTGTATGGAAAGGCCCCCGATCATTTACTTTTACTATAGCAACTTTGCCATTATTTAAATTTTTCACACGGACGTAAGTAGGCAATGGTAATGTTTTATGAGCTGCTGTCATTGAATACATATCATAAGGTTCTCCGCTTGAAGTTCTTTGCTTATGAAATTTTGTACCATACCAAGAAGCCATTCCTCGAGCTTTGTATCTATTAGGGTTAGTCATAACTTTATAATTCTTTCCATTAACATGGTATTCTGTAGGATTACCATACCGACTCAAAGGCTCTTTCCTGGGAACTGGCTCTTTAAAATTGACCTGGCCCTTTTTTGGAGCTCCATCTTGCAATTGAGTATATCGCTCTCGTTTATTTTTATACCGATTGTAAATAGCCTTGTTTACATGTCGAGTATTTTTTGCAGCATGTTTATTCTGTGTAGGTCCAGAATTATGAGACTGATTTATAGTTTGGCAACCAGATAAAAGTAGTACTAGAGTTATAAGTATATTTCTCATTAAGATCCAATTTGAAATAAATATTTGCAGATAATATACAGAAATTTTGCAGAATTTTGAATTAATTTCAATTTATGTCTTTTTCCTCTATTGAAAATTTTATTAATCACCATTTAAAAATTATGTAATATTTTCTTTTGTTAATTGGTTGCCTACGATAGGCTGTGGTAAGATATATGATTTGCAATCATATCAGGTACAAACATGACACGCGGAACGTCTATTTTATTGACTACACTGTTTCTTATCACTTTATTGATTCAGTCAACAAATACTTTTGCTGATCCAGCAGATAATTTAGAACGACCTTCAGCAACTGTAATCAATAAACCGTTGGTAACTCCAGCTGCTCCAATTTTAAATGCAAAAGCTTATATTTTGATTGACGTAAACAGTGGAAAAATTATTGCTGAGAAAAATAGCGAAGATCGCCTACCACCTGCTAGTTTAACTAAGATGATGACTTTATATGTCATTTCTAACGCACTTCACCATGAGCAAATTCATTTGACTGATAGCGTAAGAGTTAGTAAAGATGCATGGAAAATAGGCGGTTCCCGTATGTTCATTAAAGAAGGCCAACAAGTTTCTATTGAAGATCTACTTAAAGGAATTATTGTTCACTCAGGTAATGATGCTTGTGTTGCTATGGCAGAACATGTTAGCGGCACTGAAAACTCATTCACTGATATTATGAATCAACAAGCACAAAACTTGGGTATGAATAACAGTCATTTTACTGACAGCACTGGTTTACCCGATCCCAATCTTTATACCACAGCTAAAGATCTGGCTATTCTCGGGAGAGCATTAATTATCGATTTTCCGCAGTATTACGATTGGTATAAACAAAAATGGTTTACATTCAATGGAATTCGTCAACCTAATAGAAATCGCCTATTATGGCGTGATAATCAGGTTGATGGGCTAAAAACAGGTCACACTAGTGAGGCTGGATTCTGTCTTGTATCCTCGGCAAAACGTGACAACATGCGTTTGTTAGCCGTGGTTTTAGGTGAGCCAAATGATTCTTCGCGTGCTGATGACAGTGAAAAATTATTAAATTATGGATTTAGATTCTTCGAAACACACCACTTATACAAATCTGGCGAATCAATCACTGAGTTACCTCTTTACAAAGGTGCTGTAGATAAAATATCAGTAGGCTTACATGAGGATCAATTCATCACAATACCTGCTGGTCAATACCAGGATCTTAATATTTCAACCAAAGTTCCATCTTTTTTAGAAGCGCCAATTAAGAAAGGTGAAAAAATTGGTGATTTAGTTGTACAATTTAATAATAATATTATCTCCACACGACCTGTTTATGCGTTACAGGATATTGAGACCGGCGGGTTTTTTACTCGCACTAAAGACTCCATACACCTGGCATTTAAACGTTGGTTTGGCTCTTAATAGATTCTTTAGAATGACTGAAACAATATTAATTAACTTTCCCTGTCATTTTCCGATCAAAATAATGGGAAGCAATACCCCTACTTTTCTTAATGAAATCAGGGAAATTATACTCAAACATTTTCCTAGTATTGAGCAAGAGAAAATCGTTCATAAAATGAGTAAGAAAAATAATTACTTAGCAATTACTGTAACTGTTTATGCCGAAAACCAAAAAATGCTCGATGCATTTTATAGAGAGATTACTAAGCATCCAAATATCAAAATGGTTTTATAATGCAGATACGACAGCTTGGTATTCAAAATTATAATGATATTTGGTTACAGATGAAGGAGTTTACACAAAACCGTACTACCCAAACTCAAGATGAACTATGGCTATTAGAACATTTTCCTGTCTATACCCAAGGTCAAGCAGGAAAACCGGAACATGTATTAAACCCTGGATCTATTCCCATTGTACACTCTGATCGAGGTGGTCAAGTGACTTATCATGGTCCGGGTCAACTAATTGCATATATTTTAATGGATACTGGCCGAAGAAATTTAGGGATCAGAACTTTGGTCGCCCAGTTAGAGCAGGTGTTAATCTCGGTGCTCGCACGATATAATATAGAAGCGATAATTCGTTGCGGTGCTCCTGGAGTCTATATCAAGGAACAGAAAATTGCTTCCATTGGTTTAAGAGTAAAAAATGGATGTACTTATCATGGAATCGCGTTGAATGTTGATATGGATTTAAACCCATTTTTAGGTATTAATCCATGTGGATTTGCTAAAATGGAAATGACGCAAATAAGTCATTTTTATCCTAAAGTACTATTAGAAGAAGTAAATCAGCTTTTTATGCGATGTTTTCTACAACAATTTAATTAATGAGACTCTATGGATTTGTTAGTAGATTATGTACAGCCCCTAACTAATTGGTTGCAACAGAATCCACACTGGTCTTTATTCATTACTTTTCTTATTTCATTAACTGAATCTTTAGCCATCATTGGCAGCATTGTCCCTGGAAGTGTTACCATGACTGCTATAGGCATATTGGCCGGTTCGGGGATTATGCGTATTGATCTAACCTTACTCGCTGCGATTTTAGGTGCAGTCGTAGGAGATACCTTAAGCTATTTACTAGGGTACTTTTATAGCGAACGCCTGGTTGAATTTTGGCCATTTAAGAAATACCCCCAGTGGTTGCAATACGGTAAAGATTTTTTTGCATTACATGGAGGTAAAAGTGTATTAATTGGTCGATTTATTGGACCTTTACGCTCCATAATTCCGGTAATTGCTGGGATATTGCACATGAAACACTGGAGTTTCTTTATTGCCAATGTACTTTCTGCTATAGGTTGGGCCTTGCTTTATGTAATGCCCGGGGTTATTATTGGCGCAGCCAGCCATGAACTTTCTACAGAGAGTGCTACACGTTTATTTGTATTAATATTGATTTGTCTTGCAAGTATGTGGCTCCTCAGCTCCATGGTAAAATGGTTAGTCAACACATTAAATTCTTTTTTTAAACGGCATCTACATATTCTATGGTTACGATTAACAAATAAATCAATAGTGAAACCCCTATGTAAAGTTATCACACCTAACAATGAGAAAGATCATTACACTACAGCCTCTCTTGCCTTAATCGCTTTATTTTCTCTATTTGGTTTCATGATTCTTATGGGGTTAACTATTCAAACTCAATGGATTAGTTTCATTAATCTCCCCACACATTTATTTCTTCAAAGCATTCATACGAGCGTAATAAAAACATTTTTTATTTTTTGTACTCAATTAACCTCAATAATAACAATAGCTGGTTTATTTCTAATTTGTTGTTTTTGGTTCATTTATCATAAAAATCCAAAGGCAATAATTTATTTAACGGGTTTGCTTTTTTTTACCTATCTCTTGGCGCGTTTATTAGCTCATTACATTTATGTCGCAAGACCGATTGGATTGTTAGTAGTCATGCCAGGCTCCTCTTTTCCTGCTATAAACTTGATGGTTGCTACTGCTTTCTATGGATTTATATTATTTTACATTAACACTATTTATTCATTTTTTACCAACGCACTAAGGACTTTTGTATTCGCCATTCTTGGTTTAAGCGGTTTAGGAACCTTATATTTAGGTGATTATTGGCTAACTGATGTATTGGCTTCTTACTTTGCGGGTGCAACCATTAGTTTGACTTATTGTTTACTTTATAGAAAAACTCATCCAACTATTATAAAAGTTAAACATGCTACCTACATGATTATTTCACTTTTTATGGGTATTTTATTAACTACAGCTATTTCAACTTATTTTAATTTTCATACCTTATCATACAATCATATGACTTATCGTAAAGAATTTTCCCTAAGCGAGAAAATGTGGTGGAACCAACAAAAACCTATATTACCAATCTATAGACTAAATCGAATTGGAAAACGAATTAGTCTATTTAATATTCAATATTCTGGTGATTTAGATTTTCTTGCAGAGAATTTAAAACTTAATGGCTGGGAACCTTATACTGAATCCTTTTTCACAAATTTACTTACCTGGATAAATAATCAATCTAATGGTGCTAAGTTACCCTTATTAACGCAATTATATGAAAACAAAGCACCTTCTCTAATTATGCTCTACACAGACTACCAATCTAAATTAGTTTTAGAATTAAGAATTTGGGAGTCAAATTACAATCTAACAGAGTTTAATCAACCTTTATGGATTGGCAGTATTCATCCCAGTACGCCTCGCAATACTAAATCAATGAATAGCCAAGTTTATGCTCAAAATTTAATAAACCCATTATCCTATTTATTACCTAATGAAAACCCATTTTCCATTAAGAAAATTATGCTGCCTGATGCAATGATCAAAACAACAATCTATCCGACTCAACCTTACATTATTTTAATAAAAAAATAGTATTTTCAAATACCCCTTTTAACTGGACATTGCGGATACTCAGTTCGGAACGCGAACAACATAGCTTTAATCTATATGAACCGCAATTACAATTATATGAGTAAGCATTCAGAGAGTATGTAGCATCATAATTTGTTCATTTAGAAAAAAAAGTATATTTTGTGTGACGAAAATTTAGAAATCTCATCATTGTTTTAGTCACCTATTTATTGACATAAAAAGAATAATATGTCCAAATAATGGTCTTTATACGAATGCAAGACATAGAGATGCAAGAAAAACATAACGAAATTAATTCCAATCCTGTTGAGATTGCTAAAAAAATTACAGGTCATCTTAATGCAAAAGATGCGGGTAACTTTGCGCAAGCCTCAGAGAAAGGCTATTTAAAGTCCAAAGAAATTTAACCATAAACAAATCTCAGTATCTATCGACACTCGTGGCTTCTGGCAAACAAGAAAAGGCGCAAAAATTACTTACCGAGTCTTCAATTACGCAAAAATTGCTATTAACTCCCACTACCTTTACGAATTATTCTGGTCGAACATTTAAATGTACCGCTTATGAAACACATGTGTCGCATGCTTGAAGCAGATGGACAATAGCACCAAAACGGACATTTTAGAAATGCTGCAAAGTGATTGAAGCGAATGGGTTGAGGTATGAGCAATTTGGTGAAGTTCTACGTTCAAAACATTTTGACTTTAACCCAATCATAACGACACTGAAAAATTATATTGATAATGGAGATGAAAATGCGAACAATTCTTGGCTGAATGTTGGACTAGAGCAGAGTAATCTTCCGGTCCATGGGATTAATGAATATTGCAGACCTGATCGTTCTTTTGAGGGAACACTAGCTTTTAATGAACCCATATTGCCACGAGTGTTAACAAGCATCCGTCTTAATTTAGACAATAACAGAAGAATCAATCTTAATATGGAGAGTGACAATGAAACATTGTTTCCATTAGTTATTTCAAATTCTTCGGGTCTAGGCGTTCATTTTGTTTTAGTACGAGCAGGATCAATAACCCACAGCTGGAGAATGAGGGAATAGTAAATAAAGATCTACTCCGTATAGATTTGCAGGCCTTATGTCGCCTTGATAAAGTAAGAACTGTCGATCTCACACAGTTGCGTAATAACCTGATGCCTTCACCTCAGTTTAGACTGGTCACGTAACTCATTCTTAAGAAAGAGTCAAAAGGACTTGTATTAGGACACTGTTGCTCGATATTCAGTTATGCTAAGATCTATATCGATTAACAATTTTGGATTCACTGCATGGCTGTTATAATAAAAACTCCTGACGAAATAGAAAAAATGCGTATTGCTGGCAAACTTGCCGCTGAAGTTCTTGAAATGATTGAACCTCATGTCCAAGAAGGGATTAGCACAGAAGAATTGAATACTATTTGTCATAATTATATTGTAATGAATCAACACGCTATTCCCGCTCCTCTAAATTATAATGGTTTTCCCAAATCCATCTGTACCTCCGTAAATCACGTAGTCTGCCATGGAATTCCTGGAAAAAAAACTTTAAAAGATGGAGACATCATTAATATAGATGTCACTGTAATCAAAGATGACTATCATGGTGATACTAGTAAAATGTTTATTATTGGTACCCCATCAATCAAAGCAAAACATGTAGTGCAAGTCGCCCACGAATGTTTATTTATTGGTATTGATAAGGTTAAACCAGGCGTTCAATTAGGTGATATTGGATATGCTATTCAACAACATGCAGAAAAAAATCGTTGTTCCATAGTACGGGATTATTGTGGTCATGGAATTGGCCGCATTTTTCATGAAGATCCACAAGTCTTACATTATGGTACTCCTGGAACAGGAATGAAATTACAACCTGGAATGACCTTTACCATAGAACCGATGATAAACGTAGGTAAACATCATACCCGTTTGTTACCCGATCAGTGGACAGTTGTCACCAAAGATCATAGCCTTTCAGCACAATGGGAACATACCTTGCTAGTTACTGATAATGGTGTAGAAATTTTGACTCTACGTCATGAAGAACGATAATCAACTCATTAAAAATACTGTTAAACAGTTTAAAGAAAAACTGCGTGTAGAATTTAACCGAAAAACAAGTATTACTACGGTTATTTGTGAGCTGGTTACTTTTATTGATGAACTTATTATTAATCTCTTCAACAAAAACCAACTGGATCAAGGAGATGATTTTTGTCTTCTTGCATTAGGAAGTTATGGACGACGAGAACTTCTGCTTTATTCTGACATTGATTTATTACTTTTACATCGCGATAAAATCTCCAAAACTAAATTACACCATGCACAAAACTTCATACAGGATTGCTGGGATGTCGGTTTAGAAATAAGTCATCAAATTACCACTGTTTCTGCTTGTGCTGAATTAGCCAGTCATAATGTAACCGTTATTTCCAGTATTATGGACATGTTTCTATTATGTGGACAAAGCTCATTAATGGAGGAACTAATATATCAAACCCATCCTTTGCACATATGGACCAGTAAGGATTATTTTAACGCCAAACTTCTGGAGCAAAAAAAGCGGAGTATTAAATATGGTGAAACTGCTTATAATTTGGAGCCAAACGTTAAATACGGTCAAGGTGGATTATGCGACTTACAAATTTTATTAAGTATTGGTAAAAGACATTTTAATATTAAAAAATTAGCTGACGGTATCGATTATGGATTCATTACTGAAAAAGAACTTGATAAATTAGCGTATTGTCAACATTTTCTCTGGAACGTTCGCTTTGCCTTACATTGCTTCGCTGGAAAAGCAGAAGAGCGTCTCTCATTCGATTATCAAATCAAATTAGCTAATTTCTTTGGTTATAAGGATGCTCCCCACTC
>NZ_JBAQZB010000106.1:0-2757 GCF_049790535.1 Legionella sp.
AAGAAATAGTGGTTAAAGGAGCTATTTGACCACTCATACTAAAAATACCTTCTGTAATTAATGCTGAATTTGCTGAGTGTGTTATTAACTTATGCTTTAAATCATCTAGGTCATTATGGCAATAACGTGTGTACTTGATTTGAGCCAGAGTTAAACCATCATAAATTGATGCGTGAACTGCTTTATCAATAAAACAATGAGCTTGTAATTCACCAAGCAATGCAGTAACAGCAAGATTTGCAGCATATCCTGAAGTAAATAAAATACATTCATCTACAGCTAATAAGTCAGCAAATGCCTGTTCCACAGCACGATGATTTTTATGATAACCACTCAGTAACATTGAGGCACCACTTCCAGCGGGATAAACAGCATAACCCTGTTGATAAGCCGCTGAAATACAGTTATGTTCAGCTAATGATAAATAATCATTACTATCAAAATGAATTAGTTGAGAATCATCCGATAACGACCGTCTTCTCAATAGTCCCTGTTGCCTCAATTGAGAAGTATAGTTTTTAATTTTTTTATTTAAAAACATGGAAATTTCAATTAAACCATTTCGGTCAAACCAAGTTTGTTAAAAAGCACTTTGTCCTTAATACGCTGTGGATTTTCTTCGGTTAATAACTTATCACCTATAAACACAGAATTTGCTCCTGCAAAATAACAAAGTGCCTGTAGCTCATCACTCATTTCTGTTCTCCCTGCGGTCAAACGTATAGCGCTTTGTGGCATCAATATTCGTGCAGTGGCAATGGTACGAACCAACTCAAGTCCTTCGACTTGAGGAGCCTTGGAAAGTGGTGTACCCTCAACAGGAATTAAACGGTTAATTGGTACGCTTTCTGGTGGTGTTTCCAAATGAGCTAATGTAAATAAGAACTCAATGCGATCCTCACGCATCTCACCCAAACCCAAGATCCCTCCACAACAAACATTAATTCCTGCAGTACGAACATTATCCAACGTTTCTAAACGATCGCTAAATTTGCGTGTCGTCACTACTTTTTCATAATAAGAGGGAGAGGTATCAATATTATGATTATAATAATCAAGCCCCGCTTCTTTTAAACCCATCGCCTGCTCTTTATTTATCATCCCTAAAGTCATACAGGTTTCCATACCTAAAGCCTTTACTCCTTCAATCATCTCTTTTAGTTGAGGCATGGCTTTATCCGGGGGACAACGCCAGGCAGCACCCATACAAAAACGCGTGGCACCACCTTCTTTAGCCTCTTGAGCACTTTTTAGTACATCAGCAAGAGACATCAGTTTTTCTTTTTCAACATGGGTTTTATGATGTCCACTCTGAGAGCAATACCCACAATCTTCTGGACAAGCTCCAGTTTTGATGCTCAACAAAGTTGCAAATTGCAATGAATTTGCATCATGATTTTCTCGATGCGTTGTATGTGCCTGATTTAATAGATCATTAAATGGCTGTTCATAAAGTGTCGTAATTTCAGAAATTGTCCATTGTTTTTTAATTTGTGTCACAAATAGCCCCTATTATTTATAATATCGAACATGATAAAGTTGTCTCTAATCTTGTCAACCAAATTTTTTAAAATGGTCAACATAAACCAATTAATTACTCGCGATTTAAAACATATATGGCATCCATGTGCTCAAATGAAAGACTTTGAAACCTGTCCACCACTTATCATTGATCGTGCGCAGGGTAGCTACCTTTATACAAACCAAGGACCACTCATCGATGCAATTTCTAGTTGGTGGTGTAAATCCTTAGGTCACGGACATCCAGTTGTCATTGCTGCAATAACTAAGCAGCTCAATCGCTTTGAACATGTAATTGCGGCAAATACGACTCATCCTTCTTTGGTTAAGTTAGGTGAAGAATTAACCAAAATTACTAAGAAACAACATGTTTTCTTTGCCAGTGATGGTTCCAGCGCCGTTGAAATCGCACTGAAATTAACCATTCATGCCAATCAGATTAATGGCTTTAAACAGAAAAACGAATTTGTTGCTCTTAAAAATGGTTATCACGGTGAAACACTTGCCGCTATGGGAGTCAGTGATTTAGGACTGTATAAAGCACCTTATGAATCCTATGGTGTTCCTTGCCATTTTATTGAAATCATTCCTTATCTTCATGGAAAAAATGATCCCTTATGGGAAAATTGTGATAGTTATTGGCAAATTGTAGAAAAACAATTAAATGCCATCAGTGATAAAGTATGCGCTATTATTCTTGAGCCAGTAATACAAGGAGCTGGGGGAATGTTATGCTACAGCCCTGATTTTTTAAAAAAATTGTCTGCATGGGCAAAAATAAAGAAAATTTACCTTATTGCTGATGAAATTATGACCGGCCTCGGACGTACAGGTGAATGGCTAGCATGCAATCACGCTGGAATTGAACCGGATCTGATATGTTTATCTAAAGGGTTAACTTCTGGCTCTATTCCACTTAGCTGTGTCATGATTGATCATTCACTATTTGAACTTTTTTATGATGATTATGGCAGCGGTAAATCATTTTTACATTCACATACGTACAGTGGTAATTCTCTTGCTGTCAGTGCAGCTCTGGCCACTCTTAAAGTAATGCATGATGAAGAAATTATCCAACAAGCCCAATTATTAGGTGAATACATGCTTCAATGTCTCAACGAAGTAGCACAATTATCTGGTAGATTAACCAATGTTCGCGGTGTCGGAGCAGTCGTTGCTGCAGATCTTGAACATACAAACCAAAATCGTATTGGAAACACAATATATCAACAGGCC
>NZ_JBAQZB010000107.1:0-4395 GCF_049790535.1 Legionella sp.
GGCCCACACAGGGGTAGAGCTATTGCGATTTTTGAAAAATGTGTCAATAATACCATCAGCTTCTTCCAATAAAGAAGAAAAACTTCGCCATTCGCCTGTATCAAAGTAAGTATCACAAAAAGAACAAGCTAAATTACATTTAGCCAAACGTATAAAATATGCAGGATGACCACGATAAGGTCCCTCACCTTGTAACGTAAAAAAACAACTAGTGATTAAAAGCTCATCATGCTTTGCTTTTTTAAAAAAAGTTTTGCCTTCTATTTTGTTAACACCAAACACGACTACCGCCATTGTATAATTTTTTTTCATATTATAAGCATAAATTAGGTGAAAGAACATCTTTCATTCAGTCGAAAACTAAGCTCAAATTGGCTAAATGTGACAAACTAGTTGTCACTGTGATAACTTGGTGGTAGGCATCTGATTGCAAATTAAAAAAAACTTTGCGATTTAAAAAAAATACGCTATAACTCTTTTATCTGATGCAAGGATTGACAGATCAGAGTGAGGGCAGCATTTGATTTGCTTAGTGCTGGATAATGTTTTTTCACGGAGTGAGAAAATGAACAGTAAAGTATTTTCGCAGCGCTTTAACCGCGAATTAGCAGCATTAGGTTTCCCCGAAGAATTAAGCGAAAAAATCAAGGCTGTATCTAAAGTATTCGATGTCTCTCGCCATATGGCGAACTCGCTTATTTTTGGTCATATTTTACCTAAATGCGATCAACTGGATAAAATCGCGGCGATATTAGAAGTTTGTCCACAATGGTTAGGTGGTGCTACAGATAAAAAGAAAGCCTATTCTAATCGTGAAACAGTTGATAGTGAGACATAATTAAGATGAATAGCAACGTTGGGCAGAATACGTAAAGCCCAATTTTCTTCTCAAAAATGAAAAATAATTCCTTCAAATAAAATGCATCCCAACTAAATTTGAGATAATTACTAAAATTATTGTATAATGTTCCAATTACATTGTATTAAGTCAGCATCCAGTGTTTGCATTACTGTTCATTTCAGCAAACACTTTTATCTTTATTGTAGGTTACTACTATCATGGAATGTTTAAGTTTTTGTATTGCCAAAACAATTGATTTATCACGTATTGATCATCATTTTAAGAATAGTTCCAGTGAATTTAGTTCATTGAAAACTCGAGACGTAGTAAAACTCACCCCCAATACCCATAAGAACCATTCTATTTACGTATTTAAAAATGGGACGGTAGTTTCCTGGGGAATCAAACGGTATCAGATCAATGATTATTTAAACACCATTAAGCAGCTGATTGATAAACCTGTAAACCTTTTAGTTCATGACGAATTCCATTTCCAAGCAGGTGATAAAACTACTATAGAACCACATCATTATTTTGAGGTAGATTGTTTGACAATAGAAGATGACAGTGATGAAATCAAGCTCAGTTTGTCTTATGGATTTTCTCAATCGGTGAAGCTGCAATATTTTGAAACCATCATTGATGGGTTGATTGAAAAATATAATCCGATGATCCAAACCCTATCTCATTCTGGCGAAATGGAAATTAGCCGCACACACATACAACAGATTATTGGTGAAATTCTGGGGGCAAAAAGTGAAATGAATTTAATCAGTAATTTTCTCTATCACCCTAAGTATTTTTGGAAACATCCTACACTTGAACAATATTTTGCAATGCTTGAACGATACCTACATATCCAAAGAAGGGTTAATGCAATTAATCATCGACTGGACACATTAAACGAAATTTTTGAAATGTTTAATGGCTACCTTGACAACCAGCACGGACATAATCTGGAAATCATCATTATTGTGCTGATTATCGTGGAAATTGTAGTTGCTCTTTTAAAGTAAAAGCAACCCTTCCTTTAAATTTCAAATTAACAGCGGATTAGAAAATTTTTTTAAATACTGTTGACCGAATTGATAAGATGCATAATCTGTTATATGCCCTGCATCCCGATAAACTGGAATACCATTAATATCTACCTTGCAAATGTCTCGTTCACATTGAACTTTCTTAGGATCGATAAAGATTAGTTGAGGGTATTTAATTTTCATTTTACCAAACAATTGACTAATCCATTGATCTGCATCAGTTAAAATTAGCTTAAAATTACAGTGTCCCGGCTCATAGGATTTACGCAGTTTAATGTGCTTAAAAAAACAATCGTGAAAATTTTTTTCCATCAATGCGTTGGTATTAATCAGTACTGGTTTTGCACCAGATCCTGTTATAAGTGCAAGTGCTTTATCTAAAGCAACTTCTAGACGTTTTTTAGCAAGTTCAATTGAACGTTCATCTCCTAATTTATTAATTACACTATTCGAGATGTAATTAGTCCAAAGCTGACCAAGGATTACATAGTCATAATGATTTTCTTGAATCATGCGGTAATATTTTTGGGTTAGATTATAACATGTTTGATAGGGCAGATTTTTATAGTGCCACCAATCATAAAGATAAATACCAGGCAAGGTAATACAGGAGGAAACACCTTGGGCTAATATAGATACATCTGCATTTTTTCCAATCGTATCCATAAATCCCCAATAATGATTAGAAAATGAATCACCTATCATAAACCCCGTTTTAGAATTCGTTTTTTTTGCACCTAAAATGCATTCTAAGTTCACTTTATCCTGATCTCCACTCATACATAAAGATCGCTGTGTACTCGCATAATGTCCCAATTGTTGATAAATAGTCACTAATTCTTTGCTAAAACGCGATGGAAATCCATCATGGGCTTTGATCAAATAAGCATTTATCTGAGCAAACAGAATCGGTAATAGCAATAAACTCGCTAAGGTATAATGAAATGGAATTGTTTTAAATTGACGTGCAGGCTTTTCAATGTAGTTCCAGGAAAGGTAAGCAACAATAAAAACAATCCCATAAACAGCCAGCAAAACCGTTGGTGTTTCTGTAATACCGTAATACCTTAGAAGTGCAAAGACTGGCCAATGCCAAATATATAAGGAGTAGGATAACAATCCTATAAAAACCAGGGGCTTAAAAGAAAGGAACCTCACAAAAAATTGCGTTGGATAAAATTTTCCTAAAGTAATTAAACATCCTGTAGCCATACATGCAGATAAGGCATACCAATCTGGATAACCCAATAAAAGATGATCCAAACTAGCAATATAAAAGAGTAGACTCAATGCCAAGCCGCCAGCACCATTTAAAAAATAGCTATTAATTACCCGTTTTTTCATTGGTATTAACGTAATGCACGCACCAATTAAAAATTCAAAAATTCTACTGGAAAATTGATAATAAGTTTGCGCGGGATAGCTTTTAGAATAGTGTAAACACAATATAAAACAAGCTAGGGTAAACAGATAGACAATTGCAACTAAATATTTTCTACACAATCGATGCAAACCATACACTACTAAAGGTAAAATCAAATAACACTGCCATTCAATTGAAAGTGACCACATATGCAATAATGGAAGTTGACGGGTATCCGGAGAAAAATATCCTGTGGTTGTCCTATTAAAATAGAGATTAGAAATAAATAAAGAGGTTTTACGTGCACTATTACTGTATTGAATTAAATCTTCGGGTAACAAAAAAAATAGAGCTAATAAACTTATAACCAGTAGAAAACAAACCAAAACCGGCTGTAAACGCCATAATCTGCGCTGGTAGAATTCGATAAAGGAAAAATGACCTTCTGTTAATGATTCATGGATGATTGTGGTTATAAGAAATCCAGAAATAACAAAAAATATATCTACACCAATGAAGCCTGAGGGGAATAAAGTAAAGCCACCGTGATAAATTAGAACAAAAATAATTGCTATTGCTCTCAGGCCATCAATGTCGGCTCTGTATCTAATCAAGTTAACCCTCTGACATAAAAATTTAAGATTCTATCATGTATTTGCAACAAATAAGTAAATCTAGCTTAAAGATTATGTTCAATAGCGTGACAGAATTAAGACTATTGTATAAACTAGGCTGTAATCATTCCCAATTGTCTGACTACTTATTCAGGTCTATCATTTGGAACAAATATATATTCCCCTTAGCAATCAATCAAATTAAGGGTACTTAAATTTATCGTATGGCCTATGATACTAAGACACTTACCAAATGCGTTGACATTGTTTCGATTAGGACTAATTGCTCCTTTTTTGATATATTTGTATCATCAAGAATATGTTAATTCATTTATTACATTCATCCTCGCCGGTCTAACTGATGGACTGGATGGTTTTCTAGCCCGACGTTTTAATTGCCAAAGTTTTTTTGGTTCTTTTGTTGATCCTCTGGCAGATAAATTATTAATTGCCTCCAGTTTTATTTCGTTAGCCTTAATTGGTATATTGCCATGGTGGCTCGTAACTCTTGTGTTCCTTCGTGATTTTACCATTTCT
>NZ_JBAQZB010000108.1:0-23620 GCF_049790535.1 Legionella sp.
GTACAAAACGCAAAAGGCAATAGAGAAGTTAGTGTCAATTACCATGTAATTGGGATCATTCAAATCAACATAAGTACTGCGATATATTTTCTGTTGTTCGCCAAAATCAATTAATTTGGTGCCGTGATAACTTTGTCTTATCGCTCCATACCGACTGAGTTTTAAAATATTGCCGTTTTTGCAATCTACTACTAGGCCGCGAATGGCATCATGATAATTAAAGTTTAACTCTTTAATATGTGCAGGATAACCTTTTGTCTCAACCAAATGCTCTTTCACTAATTGGTAAACCAAAGACTCAAAATTTTCTGAATGATAACGAATCAAAGTATGATCCATATCCAAACCAATCAATTTGATTTTTTTCATGTTCAGAATGCGATTTACAAAGACTTTGCCTGTATTCATTAATCTAAAATCCACCTACTTAATTACTTATTCCGTTGTAAAAGAGATTTTTTACTTCAGCTGCGTTACACCTTCATTAGAAGCAACTAAAATAACATCTGCCACGCGGTGAGCAAATAATCCATTATCAACGACCCCGGGAATCTTGTTAATACGCTCTTCCAAATCCATAGGATCATTAATTGTTAAATTAAAAACATCAAGAATAATATTGCCATTGTCCGTAACAAAACCTTCTCGATATTCTGGATCGCCACCTAATTGTACTAATTGTCTTGCTACCATACTACGCGCGATAGGAATTACTTCAACAGCAACAGGAAATGCACCCAAACGTGACACTACTTTTGAGTCATCGACAATACAAATAAACTTTTTGGCTACCTGCGCTACGATCTTCTCACGAGTATGGGCACCGCCCCCCCCTTTAATCATCTCACCATGTGCCATCACCTCATCAGCGCCATCAATATAAAGGGGTAAATCATGCACCGAATTTAAATCCAGCACCGGTATGCCTGCCGTACGTAACAATACTTCAGTGGCTTTGGAGCTGGGAACACACCCATCGATTCGGTGCTTAATCGCCGCTAATTCCTTAATAAAAAAATTAACGGTGGAACCAGTTCCTATGCCCACTACAGTTTCATGTTCTATGTAATCCAAGGCAGCTTTCGCAGCCTTAACTTTTAAATCACTTATCACAAATTATACTCCCTTCTTTGTCTTACTACCTCATACAAAGAAACACCGGTAGCCACTGAGACGTTCAAACTGTCTACGCTACCCAACATTGGCAAAGAAAATAAACCATCACAATGCTCACGCGTCAAACGACGCAAACCCTCACCCTCTGCTCCCATTACAAGAGCTATGGTTCCTATGCACTCTGTTTGATACAAAGAATGCTCCGCTTCACCTGCAGCACCATAAATCCACACTCCGAGTTCTTTTAAAGTTTCCATGCTTCTCACTAAATTAGTCACACGCACCAAAGGCACTGATTCAGTAGCTCCGCAGGCAACTTTACTCACTACAGGTGTAATATTGGCACTTTTATCTTTGGGAATTATTACAAAATCGACACCTGTGGCATCAGCAGTACGTAAACACGCCCCAAGATTATGTGGATCGGTAATTCCATCAAGAATCAAAATCAAACTTGGGTTGTTGCTAGATTCCAATAAAGCTCGCAGATGCGACTCATTATAGTCAGGCAATGCAGAGGCAGTGGCAAGGATGCCTTGATGGGTAAAATCTGCAAAGCGTTGATTCATTTGCTGTGTACTGAGTTTTTCGACACTAATTCCTGAGTCAATAGCCTTATCTACTAAATTTTGCACACGCTTATCCAGCCGATCCTGACTGACAAAAAGCTTCTTCGTTGTTCGATGAGGATTTGCTAATAAGGCGGAAACAGCGTGTACCCCATAAACAAATTGCTCACTCATTACTTGCTATATCCTCTGTCGGTTCAAAATCTATTTTACGCTCATCTAAATCAACGCGTGCAACTAAAACATTCATCTTATCACCCAAACGATAAATCTGACCACTGCGAATACCCATCAGTCGATGTTTTACAGAATCAAAATTGTAGTAATCATTGCTTAAAGAGGTCACGTGTACTAAACCTTCAACATAAATTTCATCAAGCTCAACAAAAATTCCAAAACTGGTTACTGCTGAAATTCGTCCGCTAAATACTTGCCCCAATTTATCTTGCATGTATTCACACTTCAGCCAGGCTACTACTTCTCGGGTTGCTTCATCTGCACGACGCTCGGTCATAGAAGAGTGTTTTCCTAGACGATTCATGTCCTCATGAGTATAACTAAACTCATAAACTGGCTGATTATCCAGCAAATGGCCTATAGCTCGATGAATTAATAAATCAGGATAACGACGAATTGGTGACGTAAAATGAGTGTATGCAGAATAAGCCAAACCAAAATGACCTGCATTTGCCTCCACATACTGTGCTTGTTTCAAAGAACGTAACATGACTGTTTCAATTAAATGTTTATCTGGCCGGTCGCCAATAGCACTCATAGTGCGCTGGAAATCTTTGGGTCCAGGCTTTTTACCTCCACTTAATTGCAAGCCTAATTCGCCTAAAAATTGTCTTAATGCAGTGATTTTGTCTTCTTCAGGGGCTGCGTGCACCCGATACAATGTAGGAATTTCTGCTTTTTCTAAAAAACGAGCCGTAGCAACATTAGCGGCCAACATGCATTCTTCAATTAATTTATGCGCCTGATTACGAATTACTGGAACAATACATTTAATCTTTTTATGCTCATCGAATTCAATGCGTGTTTCGGTGGTCTCAAAATCCATAGCACCACGAGTTTTACGCGTGGCCACTAATACATGATACAAGTCATTGAGTGATTGCAAGGTAGGCCATAAAGAAACATGCTGTTCATCACTTGCACCTTGCTCAATCCAAGAACCAACCTGGGTATAGGTTAAACGAGCATGAGAATGAATGACTGCACGATAAAAACGTGAACGTGTAATTTTACCTTCATTACTTATGGCTACTTCTGCGACCATACACAAACGATCCACATGCGGATTAAGAGAACATAACCCATTAGATAAGGCTTCTGGCAGCATAGGAATGACCTTGCCGGGAAAGTAAACCGAATTACCACGACGCGCTGCTTCTTTGTCTAGGGGAGAATCCTGTTTTACGTAATTGCTAACATCAGCAATAGCGACATACAGTTGAAAACCACCTTTAGGTTTTTTATAACAATACACCGCATCATCAAAATCTTTAGCATCCTCCCCATCGATAGTAACAAAGGGAAGATTGCGTAAATCGGTACGCCCTTTAATTTGCTCCTCAGTGACCTGTTGCGAAATTTTAGCAACCTCAAGACTAACGTCCTTTGGCCATTCAAAGGGTATACTATGAGCATGAATAGCTACTTGAATTTCCATACCTGGAGCCATATGATCACCCAGCACATGAATGATTCGGCCGATAGCTTGTGCTCGTTTATTCGGAAAAGAAATTAATTCAACCAAAACCATTTGACCATTGCGCGCCCCATTAACAAACTCCTGAGGAATGGAAATATCTTGCGTCAGACGTTTGCTGTCAGGTAAGACAAAAGACACTCCATGCTCTGTAAAAAAACGGCCAACAATTGAGACATTAGCGTGTTCAAGAATCTCCTGAATTTTAGCTTCGGGTCTACCTCGACGATCTACTCCTACTTTATAAGCAAGCACCACATCGCCATGCATCACTGCCCGCATTTCTTTAGCAGACAAAAAAAGATCGTCATCACCACCGCCATCCGGAATAAAAAAACCAAAACCATCAGGATGCCCTTGCACGGTGCCACGCAATAAATTGATTTTTTGTATGAGACAGAAGCGGCCTCGCCTATCCTGCATAATTTGTCCATCACGCAGCATTGCTTTGAGTCGAAATCCCATCGTCTCATGCTTCTCTTCACTTAAATGCAATTGCTCAAATAAATGGGAACGCGACATTGGTTTACCGTATTCATTGAGGATGTCCATAATGAATTCACGACTGGGAATTGGATCGGCGTATTTTTCACTTTCCCGTTCATAGTAGGGATCTTTTGATTTTTTACTCACCGTTCACCACGTTATTTTTTATTATCATAGTATTACTTAAACCTAATTTATTCTGTTCTACCACTTATCTTGACAAGTAGCAATGGATAATTTAGATCAATCAAATTCTAAGCAACGCTAGGCTTGCCCAGACTGTGATTAGTCAGGAAGTGTAAATCCACGAGCGCCTAAAGCTGCGGTTAATGCGGATAAAGACATATTTTCTGCAGCCCAGAACGCTCCTTTAGTGTTCTCAGGAAATTTAACTTTGTCCCATTGACACACAGCGATAGCCCCTTCGCAAGGAATTTGCTGCTCATGTCCTGGCCTTGATTCAATACAATTTAAAACAAATGGGCCTTTATCCAGAAATAAAGCCGACCAATACTCACCTTGCAGACGAGTACTCCAACCTGCGCTGACGCTTGGGTCAGCTACTGGATGCGTAATCCATAGATCTATTGTCGTAAGATTATGGATGAAGACTAAAGTATTTTTTTTAGCCTCTAAGGTTACTTCCTCCCCCTGCACCCGCACCGCTTGACAACCTATAGGTAAGGTAGATTCAGCCGCCATAATCATTGATGAGAATAGCAAAAAAGAAACAGCTATTAAAATATTCACATTATTTCTCCCAAAGATTAGTGCAGTAGATATATATCTGTTTTTCAGAATTATATAATTAGCAGGTATTGCTTACTAGCATTAGTTGTTAAAATGGTTAATACAGAACTAATTAGGAAACATACTCCATGCATATCTGGGTAGATGCAGATGCTTGTCCCAAAATGATTAAAGAGATTTTATATCGCGCAGCCATTCGCACAAAAACCTCGCTAATACTCGTAGCCAACTCACTACTTACTTATCCCTCTTCACCATTTATTCGCTCAATCCGGGTAGAAAAAGGGTTTGACCGCGCCGATCAGTATATTGTAATGCAGGTAAAAGCCCATGATTTAGTTATTACCGCAGACATCCCTTTAGCAGCTGAGGTTGTCAACAAACACGCTCTAGCAATTAATCCTCGCGGAGAGCTTTACACAGACAACAACATCCGACAGCGTTTGAACATCCGTGACATTAACGAACAGTTACGTGCTGTTGGGCAAAATATTAGTGGACCTAGCATTTTAAGTATTAAAGAAAAAACAGCTTTTGCTAATACCCTGGATCGCTGCTTGGCTAAAAAAGCATAAGAACCATCATGCAAATCAATAAACTCTTCTGTCTGATTAACGTCTTCCCCAAATTAGACCATCAACAGGCACTTTTTTTGCGATTGGTGCTCCATGTATTCCTATTTGTTTGTTATGTTATAACAAGATCACACACAGGTGACGCTTACATTCGTAACATTTGAAGTAGAAATCGTCCCTGTGCCATTTGTTACTGTACACGTTTGGCTTACCGGCTGCGTAAATACAGTGACATTATAGTTAGTACTAGTTAGGGCAGAGCTGGGAAAAACAAAAGTGCCATTAGCAGTAAGTGGCAAATTATCTCCACCATTGTTCTGAAGAGTAACAGTTTGGAGAGCATTAAGACCAGAAACAGTACCACCTATGCTATATAAAGAACCAAAGGTAGCCACTAATAAATTACTTACCGAATGAATATTCGTGAAGAGTCCTGTACTTCCTGCAAACCCAAAAAAAACTGCATCTGGGAGTGGTACTCCTGTTAAAGTATTTAAATTTAAATTCGAATTAATTATAATATTATTACGAGATACACTCATTATTCCAGCAGCTGAGATTGAAACCATATATACATTACGTCCGAAATTTACATTGACAATCTGACTCCTGGGTGTAGATGAAATACAGTTATTGCCACAAGATAGTATTGGAGTTAATGTACTCGGTGTGTTAAGCAACAGATTATTATTGCTTGTTGGCCCTCTTATACCGATACTATTTGGAACATTTGGTGCTATTGCGCTTGCTGAGGAAAATTGACCAAATTCATCAAAACCAACTCCAATATAACCACCTACAATTCCTGCACCGGAATAGTTCCAGTTATTACCATAGCCCAATCCGCCCCCATAGGGACCAAGAACAGTTGGAACGCCATTTGCCTCATTAATTAGGAAAAAAGAGAATCCGTCAGCGAAGTTGGTGGGTCCCCCAGCATAAGAATAGGCTACAAATTGGATTGTAAGACCTTGACTCATGCTAAATAAAGATTGGAACACAATACCACCTTCCTGATTGCCTATGGCTTGTGTTAGTAACAAGACACCTTGTCCAGGGCTATCTGGCGTAAGGCCATTGTAACCACCTTGTTGTCCGGCAGGACAAGCAGGAATAGTTCCAGTATTATTCCCTGCAGTAAGACACGCAGAATTCGCTACTCCCAGATATCCAGCTGGCAAAACCCATGGTAAGTCTGTTGATTCGCCTGTAAAGGGCTCGTCGTAAGGTAAATTTAATGTACATACCACATTTACATTAGTGATATCGCTTCCCGCAAGTGACCCGGAACCATTAGTTACTGTACAGATGATTTCTATTGACTGAGTTAATACTGTTACATCGTAGGGAGAGCCATTTAGTAGGGTCCCCGGAAAAGTAAACGTTCCATCCGTGTTCAGGGTTAAGTCATTTGTCCCATTATTTTGCAACACCACCATCTGACCACTGTTAAGACCATGAACTGTCCCCCCTATTGTATAAAAGCCAGTTTGAATACAATTAACATCAACATTAGTCACATTGGCACCCGCAAGCGTATCTGAACCATTGGTTACGGTACAGAGTTGACCTGAGGGTTGAGTCAATACAGTTACATTGTAGGCAGAGCCATTTATCAGAGCAGTGGGAAAAGTAAATGCGCCATTCACAGTCAAAGTTAAATTGTCTCCCCCATTATTTTGCAACACAACTGTCTGCGTGTTATTTAGACCAGTAAGTGTTCCACCCACAGTATAACTGGCAGTCTGAATACAGCTAACCACAACACTTGTCACATCGGAACCTATAACCGTTCCCGAACCATTGAATACACTGCAGTGTTGGCCTGAAGGTTGCGTCAACACAGTTACCACATAGGTAGAACCACTCAATAAGGGGGTACTAAAAGTAAATGCGCCATTCGCAGTCAAAGTTAAATTATCTCCCCCATTATTTTGCAACACAACATCCTGATGATTATTAAGACCGGAAAGATTGCCTCCTATCGTGTGAGAATTCGACAAGCATGTTACTGTAATATTGGTGACATCGGCATTACTTATCGTACCGACACCATTATTCACCGTACATGTTTCTCCTATAGGATGTGTAAGGACTGTTACATTATAGGGAGTGCCTGCAATATAATCAGCAGCAAATGTGAATGGACCATCAGTACTGATCGATAAATTAAGACCCATATTATTCTGTAACACTACAGTTCCATGAAGACCGTTACTGTTAACGCCGCTAACTGTACCACCCACGGTGTATACATTTTCTGTAACCTTCACATAAATATTATCGCGCAGTTTAGGTCTGTAGCATTGTAAGGGAAGTCCTTGCTCGCAAACGATTGGACCATCGAAGAAAGCATCCGTTACCTGAGACCCATTCACTTGCAATGATAAAATACATGAGGCTCCTTTAGTGGGGAGGGGAAATACATGATTACAAACACCTGCACCTGTGGTAATTTGGGAAATACCTTTCATTGGCGACATAATTAACGTATGAAATTTTTCGGATTGATTCGTCACAGTGTACTGAATTATCGCAGTACGATTGACTGGAACTGAAATATTTGTAGGCGTTAGCGGTGTAAATGTCCATACCGGAATCCTTGCACTAACCAAAGCGCTCACAGAAAAAAGCACCACACTTAATAAAATGGTGACTATTTTACTATTAATATTTCTCATTGGTATATCCTTATTACATTAAATTTAAAGCAACCCTTCTTCTTGATAAACGTTTGCTATTTATCGCCTTGATTTGATGAATAACAGGTTAATTTTTAATTTAAAACCGTAGTATAATGTGTTCATTTTTAACTCAAAACAGACAAATTCACATTGTAACTTTTTACAGGAAACATTTGTTAATGTAAATATCAATTTTAGTAATAAGAAAGGTTAAATGATTTAACCACCAAAACGCGTTAAAGTAGATAACAAAAGAAAATATCTTTGCTGCGATCTGTAAATACTATTTGCTAATTTTGCAAACTAAAGCAAAAATTAGTAGCTTCCACTGCTTTTTTAGCGTTAAAATTGTACTATTTTTATATTAACAGGATAAAACATGACAGAGATTATTCACACTTCATCAATCACCAAATTACATAAACAGTGCATAATGCACTGGAAATCTTCCGAAATAGAATATCAATATCAAAATTTTTATCGCTTGGTGGAAGAGAATCATTCTTTTAATTACCAGCTCTGGTATGCTGAGGATAGAGCACGCCGTGATGATAAAGGTCATGAATTTGTTTACCACGCCAAGCGAGAAATAGACCAATGTAACCAATCACGCAATAACCGTATGGAGGCTATGGATACTTGGCTTTTTAATCTATTGCAACCTGCAACTTTAACTCAATGTCCAGTGAACTCTGAATCTCCTGGCATGATAATCGACAGGTTATCTATTTTATCCTTGAAATCATACCACATGGAATTACAAACTGAGCGTCAGGATGTTAACGAGGCACACCGAAAAAATTGTCAGGATAAATTAACAATTATTCAACATCAATTAGAACAATTATCCCTTTGCTTAGAACAATTTCTTAATGAAATAGAGAAAAAAAAACGTACTTTTAGAATTTATCATCAATTCAAAATGTACAACGATCCAACTTTAAATCCAGAGCTATACGCAAATCAAGTACAGGACGCCTGAACAACAAGGGAGGGCTTAATAAATTCTGTTTTGAGTGGATTAAATATACTCCAATAACGTAAAAATGATGAATTTGAGGGCGGCAGTTTAGACGGATTTTTATCAGTGGATGATTTTCCCTGGATCCCAGTTTGCAAAGAGTCCGCTGCACTTGTATCATCAACATCAGCTTTGTTCTTACTCAACTTAAATCCTCGTGCAAAAGCCCTTAACGCTAAAACAATTGAAAATAATGCGGCACTAATAATTACTATTATCATCCTGGCTGATGATTCATGATCAGTGGGATCAATATTATGTAGCGGAGTACTCACAAAAATAGCGAAATTATTCCCTTTAGAAAGACCGGAAAAGAAAGAACGCAAGACTTCAAACCACTCTTGAAAATTATTTTTTGGAAGAGGAGTAGTGAGTGCAGCTAAAGGGTCTTTAAACTCTTTTGCAGGCAAAAACTCAGGATCTACTGCTGCCCTTATGTTATTTTTCATCTCAACAAGATGGCGAAATGGCTCATCCTCTTCCTTCTTCAAACTCTGCATACGGCGGGAATGAGCGTTGATGTTGTATGCGCCGACACCAATAATGAGCACCAATCCAGATAGAATACAGGCAATTAATAAAGCCGGGGGGAAAACCGTTGCGTTTACATACAACACAGCAGTGAACATAAATAAAAAACTAGCTAACACGCCATAAGCAAATAACCCATTCTTCATTCCTAGTAAACCAGCAGTTAGAGGGGAATCCATAGTTTGACTTTTTAATAAAAGATGCAATTCATCAAAACGACCAATGAGATTGGCAACCTTCATTTTCAAATCAGCGATCTCAACGGAGCATTCCTCATCCTTCGTTGCTTTATTTTGCAATGCTTGCAAGTTTGCATAGGTAGTTTCCAATTCTTTGGATACTAATATTAATTTACAATTAGTTTGAGAAATAAACAATTTCAATTGATTGTCATATTCTTCGTAAACTCGTGAAATAACACAAACCAGAATATAAAAGGCACTCACTGCCACCATAGCAAGGAACATGGCAGGAGGTAATATTGACAAGCTGACAAGTCCAGCATAAAGGTATAGACCATCAATGAATCCTCCCATTCCCGATGCTATCAAGGAGAAAATTCGCTTTTCACTACTTTGATAGCGAATTTGTTCTTCAAATTCAAGATCCTTGCCCCTTAAAATTAACTCATGACGTTCCGCATTTAATACAGAAATTTTTTTAAGCGCATCTAAAAAATTCTCATTTTGTGCAATCATTTTCTTACATTCATCTCTTGCAGCACGTATCCAGATTCGATTGACAGAGGCAAGAACACCCAGAGCTAATCCTAAAGGTATAATCATGAATTTTAAATCGGCGCCCCCACTAAGCGGACTCAAAATCTGGACTGCAGTTTTCCAGCCTTTATAGGCATTTTTCATGCCTTTCATTACATCGCGAAAATAAGGCCAGCACCACACTATCAAACGTTTAATGTCATCATTTTGTTTTTTACCATCATAGTAACTGGCCAAAAAGGAGAAAGTGACTAAAAAAAGCGCCTCGCCGGTAATGACAATAACTCCCTCAGGCGACAGCATCAATTCGCGCATTAAAACAGGATCATTAGTGTTGGAAATAAATACTTCGAAAAAGTATTTAAACATACTGTAAGAGGAACTCAGAGAATCTAAGACATTATAAGCGTGATAAATGTAACGCTCTTTATTGAGCTTTTTAGCAAGAAGCCGCTGTTGCGTATCAATGCGACCAGCAATTGCCAGTAGAAAAACCAACTTTCTATGTTCTATCGATGAACCTTCTCCACTGTTATGAAGCATGCTTTCACGCAGGGACCATCAGTTAAGATGGTAGGTATTGTATGGTTTATTCTAAATGATGTCAATAATCAATTCATCCTGAATCAATAGAATACAATTATAACTGCCATCAATAATCATATCACAAATCAGTAGTACAAAAAATATTTCTTGAAATTCACTGACAGACTGTGACTCGGGAAATAAACCTGCTACGATGTTGTACCAAAAGCTTGAAATAATTATATTTTTAAATAATTATAGCGTTCATTGACATATACAACTTAGGAAAGAGGATTAAATGAGGCTTATATTTGCTCTTTTTATTTTTGTAATGACTGGACCCCTTATGGCAACTAATGCGGCACAAATTTATGGTTATATTGAAAAAATTTCTTTTCCGAATAAAAACCTTACTTTATCTGCGAAATTGGATACGGGCGCAAAATCAGCATCATTACATGCAATAAATATTAAGGAAATTACAGTTAAAGGAGTGCCTTACCTACGCTTCACTGTTCCCACGAAAAATGGTGATTACACTTTTGAAGGTGAATACAAAGGTAGAGTAAAAATTAAAGTGCGCGCTGGTGAAAACAGTTCGGAAGTATTACCTCATGCTCCAATCAAACGTCCAGTAGTACTTCTTAATTTGCAACTTGGTGATCAAATTAGAACAATCAAAGTTAATTTAACAAATCGTAAGCGTTTTCTCTATCCTTTATTGTTAGGTAGAGATGCAATTATTGCATTTAATGGCGCCATTGATCCCGCTCTTACTTTTACCATTAAAACTAAGCACAGTAAGAATAATGAAAAATAATTCGCGTCATATTTATGGTCTTATCATCACATTATTTATTTTGGGAACAGGTATCTTCCTCTATCGACATTTGGTACTTGATGTGCCGTTAACTGATACAGAAACAATTAATAGCTGGATGATTGAATCCAATTTGCGTTTTGTTGCTGATCCCAATGCACCAATTAAAGCCAGTTTTAACATCCCTTATTTACCTCCCCATTTTGCAATTCTCGATGAATATTTTGTATCCAGAAATTATGGTGTAACTACGAATTTAAATGGCAATAACCGTGAAACAGTTTGGTCAATTCGACGTGCTCATGGCACACAATCATTATATTACAGAGCTATTTTTCGCCAGACTGATGGCAATGAATCGCCATTAGGTCTCCCCTCTGCTATCAGATCACAACCTTTGAATGAAAGTCAAAAATCAGCGATTGAAACCATTACCCAGCGGGTAAGACAATCTTCTGCGGATATAAAAACATTTGCCCAAAGCACTATTAAAGAGTTAAACAAACAAGAGGGTGATGCAAAACTGTTAACTGGCAATGAATTCAACGAAGAGCACATAATCGATTCAGCAATTTTAATCCTGAATCAATCTAAAATCTCCGCTATCCCTGTTAAAGGAATTTATTTATCCCAACAAAACAAAGCGGAACTGAAATTTATTTTAGCTGTTTTTAATGGCCAAAACTGGATTTACATTAATCCAAAAACTGGTGGCGCCGGATTACCTAAAAATTTTCTCATCTGGCAATACGGCAATGAGCCTGTCTTTAATATTGTTGGCGGCAAAAAACCCTCTTTCACCTTAACTGTATCACCTACCCCAATTAATGCCTTAAGCATTGCTAAATCCCGAGGACTGCAATCTGATTCACAACTTTTACGTTTTTCGCTACTGCAACTGCCAGTAAATGTACAAGCAATTTATAAAGTTTTATTAACTGTACCCATTGGTGCCTTCATTATTTTAATTCTTCGCAATTTTATTGGCCTTAAAACCTTTGGTACTTTTATGCCGGTATTAATCGCTTTAGCTTTCAGAGAAACTCATGTAATTTGGGGAATCTCTCTTTTTGTCACTATCGTATCCTTTGGACTCTTGGCTCGTTTTTATTTAGATCAATTGCGCTTGCTCCTGGTGCCCAGGCTCACAGCCATTCTCACAGTAGTCATTTTATTGATGATCTTCATTAGTGTAATCGGACAAAATCTCGGCCTTGATGCCGGTTTATCAGTTGCCCTCTTCCCAATGGTCATTTTAACAATGACTATAGAACGTATGTGCATCACTTGGGATGAACGTGGCGCTGCAGAAGCAATTAAATCAGGTGTTGGCAGCTTAGTTGCTGCAGTTATCTCTTATTGGGCGATGAGTTATGAGCCACTGCAATATTTGATCTTTGCCTTCCCAGAATTACTGTTAGTTCTTTTAGCGTTAATTTTATGGTTCGGCCAATATCGTGGCTATCGCTTATTTGAATTAAAACGCTTTAAAGCTTTTGCGAGCCGAAAATGATTAGTCTGTTTCGTCGTTTAAAAGACCATGGAATATTAAGTATCAATCAACGTAATACAGATTTTGTGCTTCGTTATAACCCGAGAAAGTTATTTCCGTTGGTAGACGATAAGCTTAAAACTAAAAAACTGGCGCAACAAGCTGGAATTGCCATTCCGCCATTATATGAAATCATAGAAACAGAGCAACAGATTAAAACAATTGAAACACTTTTAGAACCCTATAACGATTTTGTCATTAAGCCCGCTCGCGGTTCAGGCGGTGATGGTATTTTAGTTTTTAAAGACAAAGTATATGGTCGCTATCGGCAAATCAATGGCAAATTAACAACTACTCAAGAATTGAGTTATCATCTATCGTGTTTATTATCAGGAGCTTATAGCCTCGGAGGCTCTTCGGATTATGCAATTATTGAAAAACGCGTAGTAGTAGATCCTATCTTTGCTGAAGTTAGTTATGAAGGTATTCCAGATATCCGTATTATTTCTTTATTAGGCTATCCTGCTATGGCTATGGTAAGACTACCTACGCGATTATCTGGTGGTAAAGCCAACTTGCACCAAGGAGCTATTGGTGTTGGTGTTGATCTGGCTACCGGAAAAACTTTAGGGGGGGTCTTTCATAATGATATGATTGATTATCATCCAGATACCCTAAACGCCATTGTAGGTATTAAAGTGCCTTATTGGAATCAAATCCTAGAAATTGCTTCCAACTGTTATGAGTTAACTGGTTTAGGTTATCTTGGAATTGATATCGTCCTGGATAAAGACCAAGGTCCTTTAATGCTTGAACTGAACGCTCGACCAGGCTTAAATATTCAAATCGCAAATCGTGAAGGTGGTTTAAAACGCTATCGAACAATTGAAGCGCGTCATCAAAAATATCCTAAGGAAACGGTAACAGAAAAAGTGGCTTTTTCTCGTGAAAGCTTTGCTCGTTGAAATTGATGTTATTATTCAGCAGTCCCACAAGCATGCTGTATAAATAAACGCTTAAGGGGTATACATTCATTACAAAAGCCCAGACCCAGTCCACGTAAAGTAACTACTGGAGCAAAAGAATTACTGAATAAACGCTTAAATCCTTCCATCAAAGCAATTATTTGCCATACAGCGTATTTTCGTTCACGTTGATAAGCAGCCAACGCCTTTTTAGAGATTAAAGAGCCTTTAGTTGCATCCAGGCATTTAACCCAGGAACATACATCCGCAAGGCCTACATTTAAACCAAGACCGGCAAGTGGGTGAATGGTATGTGCTGTATCACCAAGCAATAACCAACGAGCTCCGACATATTGTTTGACGTGCCGCATTTGTAATGGAAATTGATGTCGTGCACCGATTATGCTGACCTGGCCTAATTTTTTAGCAAATGCCTTAGTTATGGCCTCGTTAAATTTTTCCTCAGAAAATTCCATTAATTGTGAAACGCGTATAGGATCTATTGACCATACTATAGAACATTGGTGATCATCAACCAGCGGTAAAAAAGCTAAAGGACCATCGGGATTAAATACTTGATATGCAGTATGATTGTGTGTTTTTTCAACAGCAACTGTAGTCACTAATGCATGCTGTTTATAAGACCAATGAGTTAACTCCACATTAAGTTTTTGTCGCACTGAAGAATTTGCACCATCAGCAACCATTAATAACTTCCCTTCCCACACCTGCTGTTGGTTACTAACACATACCCCATCAGCTACACTGTGCACCTCATCTACATTACATTCAGGGAATAAACTAATTTTTGGCTGCTTAGCAATTTGCCGCAATAATGCCTGTTTGAGCGCTGATTCTTCAATTATCACCCCTAAATGCGGAGCAGCAACGTAACGGGAATCAAAATCAATATGCATACCATTGCTTGCATCCCAGACATGCATCTGAGTGTATGGCGAGACACGTTGTAAATCCAAATGTTGCCAAACATCTAATTGCTGCAAGAAAATTTGTGATGCTTTATTGATCGCATAGACACGGGAATCAGGATAAGAGTTATTGACATCTAAAGTACCTGCATCAATCACGGCCACATTATAACCGCGGTGTGTCATAGCTAAAGCGGCTGTTAATCCTACACTTCCACCACCAATTACCAATACGTTAAACTTCAGGTTCATTTTATTTATCTCTGCACCACTCAAGTCAATTATTTTTCAGTTAAGGCAATACCACAAACTAAATCAGGAATAGCCCCACCAAAACCACGCGTGTAACGAGCTAAAAGATTTTTTAACGTGGGGATATTATCTAAAGCAACTAACCCTAACCCACGAATTAAACCTAATCCAGGTAAACGACTAGTAAATACACTAATTAAATTATCGGTCAAGCTTGTAATTATTTTTTGATCGTGTGCTCTTAATTGAACATATTGTCGCAACATTTCGGCATTTAATCCCTGCCTAGCAATACATTGTGCCAAAGTAGCTACATCCCTGAGCCCCAAATTAAATCCTTGGCCTGCTACAGGGTGTAATGTATGAGCTGCATTACCTACAAATACCACTGGTCCTTTAACTTGTTGAGACATCAACACTTGCTGTAAAGGATATGAAAAACGCTTGCCTGCTGTAGCAAAACGCCCTAATCGATAACCAAAAGCTTGTTGTAGTTTACTCAAAAATTTTGTATCGGATAAACACATTAATTGTTCCGCTTTATTAGGATGCACCGCCCAAACTAAAGACATGCGCTTCTCTTGCATCGGTAACAATGCCAAAGGACCTTCTGTAGTAAAGCGCTCGTAAGCACGTCCACCATGGGATCTCACTAAACCAATATTAGTAACAATTGCCTGTTGCACATACATCTTGGTTTGCACAGGCAAAGCACAGAGCCGGCGCACTACAGAATGAGAACCATCTGCAGCAACAATTAAACGAGCTTTAATGTTCATCACCTCAGCATCAGTAGTAATAGTGACAGAGTGCATTGCCAAATCCATTGTCTGTACTGTTGCAGGGGCTAAAACTTGTTGGGGCTCTAATAATTGATGCAAGGCACGATTAATGTATTGCATTTCAACAACATAACCTAAGGGAGCATTTGGCTCACCATGTAAACGTGATACACCAAAATGATGCTGATCTGAAACATGGATTAAATCAATAGGTGTCGCATACGCTTGTAGATGCTCCCAAACACCCAGCATGCTTAAGATATGCCGACTGGCCGGTGAGAGCGCTAAAGAACGTGCATCAAAATCAGGAGTTATCTTATTTTCTAAATGATCAGCATCTACCAATAAAGTGGTAAACCCTAATCCTTGCAAAGCAAGCATTAACGTTGCCCCAGTCAACCCCCCACCGACAATCAGTATATCTATTTCTTTATTAATCACGCATTAATACCTCAATATCAGATACTTCAACCGGTAAAGCTGCGGTTAACACTTCATGTCCATCCTCCGTCACCACCACATCATCTTCAATACGTACGCCAATGCCCCACCAGCGCTTATCAACATCAGGAATGTGCGAGCTAATATATAATCCTGGCTCAACAGTCAAAACCATTCGCGGCTCTAGGATGCGCCATTCCCCATTAATTTTATAAAAACCACTATCATGAACATCCAAACCTAACCAATGACCTGAATTATGCATATAAAACGGTTTGTATGCTTCATTGACTAGTAACTCATCTACATCACCTTGCAAAATACCTAATTCACATAAACCAGCAGTTAAAATACGTGTCATAATTTGTTGTACTGCGTTCCAAGGAAGGCCTGGCTTAATTGCGGCAATTCCTGCTTTTTGAGACTTAAGGACTAATTCATAAATCATTTTTTGTTCTGAGCTGAACGTACCACTTACAGGCAATGTTCTAGTGATATCCGCCGCATAATTTTCATATTCACCACCCGCATCGATGAGCACTAAATCCCCTTGCCGTAGTGGTTGATTATTTTGTGTGTAATGCAAAATACAGGTATTATCTCCAGCCCCTACAATAGGATCATAAGCAACACTGCGACAACCTTGACGACTCAATTCATAAATTAGCTCTGCTTCTAACTCATATTCATGCTGTAAATGCTTGCATTGATGTAGTGCACGTAGGTGTGCATCTACCGAAATAGATGCCGCTCGACGCATTAAATCCAGCTCCGCATTACTTTTAAATAAACGCATTTCACCAATAATAGGTTCTAAATCACACAAACAATCAGGGGCCTTGATACCATGTCGAACATGAGCTTTGAGGACCATCAAAGCATTCATAATTATTTTTTCTAATTCAGGGTTACGTGCTACTGCATAATAAATTACTGATTTTCCAATTAATAAATTGGGCAACTCTTTAGCAATACTGCTTACTGGAAATGCCGCTTGCATCCCTAATTCGGTAAGCGCTCCATCTTGTCCTAAACATTTCCCCGTCCATTGCTCTTGCGTGGGATTAGGTTGACGACTAAATAAAATACTTTGTTCTTCCTGACCTGCGATCAGTACCAATAAGGCATCTGGTTCATTAAAGCCTGTTAAATAATAAAAATTACTATCCTGACGAAAACGATAATGCGCATCACCATTACGTAAAATCTCATGAGCGGCAGAAATAATCGCGACGCCGTCCTCAGGCAATTGTTGTGCTAATTTTGTTCTCCTTGCCTTATATTCTTGCTGAGTAATCATATAAAAATCCTTATTAGTGTGTTAGATCAACACCACAGCGCGCTTTTTCATGGAGTTTTAAATCATTATGCAAACGAATTACAGCCATGCGGGCGTATTCACTGACCTCCATTAAT
This sequence comes from Legionella sp., assembly GCF_049790535.1. GTDB lineage: Bacteria > Pseudomonadota > Gammaproteobacteria > Legionellales > Legionellaceae > Legionella. The sequence continues at coordinate 17,788 of NZ_JBAQZB010000108.1, forward strand.
GCTCGTTCATCGTCTTCATTAACATCTACAGTATCACAATCAAGTTCTGCAAATTCAATTAGATGCTGCAATGCATCCTGAGCTTCCTCTTCATAAAATTGATCAATACTTACACCCGATAGCATTAATGCTTGAATAAATCCCTCACACCACTCACTAAAAGCCTGTGCCCGAACAATTAATGGTTCGTATTCACCAGGCAGCATCATTTGAAACCCCAAATCGAAGTGGTTAATTTGGTGTTGGCTAATCGAAAAAACTTCAAACATAGCCAAAATCGCATCACGACTTTGCATATCTTTTTTATTATTTAATAAAGCACGTAAATAGGATTCTCCTTGTATGTCAGCACCGGCACATAGATAACCACACATCATTCCATGCAATGAACTGGCAGATGAAGACAATGATAAAAAAACAATTGCATCCACAAAATCATTGTATTCAGGTAAGGACATATGTTCATTTTCTGCAGCCATAGTTACCTCATTTATAAAAAATGATTTATGATAACCCATTTGGAGCTGCGGTTCATCTCACTATTTGCTGCTTGCAAACAAAATTGATACTATTTGCCCCAGATCCATGTAGATGTAAAGGCCTTATCATGACCCAGATGAAATCGTGCGTTATTAAACTATTCAACAAATCGTATACAATTAAATGTCCTGAAGGTGAAGAGGCCAATTTATTACTTGCGGCAGAAAAGCTAAATAACCAAATAATGATCAATAAACAAAAAACAAAGCAACTCGATAATTTTCACTCTTTATTACTTTCCGCGCTGGATATTAGTCATGAACTCGTACTGCGTAAAAGTCAACAGGAACAACAACATCACCATGTAACCCAATTTATTACCTCATTGGAAAATAAAATTAATAAGATGGTTCATGGTGAAATGGAACATACGTCAACAAAAGATGATTTATTATAATCATTATTAAATAAGCAATAGATTAAATCTAAAATGCTAACAATTATTTCGTCCCAAAACACTATGGATTACAAAAATTGTGCGACTTAACTAATATCACTTCCACTTAATATTACAACCAATACTCGGCTTTTGCTCTGTACTCACTGGTTTTCCAGCAAGAATGCAATCTAAAGCATCTTGCAAACATGCTCCAGTAAGTGGCTTATTATTTCCTGGGGTTGATTCATCCAAACAGCCCCGATACACACAAAACAAGTCTTTGTCAAAAATATAAAAATCAGGCGTGCATGATGCTTGATAGGCTTGAGCAACGGTTTGACTTTCATCGTATAAATAAGGAAATGAATAATTAAATTGTTCCGCTTCAAGACGCATCTTTTCTGGGCCATCTGCAGGATATTTTTCCACATCATTAGAACTGATAGCGATGAACTCAATCCCTTTCGGCTGGTATATTTCTGCCAATTCAACAAGTTTAGGCTGAACATGTTTTACATAGGGGCAATGATTGGACAAAAACATAATTACAGTAGCAATCGACGATTTATGCTTTGCCAACGAGATCAATTGGTCAGTGCGTGTATCGATTAAAGTAAAATCAGGTGCCTTGCTACCCAGTGGAAGCATCTTAGATGGGGTTGCTACCATAATATTCCTCATTAAATTAAAATAATTCGTAGTCATTTATTTGGATTTTGGCCGAAAATTCATTGAAATGATATAAATTTTTACAACACAAAACCTCCTACATTAACAAAATAATATTATAAAACAATCTATCTTGACTTTGATCAGCATGAAAATGTTATAATCATTACTAACCCGATGGCAAGTGATTTTCGAACCAATGCTAATAGCACGGGGAGCATTTTAATTTGGCCTTGTGCAAGCCCATCCTGGAGTGGGAAGCCTGAACCAACTTATCCGCTACCCACTTGAACCTCAGGGTTCAAAATCCATGTTTGTCGGGCTACCTTTTATCAATTGGTCTTTCAATAATAAATATCGATCTCGAACCTTGGCCGCTGTCTCAAATTCCATATTTTTTGCATGCAAATACATTTGTTTTTCTAAAGTATTAATGTGTTTTACTAATTCCTGCGTTGACAAATGTGTGTATTCTGGTGCCGATTCAGCCACAATATTTTTACGTTTGCCAATGTAAGCCCCCTCCATAATATCGGTAATGGACTTATTAATCCCTTTAGGTATGATACCATGAGCTTCGTTAAATGATTTTTGCTTGTCACGTCGACGATTGGTCTCATCCAGAGCCCTTTGCATGGAGCCAGTGATTTTGTCTGCATAAAGAATAGCACGCCCTGCCGCATTACGTGCAGCACGCCCGATGGTTTGAATTAAAGAACGATCAGATCGTAGAAAACCTTCCTTATCCGCATCCAGAATGGCAACTAAAGCCACTTCCGGCATATCCAAACCTTCACGCAATAAATTAATTCCCACCAAAACATCAAATACACCCAAGCGTAAATCACGAATAATTTCTACCCGCTCTACAGTATCTATGTCTGAATGCAAATAACGAACTTTAATTCCATGCTCATTTAAATAATCTGTTAAATCTTCAGCCATACGCTTGGTCAATGTGGTCACCAATACACGCCCCCCTTGCTGAATTACCAGGCGTGTTTCCGACATTAAATCATCAACTTGTGTGCGCACAGAACGAATTTCAACCTCAGGATCAACTAAACCTGTGGGACGTACTACTTGTTCAACCACGTTATCCGCATGCTCTTGCTCATAAGAACCTGGCGTAGCAGAAATATAAATGGTCTGTGGTGAACGATCTTCAAATTCCTCGAAACGTAAAGGCCTATTATCCAAAGCAGAAGGAAGTCTAAAACCGTATTGCACCAAATTTTCCTTACGTGAGCGATCTCCTTTGTACATGCCGCCAATTTGCGGCACCGTCACATGAGACTCGTCAATAATCAGCAATGCTTCATCAGGTAAATAATCAAATAAAGTCGGCGGAGCTTCTCCGGTATTACGTGCTGATAAGTAGCGGGAATAATTTTCAATACCCGAACAATAACCAAGCTCCAGCATCATTTCAATATCAAAATAAGTACGTTGTTCTAAACGCTGTGCTTCAACTAATTTATTTTGAGCCTTAAAGTTAGCTAAACGATCTTGTAACTCTTCTTTTACCCAATCAATTGTTTGTAAAATACGTTCACGAGGGGTCACATAATGTGTTTTAGGAAAAATGGTAACCCGAGGCAGGCGCTGCGTAACTTCGCCGGTTAACGGATCAAATTGGGCAATATTTTCTATTTCATCATCAAATAATTCAATGCGAATAGCTTCTCGTTCAGAATCTGCAGGGAAAATGTCAATTACATCACCATGTACACGGAACTGTCCTCGTTCTAAAGACATATTAGTGCGTGTGTATTGCATTTCGGCAAGACGTTGCAAAATTTTACGTTGTCCAGTGTGTTCCCCACGAGAAAGATGTAATACCATACGCAAATAGGAATCAGGATCCCCCAAGCCATAAATTGCAGAAACAGTTGCGACAATAATCGCATCTTTACGCTCAATTAGTGCTTTGGTTGCAGACAAACGCATTTGCTCTATGTGTTCATTAATGGATGAATCTTTTTCGATAAAGGTATCAGAAGAAGGCACATAAGCTTCGGGCTGATAATAATCATAGTAGGAAACAAAATATTCTACTGCATTATCAGGAAAATAAGCTTTAAATTCACCGTAAAGTTGTGCGGCTAAAGTTTTGTTGGGTGCCATAATCAAAGTAGGTCTTCGCATAGCCTGAATCACATGGGCTATGGTAAAAGTCTTACCAGAACCAGTAACCCCCAAAAGAGTTTGTTTGGCTAAACCTGATCTTAAGCCATCAATTAATGAGGCAATGGCAGTTGGCTGATCTCCAGCCGGCTGATAATTAGAGTAAATTTTGAACAAATCTTTCATAATGTACTAAGTATATCTCATAGGAGCAATAAATGGATATTTCATTAGCAAAACGTGTGCAAAAAGTTAAACCCTCCCCCACTCTAGCAGTAGCAGCAAAGGCTACCCAAATGCGTGCCCAGGGCCAAAACGTAATTAACTTAGGAACAGGCGAGCCAGATTTTGATACCCCATCTTACATTAAAGAAGCAGCCATTATTGCCATCAATCAAGGCTACACCAAATATACTGCGGTAGACGGTATCACAGAATTAAAAGATGCCGTTAAAAATAAATTTAAAAGAGATAATAGCCTAGAGTATCAACTCAACCAAATTTTAGTCTCTGTTGGCGGGAAACAAAGCTGTTACAACCTCTGCCAAGCCTTGTTGAATCCCGGTGATGAGGTGATTATTCCAGCACCTTATTGGGTTTCTTATCCCGATATGGTTTTATTAGCGGATGGAGTTCCAGTCATTATTTCAACCACCCCCGCTCAACGTTATAAAATTAATGCACAACAATTGGAAAAAGCCATTACACCTAAAACGCGAATGATCTTTCTCAATAGCCCATCAAATCCATCAGGGATAGCATACACTTTAGATGAATTAAAGTCATTAGGCAAAGTGCTGAAAAAACACCCTAAGATTATTATTGCGACCGATGATATGTATGAATATATTCTTTGGAGTCAACCTTTTGTAAACATTTTGAACGCATGTCCTGAATTATATGACAGAACTGTAGTATTAAATGGTGTTTCTAAAGCATACGCCATGACGGGATGGCGTATAGGTTACGCTGCAGGCCCAAGCTCACTAATGAATGCGATGAAAACTATCCAATCACAATCCACTTCAAATCCTTGCTCTATCGCACAAAGAGCTGCTGTAGCCGCTTTAAATGGCGATAATGAAGAGGTTTCAGCGATGGTCAAAGCCTTTCATCAACGACACGATTATGTAGCAGATCGATTATTAAGCATACCTAAAATTGAAGTTATCCCAGCTGACGGTACTTTTTATATTTTCCCCAATGTCCAAAAAATTATAGAACATCATGGCTATACCAATGACATTGAGTTTTCAGAAAAACTATTAAGTGAGGCAGGTGTTGCCTTAGTACCAGGCTCAGCTTTTGGTAATGAAGGCTGCATCCGCCTATCTTTTGCAACCAGCATGGATATTTTAAGTGATGCATTAAACAGGCTACAGCATTTTTGCAAATAATCCACTCTATTCACAATCATAACCCGGATTAAAATGTACCGTCTCCCGGGTTACAAATTCCCTTTTCTTACTGGTATAAAAAATAAAGTGAAAAACCCATACCAAAAGAAATAAACAGAAAAAATATTAGCAAAAATTATTATAAATATTCTTGACCCCCAGGAAAAATCGTTTTAAGATTCGTCCACATTCCCCGGTAGCTCAGCCGGTAGAGCGGATGACTGTTAATCATTAGGTCACAAGTTCGAGTCTTGTCCGGGGAGCCAATTAGGACGATGTGGTAAGTTTAGGAAGACATCAAAGGGTTTCCGTGGCTTAAATCATGAGCTTTCGATGCTAGCGCAAATATAGTTGATAGAGATTTATTAAAACCATCATCTGCTTCAGTTAATCTTTGCAGCCTAACTTCAACATTGTGCCTTTCAGCTTGAAGACCAGTGATCATTTCATCGTATTCTTCTTTTGAGACCTGAGCATCCAAAAACAGCTCTCTAGCCCTTTTTATTCGAGTTTGAATGGTTTGATACTGCTTTTGTAACTTGTTGCTTTCTTGAATCTGATGGGCTCATCCCCATTTCCGGGGGCACAAATAATGGCTCATCCCCATTTCCGGGGGCACAAATAATCAAGAACACAAAACTTTAACTCTTAACCTGTAATTTTCAAAATTTCTAAATCCATAAGCACGACGTTGAATGAGTTTCATCTTACGATGGAACCC
>NZ_JBAQZB010000109.1:0-26720 GCF_049790535.1 Legionella sp.
GTGTTGGTACTTGGGAAATGAAAAATTATCATAGGTTTGTATTAATAAGATTAAGGAAAAAATAATGAATGACGAAAAGCGTTATGAACGTGTTCGCTTAAAGATGCTAGAGGAAAGAAAAAAACATCCCTTTAGTTTAAATCATTTGCAGTTTGATCGTTTAGAACTTCCAGCTACTGAAGAAGAAATTGAAGCAGTACAAAATTATATCGGCCATCCTTTACCTGAGTTATATAAAGAAATTTGTCGCCATTTTAATGAAGGTCTACTTAAGCTTAACTGCTTTGAGGATGTTGAGGGACGCATGTGTAAAATTGGCTTTTTCTTTCGAGTTACTAATGAAGAAAAGAATAATTATCACATTTGGCAAGTGATTCGAAACTTTAGGGACGAATTAACAAAAGATTGCTTACCTTTTGCTGATGATAGTTTGGGACTCAGTGCTTTTTATCTTATATGGGTGAATGATATAGTAGAAGTATGGCAATTGCTTCATGGTGAACTAGCATGGTCATTTTCTGGGTGCGACGATGAGGACGACAATTACTATTGTCATGTATTAGTTAATAAATCGTTTGATGTTTTTTTGGAGTCCCTCTAAGCAGTCGAAGAGTGAGAGTTTGTCCAATATTATGCAAGAAAGTAATAAGTTGATGATTATCTGAAATACGTTTGGATAAACAGGATTTCGGAAAAAATGGAGAACAGCATAATGCAATTTGTAATCAACAATTATTAGAGCGCCATTGATTTGAGCTCATCCTTGAACTCGCTAGTGTCTCAACATCCTGCCAAACATCCCAGCTGCGCCAAACAAATGGAGTATAGCTTTTATGCACCATTGTAGCCAACAATGTTTTACCCGCTTACACCAAAATGAAATGCAACTGTTAATTTTTTATTCATAAAAAGAAGAAAAAATGACTCCTTCATAAACAAAGACGGCAGGACCAGTCAAAGTGATTTTTTGATCAAATTCAGGCCAATTAATAATTAAATCACCTCCAGGTAAAGTGACAGTTACCTGTTTTTCAAGATGGTGATACAATCGTCCAATTGCGGCAGCAGCCACGGCACCGCTACCACAGGCCAATGTCTCACCGCAGCCACGTTCATAAACACGTAATTTAATGTGGTGGAAATTAATAATTTGCATAAAGCCAACATTTGTTTGTTCAGGAAAGCGGGGATGGAAACTAATTTCTTGTCCCAAGGTAGTTACCGGGGCAGTTTCTACATTTTGAACTAATAAAACTGCATGAGGATTTCCTATGCTGATTGTGTGTAGGGTTGTTTTTTTATCCTGTTGCAATTCTAATTGATATTCGATTGCTTGTTGTTGTGCTATAAAAGGGATATTAATGGGATTTAGTTCTGGAATGCCCATATCCACACGAACAGTATTATCAGGATTAATATACAAACTCATTTGTGTGGTTTTAGTTGCTACCTTTAGGTAGTTTTTATCAGTTAAACCATAATGTTTTGCAAATAGTGCCAGGCAACGCGCACCGTTGCCACATTGCCCAACTTCTTGTCCATTCGCATTAAAAATACGGTAATTAAAATCGATGCTATTATGCGAAGCGGGTTCAATCAGCAAGAGTTGATCAAAGCCTATGCCTGTATTACGTTGAGCCAGATTGGCTATTTGTTCTGGTTTAAGGTTAATGTTTTGGTTGATGCCATCAATTACCATGAAATCATTACCCAATCCATGCATTTTTGTAAATTTTATACTCATTATTGTTTCATTAATTAGATTTTATATTGTTTTTTAAATTAACTTTATCTGCTTGAGGCAAATAAAGTGGTCCTTTTTGGCCGCAGCCAAATAAAATAAAGAGGACCAGCAGTGTAATTAAGGGCAGTTGAATGTATTTCATTGAATAGCCAGTAAATTGAGTTCGAGTTCTACTCAGACAGAGATCAATTCACTATTCTGAGCTAAATATAATAGCACATTAATGTTTATCAATAATATTTAAATTATAATTCAAAGGTTTTATTTTTGGCGAAACTCTAAAGATATCTATAAAAATGAAACGGGGTATAACTTGCACTGTATTGATGCATTGGGGATAATTTGCATTTTGTATTAAAGGGGATTGTTTTGAGTGTTTATATGAAAGAGTCTCGAGCTCCAGCACAGGCATGTGTTATTTGGATGCATGGATTAGGTGCTGATGCTTCAGATATGCTCAATTTGTCTGATCAGTTGAGTATGGGAGATGTGGCTTTACGACATGTGTTTATTAATGCACCAATGCGCCAAGTGACGCTCAATAATGGCATGTTAATGTCAGCTTGGTATGATATTACCGGTTTCGAGGTGAGTGATCGTCAGGATAAATCAGGAATTGAACAGTCAGAATTAATTATTCGCAAGGTAATGGATGAACAATTAAATGATGGTTTTACCTATGAACAGATTTTTTTAGCTGGTTTTTCCCAAGGAGCGGCTATGGCATTGCATACGGCTTTACAAACTACCGCTCGGTTAGGTGGTATTATTGCTTTATCTGGTTACTTACCTTTAGCAGATCATCGCCGGCCTAAACTGGATAAAGAGACCCCAATCTTTATAGGCGCAGGACAATTTGATCAGCTCGTTTTGCCTAAATGGGTCGAAATGACCAAAGCATGGTTATTAAACAATGGTTATGTACAGCTTTCCACCCATCAATATCCTATGGAGCATTCGGTGTGTATGGAAGAAATTAAAGAGCTGAGCTATTGGCTTAGTCATCAAGTTTTTGGGAGAGTGGAATGACTATAGTAAAAAAATCAAGAACAGTGACTTACACCTGCGAGCAAATGTTTCGTTTGGTTAATGAAGTAGAAAATTATTGTGAGTTTTTACCTTATTGTGCTGAAAGTGTGGTACATCATCGCGATGATGACGAGGTTCAAGCTACTTTGGTTATTGGCGCTGCGGGCATGAGCAAATCGTTTACCACCCGTAATCGTCTTCAGGCAAATAAGATGATCGAAATTCGCCTAGTTGATGGTCCATTTAGTCATTTAGAAGGTTTTTGGCGTTTTGATAAGGTCGAAGAGGGGTGCAAAATTTCTTTTGATTTAGAATTTGAATTTGCAGGACGAGTATTTTCTATGCTTCTTGGGCCTGTATTTGAGCAAGTAACAGATAAAATGGTCGATTCTTTTTGCGATAGAGCACAGGCGATGTATGGTAAAGATTGAATTAGTATACATTACTTCGGAACGCAAAACAGTGCAGTTGACTGTGGATCTGCAGCTAGGTTCTACCGTGATGGATGCAATAACCGCATCCGGGATCTACAATTCTCATCCTGAAACAAAAAACATGCCCGTGGGAATTTATGCAAAGCAGGTCTCCTTGGATACAGTACTTAAGGATGGGGATCGTATAGAACTATATAGAGGTTTGCTTTTAGATCCTAAAGAAACAAGAAGGCAGAGGGCCCGTTTGCAAAAATAATCACTGACTTGTTATGTTGTCTTTTCATTAGTGGGTAAGGCCCACTAATGAAAAACGCTGTAGTTCTTAGGGATTGCGCTCAATTTGTCTTAGAGTTCCCTTAGAAAAATAGAGGCTTACAGTAATTATAATGATATTTCCATGACCTCTGCGCCAGGTGTAAGCATAATCCCAGCGATCATTATTAAATGTAGGGCTTAACAAACTAGTTCCCATCAAAATGGCAACATCATTTTTGCTCATACCTATTTTTAACCGATCAACCTTTGTTTTTGAAATTAAATTACCTTGTTGCGCAACTCTGCGAGCAAAATCTAAGGAAGTACATTGGGTCAGAGTAAAGGGAAGTGAGATTATAAGAAGAAAAATTATTATTCGCATTTTTTTTGCCTACCATGAAAAAATTCGTCATAATAGCATGTCATTTATTGAAAGACACCTGCAAAACTTAGATGTTTATTGACATTTTGCCATCTTGAGCGAAAATTAACTCATTTCTGCAACCGAGAACTTAAATTCAGGATTATGCCTAGGAGCACTAATGGAAGAAAGCAAGCAATTAAAAAATGCTGGATTAAAAATTACATTGCCACGTTTAAAGGTATTACATATTCTTGAACAGTCTCGTAACCATCACTTAAGCGCGGAAGATATATATAAGACGTTATTAAAATCGGGAGAAGATATAGGTTTGGCTACTGTGTATCGAGTTTTAACTCAGTTTGAAAGTGCAGGACTAGTTTCCCGTCATAATTTTGAAGGTGGTTATTCCGTGTTTGAATTGAGTCATGGTACGCATCATGACCATTTAGTGTGTGTCCAGTGTGGCTGGATTGAAGAGTTTGTTGATGAAATTATTGAGCAGAGACAAAAAACAATTGCTGAACGTGCCCATTTTAAGATGACGGATCATGCGTTAAATATTTATGGAATATGTTCACGTTGTCATTAATGGTAAAAAAGACAGTATCTATCTTAAGAATTTATTATAAAGATAGGGCAAAATTAACACATGGTTTGCTCCACCGTTTAGTCGTGTTATTCTTCTTTTTTACCAAGTAGGAAAAAAGTTTTCATTGCTCCAAATCCTTTCATAGTCAGCGTTGCATAAGGCTCAACAAGGTATTTTTCTTCAAGCATAAAGGCCATTTTTTCGGAGATAAGTATTGTATTTGGCAAGGCACACTTTTCTAATCGGCTGGCAAGATTCACAACATTACCCCAAACATCATATAGAAATTTTTTATGGCCAACTACACCAGCAATGACATAACCATAGGTTATGCCAATGCGGAATTGGAGCGCCAACTGGTGAGTTTCATTAAAAGAGTGCATTTTTGTCAAGATAGCCAGAGCATAGTCAGCAATATTAATGGCATGTTCTGAGGTTTGTACAGGGATTCCGGCCACTGCCATGTAGTTATCACCAATAGTTTTTACTTTTTCTATGTGATATTGTCCAGTAAGATTATCAAATTCTGCGAACAATTGATTTAAAATAGTAACCGTTTTCTTTGCACCTAAGTTTTCGGTTAATTTGGTGAAATTAATAATATCTGCAAACATCACGCTGGTTTGATGAAATTCGTCAGCAATGTCTTCTTCTCCTGATTTTAAACGCTGGACAATGGATTCCGGTAAAATATTTAATAGGAGTAAATCATTTGCTTCCTTCGCCCTAGATAATGATGTTAAAGCTTGAAATATAGAAAAAAGCATGAATAGTGTAGATAAAATGGCCAATGGCAGTGCTATAATAATAATTCGAAAACTCTTTGCATCAAGTTTTTTGTGGTTTTGTTTCGTTTTATTTTCTATTTCAGCAAGAAATTGGCGTACAGGCCTCAATGTATTCGCTTTTTCTTCCATATAATGATCATTAACTAGTATTTGGTGCGCGAGATGAGTATTGGTTCCCTTCTTATTTTTTTCGGCCATATTCATGGCTTTTATTTCAATTTGTGTCAATTGTTTACTTTTATTTTCTGCTTCAAGAAGTAAGGAAAGTTCTTTTAATGAAAAATTTTGTTCCAATATTATTTCTGACAAAGATTTTGGCTCGATGTAATTCTGGTCGGTTTTTTTACCAATCATCAAATCCCAATAAGATTCATAAAATTTTTCAGGGCGAGGGGCGTCTCCATCACGTATTGCCAAAATATGATTATAATAGTCACGGTATTTTTTATCGCCGGTACTTATATAAAGACGAGACAGTGTTGTTAAATTATTAACATTTTGACGAAGTTTTTCGGCAATCGTATAAGCCTTATGATATTCACTCTCATTCTTTATTTCTAAATCGGCAATGTGTTTTAATTTAAATAAACAAACAAGCAGGCTAATAAGAGTCACTGCTAGGAAGAAGAAAAAACAGTTAAGCCCCCCCGTGTTTTGACGATAAATATTCTTCATAGTTCCCTTTTATTTATTAAATTTAAATAATTGGTCTTAATATAAAAGAATAGCTTATTTATAAAATAAAATAGCTATTTTTATTAGCCAATTTTAAATGCTATTCTTTAGGTGAAAAATTGTTTATTTTTATTTAGAAAGTGCAGTAATAATAGGACATAATTAATGAAATTATTATTTTTAGGGGCTGCAAGTGGATTGGGGACGGATCCAACGAATTTTCAATCCAATATGCTACTTCTTTCTGATAATGGTAAAAAATTGTTAATTGATTGTGGAACGGATATTCGTTTTTCATTAACACATGCTAACTATTTACCCAAAGATATAGACACGATTTTTATTAGTCACTTACACGCAGATCATATTGGCGGTTTGGAATGGTTTGCTTTACAACGAAAATTTGTTTGTCAATCTGGTCGGCCTCAATTAATTCTTCATGAAGAATTAGCGCAGCTGCTTTGGGATCATTCGTTAAGCGGCGGCTTAAAAACCCTGGACGATCAAGAAGCAACTCTGGACGATTATTTTTTGGTACATCGACTGGCAAGCAGCCAAATGTATGAGTGGGAAGGGCTGCAATTAAATATGATTAAAACGGTTCACTTTCATTCAAATGGCAAACTCATGCCAAGCTATGGTCTTGATATTGTTTCTCAGGGAAAACATTTTTTTATTACTACTGATACTCAATTTATTCCAGATGCTTTTGAAAAATATTACCAACAGGCAACCATTATCTTTCATGATTGTGAAACCTTGACAATGCCCAGTGGTGTACATGCCCATTTTGATCAATTGATTTCGCTTGCTCCTGAAATTAAAGCAAAAATGTGGCTTTATCATTACAATGATGGGGAGTTGCCTGACGCACATGCCCAAGGTTTTCTGGGATTTGCTTATTGTTCTCAGGTGGTTGATCTGGAGTAAACATTTTTCGCAGCGCTACTATTGAGATGAAGTGTTTTATCGATTCAATGTTCAAATCCTCATATGCTTGTATCTTTACTTCGGTTTTTTCAGACATTAATTAAATTAGCCAAATGCTTTATTATAAAGGCATTTTGTTGTTATAGTTATTTGTTCTCTAAACTTTGGTAACATGGATAGTTTGCTATGTGGATTGTATGGATTGCTCTTTCGCGACCTTACACGTTTATTGTATTAGCCCTTATGCTTCTTATCATCGGGCCTTTAACAATAATGCGTACTCCCACTGATATTTTTCCAGATATTAATATTCCAGTAGTTAGTGTCGTATGGACATACACCGGTCTGGCTCCTGGCGATATGGCTAATCGAATTACCAGTGTTTTTGAGCGTGCGGTAACAACTACAGTGAATGATATTGAACACATGGAATCCGAATCATTAATTGGGGTCAGTATTACCAAATTATTTTTCCATTCTGGAGTGAGTATTGGCATTGCTTTGAGTCAGGTTACAGCAATATCCCAAACCATTTTAAAAAATTTGCCGCCTGGATCTTTGCCTCCATTAATTTTAAGTTATAAGGCATCTACGGTACCTATTTTACAATTAGTTCTATCTAGTGCGACTATTCCAGAGCAGAATTTAAATGATGAGGCTAATAATTTTCTTCGTACTCAACTTGCAACGGTGCAAGGGGCATCGATTCCCTTTGCTTACGGAGGCAAAACACGCCAAATTCAAGTAGATCTTGATCCGCAAGCCATGCAAACCTATGGTGTTTCAGCACAGGAAATTAATGCTGCTATTGATGCGCAAAATCTTATTATTCCGGCGGGGACGCAAAAAATTGGGGAGTATGAATATATTGTTAAACTCAATGGCAGTCCTCTTACGGTCGAGGAGTTAAATGATTTACCAGTGAAAACGACGCCTGGTCGCGTTTTGTATATTCGTGATGTAGCCCATGTTAGAGATGGGTTTGCACCTCAGACTAATATTGTGCGAGTAGATGGACAAAGAGCGGTAATGATGTCTATTCAAAAAACCGGTGGTGCATCTACTTTGGACATTATTAATCGGGTTAAAGCCTTATTACCTAAGATTAAGGAGATTCTTCCTCAGGGGCTTAATTTATCTAACTTTGCTGATCAATCCATTTTTGTTACTGCAGCCATTCAGGGGGTTATTGTAGAAGGTGTTATTGCTGCAGCATTAACGGGATTAATGATTTTACTTTTTCTAGGAAGTTTACGTAGTACTTTTATTATTACTTTCTCCATTCCTTTATCAATCATCGCATCCCTCACTATTCTTTCTGCACTGGGGGAAACGATTAATATCATGACTCTGGGCGGATTAGCACTTGCTGTGGGTATTTTGGTGGATGATGCAACCGTTGCGATTGAAAATATTAATTGGAATTTGGAACAAGGCAAAGAAATAGAACAGGCCATTCTTGACGGGGCCAAGCAAATTGCGATTCCTGCGTTGGTATCTACCTTATGTATCTGTATTGTTTTCGTACCCATGTTTTTTTTAGGTGGTGTGGCTCAGTATTTGTTCGTGCCGATGGCTGAAGCAGTAGTTTTTGCGATGCTCATGTCGTATATTTTATCCCGTACGCTCGTTGCCACTTTGGCCAAGTATTTATTACATAAACATGATCTTTCTGGAAATAAGACTGTAAGTACCAATCGATTTGTTCGTTTACATGAATCATTTGAGAAAAAATTCAATAACTTGCGCCAAAGCTATTGTGATTTATTGTCTTCCACAATGCAGAATGCAAAGATTTTTATTCCCTGTTTTTTGGTATTTGTCTTTATTTCATTATTATTATTATGGCCCTGGCTGGGTTCTGATTTTTTTCCTAATGTTGATGCAGGTCAAATTAAATTACATATACGTGCGCCCACTGGTACCCGTGTTGAGGAAACTGCACGGCTTGTAGCGAATATTGAGACAGTAATTCGTCAGGAGATTCCTGCTGTTGAGCTTGATACCATTGTCGATAATATTGGGTTACCCGTGAGCGGTATTAACTTATCCTACAGTAATTCGGCAACAGTGGGTCCTGAGGATGCAGATATTTTAATTGCCTTGAATGAAAAACATAGTCCCAGTCGTGATTATGTTCGTAAATTAAGAGCCGTGTTAAGCAACAAGTTTCCCTCAGTTTCCCTAGCGTTTTTACCCGCGGATATTGTCAATCAAATTATTAACTTTGGTTTGCCTTCACCAATTAACATACAGGTTATTGGCTTAAAACAAGAAGAAAATAATCTTTTTGCGAATAAACTAATGACCAAATTAAAGCAAGTACCAGGCCTTGCTGATGTGCGTACACGGCAAGCAGATAATTACCCGCTACTCTTTGTTGATGTCGATCGAAGCCTTGCTCGTGAATTGGGTTTTACCCAATTTGATATTGCTTCAGATTTATTAATTTCATTGTCAGGTAGTTTTCAAACAGCTCCTACCTTTTGGATCGATCCAAAAAATGGGGTTTCTTATCCTTTAGTTGTGCAAGCGCCGCAATATGTAATGGATTCATTGCAGGCTTTGCAGAATCTCCCAATTGGGAGTTTAACATTACCCAGCCAGCTGCAAATTTTAGGAGCGGTGAGTAAGGTTACTCGCGCTTGGACGGCAGTTGTAGAGTCCCATTATAATGTGCAGCCAGTGATTGATATTTTTGCTTCGATACAGGATAGAGACTTAGGTGCTGTAGCCAAAGATATTAAAAAGATAATTTATGAAACTAAAAAAGATCTACCCAAAGGTTCTTCTATAGCTATACGTGGGCAGATTGACACCCAGCAGCATGCATTCACTGGCTTATATTGGGGTTTGGCTTTTTCTATACTTTTAGTCTACTTATTGATTGTTATTAATTTTCAATCATGGACCGATCCCTTTATTATTATTACTGCATTACCTGCAGCACTTGCCGGGATAGCCTGGATGTTGTTTTTAACTCATACCACCTTAAGTGTACCTGCTTTGACTGGAGCGATTATGTGTATGGGGGTGGCAACTGCAAACAGTATTTTGATTATTAGTTTTGCCAGAGATCATATTGTGCATACGCCAAATCCCTTTGTCGCAGCGCTTGAAGCAGGGAGATCACGTTTGCGGCCAGTATTAATGACTGCATCGGCTATGATTATTGGCATGCTGCCTATGGCCTTAGGTTTGGGCGATGGTGGTGAGCAAAATGCGCCATTGGGCAGAGCTGTCATCGGTGGTTTGTCTTTTGCCACAATTGCAACTCTATTTTTTGTGCCTTCTGTTTTTTATATTATTCATGATTGGAAATTGCAAAAGAAGACGAAGCAAAGGAATGAACATGTTTAAAAAATTTGCAGTACATGTTACAGATAAACGATATCGTCGTTATGTGGTCACTATTTGTATTTTCTTAATGATTGTGCTTGTAATAATTGTGGTACGTGTTCAAGCAGCGATTGCTTTACGCAAGAGTACCCAGCTTGCTGCGGTTACGAGAGTTGCTACAATAGTCGCAAAACAGGAGCGCGGAGCGGATAAAATCATTTTACCCGGAAATGTCTGGGCTTGGCATGAGGCGCCTATTTATGCGCGTACGAATGGATATGTTAAACAATGGTATGTCGATATAGGCAGTCATGTCAGAGAAGGTGATTTACTTGCTGAAATTGAAACACCAGAACTCGATGCCCAAGCACGGCAGGTGGCAGCTGATTTAAATACAGCGATCGCGAATAATAAATTAGCTCAATCCACGGCAAAGCGTTGGCTTAATTTATTAAAAACTGATTCGGTTTCTAAACAGGAAACGGATGAAAAAACGAGTGCCGCTGAGGCATTGCAAGCTACAGTGATTGCAGCTAAAGCAAATCTGGATCGCCTAAATGAGCTGGTAGGTTTTGAGCGGGTTATTGCTCCATTTGATGGCATAATTACCGCTAGGGCAACGGATATTGGAGCACTGATTAATGCGGGTAGTAGTACTACTGCAAAACCTATGTTTCGCATTGCGCAAATTGATCCTTTACGTATTTATGTGAAAGTACCTCAGAATTATTCTTCCCGTGTTACACCGAACATGGCTGTAAGTTTGCATTTTGCTGAACATCCTCGTCAGAAGTTTGCCGCAAAATTATTAGACACTGCAAATGCTATAGATCCGACAACACGAACTTTATTGGCTCAATTTATTGCCGAAAATAAGAATGGTGAATTATTGCCTGGTGGTTATACGGAAGTATGGTTTTCATTCCCTCTTCCACCACAGACTGTTCGTATACCTGTTAATACTTTACTTTTTCGTGCTCAAGGTTTGCAAGTAGCTACTGTAGATAAAGACAATAAAATAATCTTGAAAGACATTACTATCAATCGTGATTTTGGTACTACGGTTGAAATTGCAACTGGAATTATCCCAGGCGATCGTATCGTGATTAATCCATCTGATTCCATTACGAATGGAGAAGTAGTACGAGTGATTTCATGAAAAAACGGATTATCCTTGGACTATTCGTAATTACTTTAATAGGCTGCTCTTTGGCACCAACTTATGAGCGCCCATTCATGCCCATTCCTGAGCATTTTAAAGAAATAGGAACATGGATTCCGGTTAAAGTTGAGCCACAGCTTGTTCCTCCGGATGCCTGGTGGCAGGCATTTCATGATCCTGTATTAAATGATTTGGAGGAAAAACTCACTTTAGCAAATCAGGATTTAAGAGTGGCTTATGCTCATTATCAGGAGGCATTCGCACAGGCACAAGTAGCACGCTCGTATTTTTTCCCAACCATCCAAGCTTTATTTAATGCAGATAGGCAACAAAATCCACGTACCGTGGCTAATCCGGGGAACTCGTTTATTTACAATCAGTTCTTAGTGGGTGGTTACGTGAGTTACGAGGTAGATGCCTGGGGAGCAGTCCGGAATGAGGTAGTTGCCACTGATCGTCTTGCCAAAGCCAGTGCGGCTGATGTTGCTACTACTCATTTAAGTTTGCATGCTGAACTTGCTAGTGATTATTTTGCTTTAAGAGGAAGTGATGAGCAACAACGTATTCTTGATGCTACTGTAGTTGCTTATCAAAAAGCCCTTTATTTAACAAAAAAACGCTTTACTGGTGGCGCGGCACCTGTAGCTGATGTAGATGAAGCAGAAACACAACTAGAAAATGCGAAAACAATGGCTGCAGATATACGTTTAAAAAGAGCTCAATTGGAACATGCAATTGCAGTTCTAGTTGGTGAAATTCCCTCTAATTTTTCTTTGCGTCCAGGCAAATTACCTAAACATTACCTTTCTATTATGCCTAACATGCCGTCAACTCTTTTGCAACGTAGACCGGATATTGTTGCTGCGGAGTTGCGTGTGCAAGCGGCTAATGCAAATATTGGCGTAGCACGAGCAGCATTTTTTCCGCAAATTACTTTAACGGCTGTCGGGGGATTTGAAAGCAAATCTTTAGCAAATTTAATTTCTAAGCCCAGTCTTTTTTGGTCTCTTGGCCCTTTTAGTTTATTAACTCTTGTTCAGCCTATAGCTGAAGTAACTGTGTTTGATGGAGGACGATTACGTAGTTTATTAAATAAGGCAAAAGCAGATTATTATGCAACAGTAGCATTTTACCGACAAACTGTCTTAACCGCTTTTCAAGATGTAGAAGATAATCTTATTGCCATAAAACAACTTGATAAGGAGCAGGTGACGCAAAGTGCAGCTACCCATGCAGCACTACGATCCTGGAAGCAAGAACAATATCGATATACAGGAGGCTTGGTAACTTTTCTCCAGGTGGTTGTAGTTGAAAACACAGCATTACAGTCTGAGCTTGCTTTGGTGAATGTGCGTACACGCCGCCAAATTGCTAGCGTACAACTCATTAAGGCTTTGGGAGGGGGGTGGTCTTTTGACTTAGGTACACCTAAAAAATTTACATCTTCTTAATACTAAAATCCAAGGAGGCTTTGAGTACCCTTAAAAACATGAGAAACACTGATTTTTTCAGTAATGACAGCCCTCTTTAAAGTATACATTACAGGCTCGGGAGTATAGAGCCGAACCTTGCGATACTCTATTGGGCGCTCGATAGTGAATCTTGATTCAACCATCATTTTTTCAAAATCACAAATTAGTATTTATTGAATACGTATTGATCGTTCTTTACTCTAATTGCCACGAAAATTGATAAAAACTAATTTTTTATAGTCACTTTGTTAATATTTTATTAATATTTGCTTGATAAAATGACTTATTAATTTACAGAATATAGGTGTGAACTATGAAAGTTGCAATTGATGCACTCATTGACTCTATAGAAGAGAAAATATCTACAGGTAACTATAGTAAAGAAATAATACAGCATTTATGCTTTATTAAGTCAATTCTTAAACAAGGTATGCATCCTAATGGGAATGTTAATATTGCCAAAATACATGAGGCGCTTCATTATATTGAAACGATTGAAATTACAAAAAAATCTTTTTTCTTTCAGCATACAGAAATACTTATGGCTGATGCTCTAAGCAAGAACAAAGAAACCATCCTTCCTGAACACGAACGACAATTAAAATCTCTTTCTTTTTCACAAAAAAATCCTCATCAAGCAATAACTTCAAAAGACTATTCAGTGTTTGGACTCATTCATAAAACTTTAAGTGATTTGGTTATAAATCGTTTACAGTTTGAAAAAAATGCAAAAAATAGATTAAAACTTAAAAAGTCTCCTGAAGTTTGGGTTTACGAATACCCTGTTGTCAAGGGACAAGTTATGAACCAAGCAGTTGGTGAATGGCAGGCAGACCGGATGAAATTAGCAAGTTCCCAATATGAACCACAAAAGGCTTATACTGATTTTCAACGAAATATCAGTATTCGTGGCATGATAGGTCAAACTGAAGATGAAGTGACCGATTTATTAAATTATCTAGTTGTTGCGACAAATTATTCGTTAGATGAAAAAAAATCAATAAAATACTGGCTTGAGATGAAGGGTGGACAAGACAATAACCGTTTTTTAGATTTATTAATAGCGTCAGGGGCGTTTACTTCACAGATGGGCTCAGCGCTACTTAAGACCACCAGCTTAGAACAGAATTGGACTCTTGAAAATGGAAAAATTATTTTCTTTTATGAGTCTATGGTTCATGCTCTGTTTGTTGATGGAGAAGTCTGGGTTAATAATGGCTTAGGTGTCTTAGCTAAAGAACCTGACCCTGAACAAATAACGTCAGAAATCAATCAGCCTTTAATGCATGTTTGCGCTAAGATTGAATTAAATATTAATTCTGATCATAAGGTGATCCCCCAAATAATTGCTTTGAAAATCATAAGCTTCACTAATCTCGATAATCCAAAACGTTTGGAAGCAACCCAGTGTAATACGCCGCCATGTAATGTATAATTTTTGGAAAATTTAACTAAGACTCCATTATGAATCTACCTAATGAGGTTATTGCCTATATTTTGCAATTTTTAGACGTAAAGTCACTTGTACAGGTGAGTTATGTTTCAATTTTATATAATAAAATAGCTACTGATCGATTGAAATGGTTTAAATTATGCTTTTCAGATAGTGTGTGTAAAACGCTTATAGAGGCCACGACTATAAGAGAAGAGCTTCTTCACGGAAGTATTGTTGCGAGGTCTTTTTATGAAAGTATTAATACGAAAAATATTGAGCAAATAAAAACCGTATTATTCTCTAACGGTGTTAGAGAATTTCTTTTATATGCAGCTTGCTATGAAGAAAACTTACGAGAATTTTATCCCTGTAATACTCGTAAGTTATATTTAACTGAAGAAATTGCAAAAAAAGAAACGCCTAATGCTGAAAGTGTAAAAAAATGGCTTCGGGTAAAAATAAATGTTGATTCAGCAATGTTTGATTCACTCTACAATACTCAGCAACTTACCTATAAAAAACTTATTCCCGAAACAGCGATTTATGAGCTCCCAAACCGGATACATCAACCTGTTTTAAAAGGTTAATCCATTAATCGAGATTAATGGTATAAGAATAACTGTTAAAACCATCATATTCAGTATTAATATAACGAATACCGCTGCATGAGGCGCTAACAGTGGGGTGATTCATTAAAGGACCGTCTTTAATGTCCAGAACACACCAATTGGCTAAATCATAGGCCACTGTAACATGGGCATAACCACTTCGGCATTGAGAGGAGTCTCTGATGACAAAACTGCGGGGGCCAATTATTTGTAAAAAGATGTCTTGATCACTAAAACTACTTACGATGTAAATTGCCGGGTGTGAGCTGTCACTTAAACGAAAGTAATCTTTATAGCCACAATAGAATTCATTCGCATGAGCGTTCATTACCATAAGGCTAGATGCAGCCAGTATTATCCAATTTTTCACTTGAAATTCCTTGTTGTTGAAAAGGAAAAGGAATTATAAAGAAGAATTGTTTACATAACAATCATTCTGCAGCAATTGGCCCCTTAGATTTCACAAAGGTAGGCTTAGCAAGCCAAATCAGACCGAGCAAAAGAATGAAAACCCAGGCTGAAAGTCTGAAAATATCATTAGTAGCTAACATGAACGCTTGGTTTATGACGGTAGCATATAAAACTCCATAAGCTTTTAGCTCAGAGATACCTAATGTTTTTAATTGATCTATGGCTTGAATCGAAAATGGATTATAGTTGTTGATGTATTCAACAAGATGACTTTGATGCAATGCTTCTCTATTATTCCAAATTGTAACGCTAATTGAGGTTCCAAAGCTTCCTCCAAGAATACGAAAAAAATTAGCAAGACCTAAAGCACTGGCCATTTTTTCGGGTTGCATTTCTGCTAAAATCATTGCAATAAGTGGGGTAAAGAAAAAAGCAAGCCCCAACCCCTGGATAAAACGGGGTTCGATTAATTGCAGAAAACCTACATCCGTATAAAAATTAGATTGCCAATATGAGGTGACTAAAAAGACAAAGAAACCAAAACTGATCATAATACGTAAATCAAACCGATCCATATAATTACCAACAAAGGGGGTTAATAGGAATGGTAAAATCCCTACAGGTGCTGCGGCCAACCCTGCCCATGTGGGTGTATAACCCATTTGCGTCTGTAACCATAAGGGAAAAATCACCACATTGGAAAAATATACAAGAAAACCAGCTGTTAGACAAATTACGCCAATAGTAAAGTTTCTATTTCTAAATAAATATAAATCAATAATTGGATCGCATTGTGTTAAGAGCCAAATAACTAAAAAACTAAGTGAAATTAGAGAGGTAATGCCCAATGTGACAATAACGTTTGAGTGAAACCAGTCTAAATCATATCCTTTATCCAATAAAATCTGTAAACAACCAATACCTATGATTAATAATATCAAACCAATATAGTCTATAGGGCGTTTAACGGTTGGAGTTTCTCTTCCAGTGAGTGTTATCATCGTGAAAATAACTGAAAAAATGCCAACCGGTACATTAATGTAGAAAATCCAGGGCCACGTGTAATTGTCAGTAATGATACCTCCCATAATTGGACCAAATATTGGTCCAACTACGGCTGTCATAGCCCATATTCCAGTTGCCATCCCTCTTTTTTCAGGGGGGTAATTGGCAAGTAAGATGCTTTGTGACAAAGGAATCATCGGTCCTGAAACCGCACCTTGAATGACACGAAAAAAAATCAACATGGGCAGATTTTCTGATAATCCACACAATACGGATGCTAAAGTAAATAAGGCAGTGGAATATAAAAATAAACGTACCTCACCAAAGCGTCGTGCCAGCCATCCCGTGAGCGGTAACATAATGGCTTGACTTACAGCAAACGAGGTAATAACCCAGGTACCGTTATCTGGGCTGACTCCAAGATCCCCGGCAATTGTAGGAATGGCCACATTGGCAATTGAAATATCGAGGACATTCATAAAAATAGCCAATGATAACGAAATGGTCATTAACGCCAGTCTACTGCCAGTAAGGGGAGATAACTCGGTCATTAGGATGCGGCCTTTGATAAAGACATGTCTGGTGAATTTTCCTTCAATATTTCATTAATTATCGGTTCTACGTTTGCAAGTTGTTTCGCATAAGCGCTTGTTTCATATTTAAATAGAGTTTCTGCAGTAGTTGGCATCCTTGTGCCATTCCGATCATGAGTATTTACGGTGACGCGCAAGGATAACCCTAGTTGTAGAGGATTTTTTCTAAGTTCCTCTTCATTTAAACGAATACGTACGGGTAGTCTTTGTACTATTTTAATCCAGTTTCCTGTTGCGTTTTGGGGAGGTAATAAGGAAAATGCAGAACCTGTTCCTGCATTTAAACCTTCTACTGTGCCATGATATGTAACGTCAGGGTAAGCATCTGCATAGAGGAGCACAGGTTGATTTATACGAATGTTCTCAAGCGCCGATTCTTTATAATTTGCATCAACCCAAGTATCCTGAAGCGGAATAATTGCTAACATAACGGAATTTACAGATATTTGTTGACCGGGCTGTATAGTACGTTTTGCCACATAACCGGTGATGGGTGATACAATCGTTGTTCTTTGAAGATTCAAATAGGCATTTTTAAAATTAGCTTTGGCTGTTTCCACCTCAGGGTGGTTATAAAGATTTGAATTTTCTACTAGTGCACGGGCAGCATCTAATTGATGCAGTGACACATTGTAATTTGCCAGAGCTGTTTCCACTGTAGTTTTGAAATGCTGCATATCCTCACGAGATACAGCGCGGTTACCTACCAGACTAAGGCGACGCTTTAGATCTAATTCGGCTTTTACCAGATTGGCTTTATCCATATGCACTTTTTGCTGGGCCTGAGCCACCTGTTCAAAGTATTGATGAACCTGGCGGACGGTTTGTGCTAAATTCGCTTTAGCTCGTTGCAAAGCTACCGTATAATCGGATGGATCTAACTTGATAATGACTTGGCCTTCTTTGACTAATTGCGTATCATCTGTATTGATTTCAATCACGGTCCCTGGGATCTGCGGCATCAGTTGCACCATATTACCGTTCACATAAGCATCATCGGTGTATTCTTCAAATTGTCCCCAAATGAGCCAATAGAGAAGCCAGAGTAGACCTAGCAGTAAAAAAGTGCTTCCAAGTATAATCATTGCAATTTTACGTTTGCGTAAGGTTTTTGGGGTTGCACCAACAGGTTCTTCTTTTTTTGTCATATTTTTATCTCCCCACCTAATGCCGCTAATAAAGCTACAAAAGCTTGCTTTTGACGTGTTTGCAAACTATATAGAGTAGCTTTTTGTTGCACTAAAACTTGTTTTATTTCAAGAAGTTGAACATAGTCAATAATGCCGGAATTATAACTTGCTCGGTAGAGCTTGTAATTGGCCTCTGTAGTATTTAGTGCTTTAGCTTGATCCTGTATTTGTTTATCAAGTGTTTGCAGCTCGCTCATATGATCGCTAATTTCTTGCAATGCATTTAAAATAGTTTGATTGTACTGATTTATCGTAAGTTCAAATTCAGCCTGTTTTATTCCCAAGTTTGCACGGCGGGCACCTGCGTCAAAAATTGGTAAACTTAGAGCCGCTTTAATGCCCTCAGTTTGTAAAGACACATTAAAGAATCTGGAGAAATAAAAAGATTGTAAGCTTAATATGCCACTCAAATTAATGTCAGGAAAAAAAGCAGCGCGGGCTACATTGATTTGATGAGCAGCAGCTTCAGCTAAGGCACGTGAAGCGGCGATATCAGGTCTTTGGACAAGTATATTAGAGGAAATTACTGCTGGTAAAACGAGTTGTTTTTTATTGTAATTAAATTTTTTAGTCTCAATTTGAGTATTAAAAGGGTTTTTACCCAGTAATATGGCCAATTGATGGCGTGTTTGCATCTCTGTACGCTTGTAATCCTGAACCGATAAACGTGCTGCTTCAGTAGTTGAAATTGCTGTTTTAAGTGGGATATCTGATTCAATTCCCTGTTTGGTGCGGGCCAATACAATATCTTCAAGTTCTTTTAATATCCGTACGTTTTCTTTAGCTAGTTGTTGCTGGATAATATCATTTTGTAGTTCAAAATAAGTAGTAGCAACCGTTGAGCTTAATATCAATCGTGTTTCTTCAAGATCCATTTGTGCAGCAAACGTTTCGTTTAATCTACTGGCTACAGTTTCTCTGTTTTTACCCCAAAAATCCAACTCATAATTAAAATTTAAAGCAAGATCAGCAATACTTGCTTTGTTAAATATCAGTTCATTAAATGGTGGCGGTACAGTGCCTTGAAAGGAAAAGTGGTATTTTTCGAGATAACCGTCCAGAGTCGCTGAGGGCCAAAGTGTTGAGTAAGCCCCTTTGACCACTTGTCGTGCACGCATTACTCGTGCTTTGGCACTTCCTATGTCTGGCGCATCAATTAGCGCAATTGTAATAAGTTGATGTAATTGTGGATCATTAAAGCGCGTTAACTGATTGTTTAAGTTATTTTTTTTAGGCACTTTATAAACATGTTTCACTACTAAATCAGTAGCATTAATTTGGGATGTCTCACTATGAATGATGTGATGCAGTTTACAGCCAGTTAAAGCTGATGCGCAAAAAAGACTTGTGATGATGTGCGCACGCAAATTTCAATCCTTTTGCTATAAACTGGTTAATTAATCTATCAATATTTCAATAAAAAATATACGGTTCTGCTTTTTCATTGTGGAAAAATAAAAATTTTTTACTTAAATTAAGTAGGCATAAATGTTCAGATCTGCTTGGCAAAATGATGTTTTGATTAAAAAAGTTACTGGGTTTTATAAAAACATTATGTCTTTTTTTTAGCATTAATAAAAAAGATAGACTAAAATAATTTTGTAAGGGTTTAATTTTAAAAGTCAAGAAGAGAGGGAAATCATGAACAGTGCAAAAAAAATAATGATGATTTGTGTTTTTTTAATAACTCTAGGGATGTTAAGTGCATGTGGAACTATTAATGGTTTCGGAAGAGATGTTTCTCATGTAGGTCATGGTATTCAACGAGCATTTTAATCGTTTTTAACGATATCAATAACTTCACTGATGGGGCTGTAATTCGGCCATATCATCTTTTTTCTCCGTGGGCTTTTGAATAGTATAGTTGAGTCTCACGGAGAGAGGATAAAGCAAAAATTCATAGTTAGAAGTAACATTAAACCTCAATTCATGATAAATTGATCGCTATCAGCTCAATAAATTTACAGAGGATTGGGGCATGTACTATTTTAAATTTTGCCCATTAATCACGATATTTTTGTTTTCTGTTTCACAGACTGCCTGTATGGTTGGTCCCAATTTTCGTTCGCCT
Organism: Legionella sp.; assembly: GCF_049790535.1. Lineage (GTDB taxonomy): Bacteria > Pseudomonadota > Gammaproteobacteria > Legionellales > Legionellaceae > Legionella. The sequence goes on from NZ_JBAQZB010000109.1 coordinate 20,095, forward strand.
CCAGCCCCAGAGGTGAAACGATATACGGAGCAGCCTTTACCTGCTCAAACCGTGACAACAAAAGGCTCCGGGGGGGAGGCTCAAGCTTTTCTTACTGATAAAGATATTCCTCTAATGTGGTGGGAATTGTATCATTCCCCGCAAATGAATCAGTTAATTAAAGTTGGATTGGCCAATAATCCCAGTTTGGCATCAGCTACAGCAGCCTTGCGCCAAGCACAGGAAAATTGGAAAGCACAAATTGGTAATTCATTATGGCCTGCAATTAACGCAGTGTTTGGTGTGCAACGACAGCGTTTTTCTCAATTACAAATTGGCATACCAGGTGAAACGTTTACTTTTAGCCTTTATAACGCTGCCGTTAATGTTTCGTATAGCTTGGATGTATTTGGTGGTGCTCGGCGCGAGATTGAATCTTTACGCGCGCAGGTTGACTATCAACAATTCGAAGTTATTGCTGCGCAGCTTAGCCTTACAGCAAATATTGTAACTACCTCTGTCAGTATTGCTTCTTATCAGGCACAAATTGATGCTACTATGCGTTTAATTAAAGCAGAACAAGGACTTCTTGATATTTTAAACAATCAGTATCGTTTGGGCGGAGTTTCCAATGCAAGTGTGTTGACTCAACAAACATTACTCCAACAATCAAAGGCTACATTACCGCCGTTAGAAAAAAGTTTATCCGTGGCGAAACATGCATTGTCTGCACTTGTGGGTACTTTCCCTGAGGGAGCTTTGCCAACCATTGACTTGAATCGTTTAAAGTTACCCGCTGAATTACCCGTAAGTTTGCCTTCAATGTTGGTGCGGCAGCGCCCAGATATTCGTGCTTCCGAGGCGTTATTACATGCAGCTTGCGCTCAAATTGGAGTGGCTACAGCGAATCTATTACCACAAGTTACACTTACGGGTAGTGAGGGCTGGATTAATACTTCATGGGCGAATTTGTTTACCGCACCGAATAACATTTGGTCAATTGCTGCGCAGATAGCACAGCCTATATTTCATGGGGGCGCCTTATTGGCACAACGGCGAGCAGCAATTGCTGCTTACGATCAGGCTGTTGCACAATACAAACAAACTGTCTTGCAGGCATTCCAGAACGTAGCCGACGTTTTAAGAGCCTTAGAAACAGATGCACGTACCCTACAGGCTCAAATTAGAGCGGAAAATGCTGCGCGTGCTTCATTAAAACTTACCCTCAATCAATATCGCTTAGGTGGTGTCAGTTACATTAATTTGCTTAATGCACAACAGCAATATCAACAGGCTCTGATTAGTCGTATTCAGGCACAGGCAATGCGTTACAGTGATACAGCTGCATTGTTTCAAGCCCTAGGTGGTGGTTGGTGGCATAAGCCTTGGTGTGTAAACGAGTGCCGGTGAAGAAAGGATTAAGAGGTATTAGTCTTAAACATTTGGAGAGAGATTTCTTTGAAAAAACAAATGATTATTATGCTGGTTGGTGTAAGTATCCTTTTTGGGCTGATTTTTGGTTGGAAGGGATTTTCAGCAATCATGACAAAACGATTTTTGACAATGGCGCAAGCACCTGCAGTTACAGTATCCACCATGAAGGCAACAGAGTCTTTGTGGCAACCTACCTTGAGCGCTGTTGGCAGTTTGCGTGCGCGTCGTGGGGTGAGTGTAACAACCGAACTGGCTGGTATGGTGCAAACAATTTATTTTACTCCTGGTACAGCTGTTAAAAAAGGAGATGTTTTAGTGCAATTAAATGCAGCTGCTGAGTTAGGTCAATTACATTCCTTACAAGCTCAGGTTGAGTTGGCAAAGATTACCTATCAGCGTGACAAGGCGCAATTTTTAGTTCGTGCAGTCAGTAAACAAACGGTGGATACTGATGAATGGACCCTTAAAAATTTACAGGCCCAGGTGGAGCAACAATTAGCAACCGTAGCGAAAAAAACATTAATTGCTCCCTTTTCAGGACAATTAGGTATTAACAACATTAACCCAGGGCAATATCTTAATGTAGGTGATGCGGTGACTACCTTGCAGGCATTAGATCCTCTTTATGCCGATTTTTATTTACCACAACAATTTTTGTTGAAGCTTAAGATAGGACAAAAAGTTAAAGTCGTTACAGATACTTTTCCTCATAAATACTTTGTAGGCGAAATTACTACTATTCAACCATTGGTAGATAGTAACACGCGAAACGTGGGAGTAGAGGCAACGTTACCCAATGCGGATTTTGAATTGAAGCCGGGTATGTTTTCGCATGTTGAAGTGGATATTGAGGCAGAACAGAATTATATCACTTTACCTCAATCAGCAATTAGTTTTAATCCTTATGGCGACATTGTGTATTTAGTTAAAGATACAGGGAAGAAAGACCGTGATAATAAACCCATACTGATTGTAAATCAGATTTTTGTAACCCTTGGTGATAGACGTGGGGATCAGATTGCTGTTTTGAAAGGAGTTCATGTAGGGGATGTGGTCGTAACTAGTGGTCAACTAAAACTTAAAAATGGCAGTCGAATTGTTGTAAATAATCAAATACAACCAAGTAATGAGGCCAACCCTAAGGTGATTGAAAGGTAAATAAAGACTTGTCATCCCTTCTCAAAAGCGAGGTTTTGAGGCTTTTGTCTCGTTCAGTCTTTTATATTAGGGTGAGTAATCAAATTGATTGAGGATTGTAATTATGGCGTTTACGGATATTTTCATTAAACGGCCTGTTTTGGCGACAGTAATTAGTTTAATAATTTTAGCGATGGGATTGCGTTCTATGGGATCATTGCCAGTAATGCAATATCCATTTACCGAAAATGCTGTGGTGACCGTTACTACCATTTACACGGGTGCAAATCCAGATGTAATCGCTGGTTTTATTACAACCCCTTTAGAAAATTCCATAGCACAAGCCAATGGTATCGATTACATGACTTCCACCAGTACACCAGGTACGAGTACCATCACTGTTAACCTTTTGCTTAATTATGATCCTTTAAAAGCTTTGTCAGATATTACTACTAAAGTGAGTGCGGTATTAAATCAGTTACCGAGAAATTCACAGCAGCCAGTAATTACCGTAACGGTTGGGCAAACGATTGATTCTATGTACATTGGCTTTTACAGCGATGAGTTAGCTATAAATAAAATTACTGATTATTTAATTCGTGTGGTTCAACCCAAACTGCAAGCTGTTAACGGCGTGCAAAATGCACAGATACTTGGAAATCAAACATTTGCTTTGCGTGCCTGGTTAGATCCTGTGAAGCTTGCTGCTTATGGTATTACTGCAGGAGAAATTGGTATTGCGCTTGCAGATAATAATTTTATTTCTGCTGTAGGTCGTACTGACGGACAAATGTTTATCCAAAACTTTATTGCCAATACTAATCTAATGGATGTGAATCAATTTAAAAAAATGATTATTAAAGCACAAAATGGTGCTATTATTCACTTAGGTGATGTGGCTCGAGTTGATCTTGGAGCGCAAAACTACAATTCTGCAGTTAGTTTTGATGGGCGCACTGCAGTTTATATCGGAATTGTTGTTGCCCCTTCAGCTAATCTTTTAGCCGTAATTAATGAAATTAAACAAATATTTCCAACCATTCAGGCTGAATTACCTCAAGGTTTAAACGCAAGTATTGTTTATGATGCCAGTTTATTCGTTGATTCATCCATTCATGAAGTAATTCTTTCTTTACTTGAAGCGTTTATGATTGTGACCGGAGTAATTTTTATTTTCCTGGGTTCTATTCGCTCGGTAATTATCCCCCTTATCGCTATTCCATTATCCATTATTGGCGCGTTTTGGATTATGTTAATTTTAGGTTATTCAATTAATTTACTCACTTTATTGGCTTTAGTGTTGGGGATCGGTTTGGTCGTTGATGATGCGATTATTGTTGTGGAAAACATACAGCGTCATCTTGAGGAAGGACAAATACAGTTTAAGGCAGCTTTATTAGGTGCCAGAGAGTTAGCTAATCCCATTATTGCGATTACAATTGTATTAGTTGCAGTATATGCGCCTATTGGATTTATGGGAGGGTTAACCGGCGCGTTATTTACTGAATTCGCTTTTTCATTAGTCGGCGCAGTAACAATTTCTGCTATTGTTGCCTTGACTTTATCACCAATGATGTGCTCCAAATTTCTTAAGGTAGGGGATAAATCTAAAAATCGTTTTATGGCTTACATCGATAACCTATTTACAAAATTAGAAAAATCGTATAAACGAACTTTGGTTAAAACTCTACGTTATTTACCTGTTGTGGCCGTTTTTGCAGCAATTATTCTAGTAAGTAACTATTTTCTTTTTATCACTTCAGCATCGGAATTAGCGCCGCAAGAAGATCAGGGAGTCATTATTGCTCAAGTGACTGCTGCAGCCAATGCTTCATTAGCACAAACACAACTTTATTCTAATGCGGTTAACAGCATTTTTAAAAAATACACTGAAACAGATCATATTTTTCAGGTAGATGGTTCTACTGGATTAAATAATGCCATTGTAGGTATGGTTTTTAAACCTTGGGATCAACGTCATCGCACAACGAATCAGCTGCAACCATTAATTCAGAATGAACTGAACACTATTGCGGGTGCTAAAGTCGCAGCATTTCAGTTGCCTTCATTACCAGGCGGTAATAGTGGTCTTCCAATACAATTTGTTATCACTACAGCAGAAACTTTTGATAATTTAAATAGTGTGCTACAACGTGTATTGGATGAGGCACGTGCTTCTGGTCTTTTTGCTTATATTGATCCCGATCTTAAAATCGATAAAATCCAGACCAAAGTTAATTTGGATAGAGATAAAATATCTCAATTTGGTTTGTCTATGTTGGATATGGGTAATTTGTTTGCTTCAGCACTGAGTGAAGGTTACATTAATTATTTTAACTTTATGGGCCGCTCTTATCAGGTTATTCCACAAGTACAACGTAACACTCGTTTAAATCCAGAGCAAATTTTAAATTATTATATTAAAACTGCCTCTGGAGATTCAGTGCCACTAAGTACTGTTGCACGCTTGGAGCGCCAGGTAGTTCCTGAATCTTTAAATCATTTTCAGCAGCTTAATTCTGCAACAATTTCTGCGGTTGCATTTCCTGGGGTTTCTATGGAGCAAGCATTAACTACTTTAGCTAAGATTTCGAAACAAAATCTACCACAAGGTTATTACATTGATTACGCCGCACAATCAAGACAATTTATCAAAGAAGGCTCAGGATTAATTATTACCTTCTTTTTTGCTTTGATTCTTATCTTTTTGGCGTTATCTGCTTTGTTTGAAAGTTTTCGCGATCCGTTGATTATTTTAATTAGTGTACCTATGTCGATTTGTGGGGCAATGATTTTTGTAAGTCTTGGCGTTGGTAATGCTACTCTTAATATTTACAGTGAAGTGGGGTTAGTAACTTTGATTGGTTTAATCAGCAAGCACGGTATTTTAATTGTGCAATTTGCTAATGATTTGCAAGCTAAAGGACAAAAGAAATTAAATGCAATTTGCACTGCTGCTGCAATTCGGTTACGTCCTATTCTAATGACTACAGCGGCGATGGTTTTGGGTGTTGTACCATTAATTATCGCTACGGGTGCTGGTGCACAGAGTCGTTATAATATTGGTTTGGTTATTGCGGCCGGTATTTCAATTGGAACCTTGTTTACCCTTTTTGTTGTGCCGGCAATGTACATTTTATTAGCTGGAGATCATACAATAAAAGCTGCTGAAGAACATTTTGAGGATGAGACGTCATTGGGATGAGTAAGTGCTGCTCCTAAAAAAATTAACTAATTAATACATAGGGGACGCAATCAAATTCGGATTTAGCCTTGTTCTGGCTTGGTTATCGCTATGTGTGGGTGCTTGAGAAAATAAGCCGAATCGGTTAACCAAATCATCAATTTTTGGTCGATTATTGATGCTATCTTTAAGGTTGTTTAATAATTTATTTTTGGTTGGCGTATATAAGTGAAGTGTTTCAAGCAAATAGAAAAAGCAGATTTTTAAATACGCAAAACTAAAAGTATTCGGATGCTTGTAGGCTAAAATAATTCGTTCAAAATTGGGGTCTTTAACTTCCTCTCTGATCTCATGTAAACGGGCTTTGATTGAGAGGATTTTACCGGGTCGTGCATTAGTTGCAATTTCTTCCAATACGTTTATTCGCAATGATTTTTTATCTAAGGTTTCTTTATTTTCGAATAAAGAATTTTTATTTTCTGTACAATATTTAAAATAACTTCTAAATTTCGCTAGTGAGTCTCTTACCGAGTCAAGCTGGTAATACTCTTCATAATGATCTTTCTCAAAAATACCAATTTCTTTTTGCAGTAAATTTATAATGCTCCGGTCAATATTGTCTTCTTTTTTTGATTTACTGATTATTTGTGCTTTAAAGGTTAGTAATTGGGTTCGGAGCGCATTGCGATATTCGATGTCGGTGTATTGTAAGCCAATGTGGCGGTTGCATAAAGTATCCAGATGTTTGACAAATGCTTCACTCGTATAATTTTCTATAAATTCTTGTTGTTCTTTTTCCTGGATAGTTTTTAATTGGTCAAGGTAAACTCGTTTTTCTTTAGCGGTATTAATCGTTATTATAAGCGTTTCTATCAAACCTACATAATAATGA
>NZ_JBAQZB010000110.1:0-16015 GCF_049790535.1 Legionella sp.
ACGGGATATTTGGCGACAGATGGTAAAATACTGGGGAATGCTTTTTGGAATTAACTTTGTTTTAGGCATTGCTACTGGTTTGACAATGGAATTTCAGTTTGGTACGAATTGGGCTTATTACTCGCATTATGTAGGCGATGTATTTGGTGCCCCCTTAGCGATAGAAGGTATTATGGCCTTCTTTTTAGAAGCCACTTTTGTTGGTTTATTTTTTTTCGGTTGGGATAAATTAAGTCGTATACAACATTTGTGTTGCACCTGGTTGCTTGCTTTAGGCACAAATCTTTCCGCCTTATGGATATTAATTGCCAATGGCTGGATGCAAAACCCTGTGGGTGCAGAATTCAATTTCCATACCATGCGTATGGAGGTCACCGATTTTGCCACAGTTATGTTTAACCCAGTAGCACAAGCTAAATTCGTCCATACCATCAGTGCTGGATACGTAACCGGATCTATATTCGTCTTATCCATTAGTGCTTATTTCCTATTACGTCGTCGAAACCTTAACTTTGCTAAACGCTCGATGACGGTTGCTGTCAGTTTTGGTTTAGCTTCTGCTTTAGCAGTGGTTGTTTTAGGTGATGAAAGTGGACAACTTGATTACAACAATCAAAAAATGAAATTTGCAGCTATAGAAGCTCTGTGGCACACAGAAGATGCACCTGCGGCATTCACTGTGATTGGCTGGCCCAATGAAAAAACCATGACAACTGATTATGCAGTTAGGCTTCCTTTTATATTGGGATTAATTGCAACTCATACCTTTCGTACACCATTAGTAGGCATTAACCAACTCATTGCAGAAGGTAAAGACCATATTAAAGAGGGAATACTTGCCTATGATGCCTTGATACGTCTGCAAAAAAACCCCAATGATGAGCAAGCAAAAACAGATTTTACTGCTCATAATGCCTTTTTAGGTCATGGATTATTATTAAAAAAATACACTGAAAATGTAGTTGATGCCAACGAAGAGCAAATTGATAAAGCGGCCCATGATTTAAAACCCCACGTTGTCCCTTTATTTTTTTCGTTTCGCATTATGGTAGCCTGTGGTTTCTTCTTCATTTTATTATTTGCAATAGGTTTTTATTTATCGGCAAAACATAAATTACATACTTCACAGTGGTATTTACGTATAGCTTTCTTGGCCTTGCCCTTACCCTGGCTTGCAGCTGAATTAGGTTGGATAGTAGCTGAATATGGGCGTCAACCCTGGGTAGTACAAGGAATATTACCTACGATGATAGGTACTTCATCCGTCAGCACATCACAAGTACTTACTTCTATGACAGGCTTTATCCTCTTTTACAGCACGCTCGCAGTAGTTGAAGTCTATTTGATGGTTAAATACATCCGCCTTGGCCCTGATAATCTAGCTCACTAGGAGAAATAACGATGCCTTTAGATTATGAAACATTACGTGTTATATGGTGGGAACTGCTTGGCCTTTTACTGATAGGTTTTGCAATATTTGATGGTTTTGATTTAGGGGTGGCTATGTGGCTACCCTGGATTGCGAAAACCGATATGGACCGACGAATTCTCATTAACAGCATCGCACCAACTTGGGAAGGTAATCAAGTATGGTTTATTCTTGGGGGCGGCGCAATTTTTGCAGCCTGGCCAACCTTGTATGCCCTATCCTTCTCCGGTTTTTATTGTGCAATGTTACTTATTTTACTCGCATTAATTTTGCGCCCCGTGGGTTTTAAATACCGATCTAAATTAGGTAATCCGCGATGGCGTTCTTTTTGGGATTATTCTTTATTTGTGGGTGGTTTTGTCCCCACATTAATTTTTGGTGTTGCCATAGGCAACGTATTACAGGGCGTCCCATTTCATTTTGACGATCATTTACGTTCATTTTACACAGGAGGCTTTTTTGATTTGCTTAATCCATTTGCTTTATTATGCGGTGTATTATCTGTTCTAATGTTAGCCATGCATGGTGCTTTTTTTCTTAACGTGAAAACTGAGAAACATCTACAACAAAATGCAATTAAGGCTGGAAAAATAAGTGCTTTCTTGACTTTAGCTGTTTTTATTGGCGCAGGATTCTGGCTACATTATGGCATCGATGGCTATGTGTTAAATGGAGTAATTCTTCATGATGCGCCATCTAACCCCCTTCATAAAACAGCTTTGCAACAAACAGATGCCTGGTTCAATAATTACCGTGCTTACCCAGTAACATTAATGGCACCAATTCTTGGTATAGTCGGTGCATTTTTAGCGCTAATCTTTACTCGATACGCAAAATTCGCCTTTGTTTTTAGTGCTCTTTCAGTTTTTGGAATTATTAGCACAGTAGGAGTGAGTATGTTTCCATTCATACTCCCTTCCTCCACCAATCCTGGACAAAGTCTAACTGTTTGGGATAGCTCATCAAGCCAATCAACTTTATTTACTATGTTAGTCGTAGTTGTTATTTTTTTACCTATTGTCATAGGGTACACCGCTTGGGTTTACCATGTCTTGCGCGGTAAAGTAACTGAAGAATCCATTATTAAGAATAAAGAAACTGCCTATTAGGAGATTATTTTATGTGGTATTTTTCCTGGGTTTTAGGCACAGGTTTAGCCTGTGCTTTTGCAATATTAAATGCTATGTGGCTTGAACTTAGAGATGATGATGAACAAACTGAAGTCAATAAAAAAATTTAAAAGCTTAGTACTGTTTATTTATCTCTAAAACTTACTTCTTGCAGACAAACTGCAGCATGTCAACGCCTGATTAAGGGTTTTAGATCAAATTGTTCGCTCTGATCTATAAAAGATTCCTTAGAATCAACCTGACATGCTTTAAAAAACGATGAAAAATTTAATCTGAATTTATTTAGAGTCCTTTCTTTAGAAGAAAAAATTGATTGTGTTGTCACCTGAATTTTAATTGAAGAATTTGTAGCTTGATTAAGTGCTGCATCTAAATTTCGCTCTAGAGTGGCATTACTTAATTGCTGATGTATGTCTTTAAATGTTTGATTGAGTAGTTGTTTTTTAAATGTCTGCTGTACATCAATCATGGCACTATATGCTGAAAATAAACCTAAAGTTAGTGCTATTCCAATAATTCCCCATCCCAGCAAAGGAAATGCGGCAAAACTACTAAATATCCCCATTCCGTTTAATAATCCAGAAACTCCTGCACTACATCCAGCAATTGAACCAAAGGTTCCCACAAAATCAAAAAAAGCAGAAATAAAAATTTTAGAATAAGGAACTGGTGGTTGTGATAACTCTTCCATGAGACGTTGTATGATAATTTGGTTAGACGGTATGCAGCAATGTTGCTCATATTCTTTGCTCAAAATAGCTAAGAATTGGAATAAAGGTGAATCCTTATCAAGTGCAGTTATTTGTTGAAGATCTTGATTAAGCACACAAGGAAAATACCTATCAAAATCATTTAATTCTTTTTTAGATAACAAGTACTCACGAATACTATTTATGTAATATCCAATATCTGCTGATAATTTTCGCTCATTTTTTCGTAACAAGTCCTGAAGCTGCTGTTCATCCTTTTGAGTTTGTTGATAAGAAAAGTAAAAAACGAAGACGCTAACCGTAAAAAATAATCCTATGGCAATACTTCCCAACATTAAAGAGATAGAACCACCAATAGAACCACCGACTAAAGTAAAAAGTATTCCAAAAAATGGCCATGCTACACCAGCTCCAGAACCAATACCATTAAAGGCAGATTTAACTAATGACACAATCTTATTACATCCAATAACTTATAAAAAACATCTTTATCCTCTATTTATTCACGAAGAGCAAGAGCTGTTATTCAAAAAAACGTTGGCAAAGTTCCACCATTTTTCCAGGATTATAATCCTACCCAGCGAATGAATTGAGTGGATACCTTTAAATTAACTGCGGGTCTACCTTCAAAATAAATAGTAAAACTATTTATCGTATTATTTTCCATGGGTAAAACCCCATCCACTTTTACCTCTTTAATTTTACCTAAATTTACCATCTCCATTTGGGTTTCATAATATCCGCCACGTACCTCTCTAATCACAGGGATTACAAAATAAATTACATTCAAACCAACCTCTTGTTCTGCAGTGCTCGCGTTACTGTTATTAGTCAGATAAATAAGTTCTGACGAACTTAAAGCAATGTATTCAGAATTATTAATTTGTCGTCTTAGCATACGAGTAAGAGGAACGGGAATGTGAAAGATACGTTGGTAACTGTCAGCAGAAATAACAGCAACTGGGTTAGTTTCAGAGTGTTTTCCTTTATAACCACTTCCGACAACAAATAAAATAGCTTCACGTTGATCGTCAGGAGCGCTCTCTGTTATATCCTGAGTTGATGTCTTCGCTGTTTTAGAGAAGGCAACTTGATCACAATTTAAGAATTTTGATTTGGTAAACCAGTTATCACTTGGATAATAAATCACTAATAAGGACTTATCCTTAATTGTATTAATAATTGCTTGTGAATTTTCTAAGGGTAATGCAGGACATCCCCAACTACGCCCTGGTCTGCCATACTTTTTGATAAAAGGTTCTTCTACATACCATCCTGAGTGCATCACCACTGAACGATTAGATGCATTATCATTAAAACTTCTATCCAAACCATCCAACCGTAATGAAAGTCCATCACGACCATAATAAGCTTTTTGTGTTTGATAAACACCTATACTGCTTGCTTTACTATTGTATTTATTTGAAAAATAATTAGAAATTAAGGCACCCGATTTAATACCGTGAGAAACATAAGTATGAAACAATAATTTCTTCTCTTTTAAATTAAAAACCCACAGACGCTTTTCATTTGAGGGCAAAGAATAATCGATAATGGTCAAAATATCATTATGATCAATATTGTATTCAGAGGCACATTTTAAGGTCAAAAGAACTTTATTAATCACCTCCTGATTTAACGTCGATGCCTGATCATGAAGCATCAGACTAATGTCCTTTATAGACAGTACACTTAATTGTTCCGCGCTAAAAATAGGCGCCATTAAACTAATAAGACACATTTCATCATGTACTATTTTTTTTTGTTCTACAAAATCCACCGGAAGTTGGGGAAGATATATGGATGTAGCTATCAATATCCATAGCAGAAGAGCCATAAACATGTCCTTTAGTTAATTTAACTAAGTTCTGTAATGATTAATATAGCTCAAAATTGAAAATCGCAACGGAACGTGGGGAGCAGAGTGCTAACACAATTTTGATGAAAAGTTTTCCTCTAAGGGAGGAACCACTTGATCAGTGGCAAATAATTTTGACACATTCTTTATTAATAAACGCACCTCGCGTTTTCTTATAGGTATATTATTTGCTCGCAGCAAGTAAAGTACATTAACTTCCTCAGTAAAACAACCTTTTAGATCGATTTTTAACCATCTTATCAAGACAAAAGTCTTCCTCAATCTGCTTCATTTCCACATTTATATTATTTTGATATTGCGCACAGTATCAAAAAACTGATCCCTATCTTCTATTTTTCTAATTAATGACTTCACCTCTTTTTTTACTTGATCAATATTGATACAACGAGAAAGAACGGACATAACAACCCCACTTAAGGAACTTAAAGTAGGTTCTACAAATTGCAATATGGTATAGATACTAAAAAAAAGATTTTGTGTTTGTTTTTTATCAGTAAAAAAAGAATCCTTTAAGTCAAACAGTTCATTATGTTAATTAAATTCTTGGCATGGGCTGTTGATTTTGGCTGGTCATAAATTGAAGTTAAAACTTGGCTTAGGTCAGATAACAGTTCATAGAGGAGATTACTCTTAGGTTCATTAATACATTGTTCCCTTACTTCATCAATAGCTAACTTAAAAAATGCAATAGCACCTAAAAAACGGCCATTCAATTGCTGAAATTCTCTAAATTTTATGGAATCATTTTTACCAAAAACATTTCTGATTGCCTCTAAACTTTCTGCGGAATCAACATACGTGCTGATAAACTCAACAACGTTAATATATTTTAGCTCATTAACATCTCATTACCTCGCCATTTTTGAAAACGCTCTTGTTTACTTAACATAAATTTGGGGATTCCAAGTCAAATTTTGTTTATTTTTATTAAAAACATAAGCTCAATACAGGATGGTATTTTAAGAGCTGTTTCATCATCAGATTACCTGATGCACGCTAATAAAATAGCAAGACAACAGATGAAACCAACAAACCAAGTCAATGACCTTAATAAAGCATAGTCTTTCAAATAAAAAATAGTATAGATAAGCCGTGAGATGATATAAATTATTGCTAAAACCTGAACTGTAATGCCTACATTATTTGTAACTAAAGCTGTTAGAGCAGCAGGAGTAAACACTAATAAAGATTCAAAACTATTCTGATGAGCAGCAACAGCTCTGGCCCCCATGCCCATTAAACGGGCTTGTTGTATCCTGGGATGATGATTATCATAAACTCCTTCATTTTTCATAAAATAACCAACAACAATTTTAAGCAAATAAGGAAATAATATTGCGATAAATAGACAAACAATTAGAGTGTTCATTAAAGTCCTGAGTAATTAATAAAAAAATACAAGGTCGATAACTCTTTGTTTTTTATGAGCAAAAGTTCCATAGACCTAATTTATAATAATGAGAAATGAGCTTTAGTTCAATCTAAAAATCACGACTTCTATGCAAGAATCTGTTCTGTTATGATAAATTCCCAACAGATCGAAGATCTTGCTATCAAATTTAAGGGATTAGCCATGACACATGATGATGCAAAAAAAAAATCTAAAGGGCATATAGTTTTATCATCACATCCTTCAGAGCAAACTACTCCCTCACTAAAAATAAAATGGGGAGCAAAAACAGCCAAAGAACGAGGACCAATTATTGCTTCACTAACTAATATTCGCAATCGCAATGCCGTTGGTACGCACTCTGGTTCCTACTCCGTTTATCGAGCGCTAGCAGTTGCTGCTGGAATTTTAGATCCTGAACACGTGCCAGATCTTACCGACACCACACCCTCTGTAACAATAGGCCCACATCCCCAATGGTGTGACCCGAAAAAAATTAGTTCATTAGATCCCTGGGGACATCTTGTAGTTACTGAGTTTGCAAATGAAATTAAAGCTGGATGTGACATTAGACCTACCATCGCTGTAACTGGGGCTCATATTAATATTCCTGAATTACATACTGCCATACAAAAAGGACGCCTCAAGCCAGATGGAAAAATATTAAAAGAATCCGGTGACGTTACCGTTACTAAAGCAGCTATAGAGCCTGTATGGTATTTGCCAGGAATTGCGGAGCGCTTTCAAATTTCAGAATCGCTCTTGCGCCGTACTTTATTTGAACAAACTGCAGGCATGTTTCCAGAACTGGTAACCCGCACTGATCTGGATATCTTTCTACCACCTATTGGCGGTTTAACTGCTTATTTCTTTGGCGATGTAAGTACTATACACGATCCTAAAATTGAACTTACTTGCCGTATACATGATGAATGTAATGGTTCTGATGTCTTTGGGTCAGATATTTGTACTTGCAGACCCTATTTAACCTACGGCATTGAATTATGCATTGAGTCTGCACAAAATGGAGGCGCTGGTCTTATTGTTTATAATCGCAAAGAAGGTCGGGCTCTAGGCGAAGTAACCAAGTTTCTTGTTTATAACGCGCGTAAACGCCAAAAAGGCGGCGACACAGCAGCCAAATATTTTGAACGAACTGAATGTGTCGCTGGGGTCCAAGACTTGCGTTTTCAGGAATTAATGTCTGACATCCTACACTGGCTAGGAATTACTAAAATTCACCGTTTTGTTTCCATGTCCAATATGAAATATGATGCGTTGCAAAAATCAGGAATTAATGTGATTGAACGTGTTAAAATTCCTGATGAACTTGTTCCACCAGATGCACAAGTAGAGATGAGTGCAAAACGCGCTGCAGGTTATTATTCACCGGACCGAATTGTCGACATCAATGAGTTAGCAGAAACTAAAGGACGAGATCTTCATGAATAAGGAACAACAAGAAGGCGACTCAGTTTTAACAATACTCCGTGACCTACATACCATCCGTAATCGTACACAAGCCATCTTAAATCTAGCCAAACACAATAAACTGGCGCATTTTGCTTTAGCAGAAGAAAATATGACCGCTACAGCCTCTTTTGTTACTGAAGTTATTCGGCAACAATACCCTGATCTAAATATTCCATATCATAGCCGCTGGCGCCATTTTGAGGCAGGTGGCATTAATCGACTCCAAAAGATGCAAAAACAATTCAGTGCATTATCAATGAATGAACGAGGAAAAATACTCTTTGAACTCGTAATTATTAGTGTAATTCTTGATGCTGGTGCAGGCCAATCCTGGCGCTATATAGAGCCTGAAACAGCATTAGAATATTCACGTTCAGAAGGTTTAGCCTTGGCCAGTTTACATCTTTATCAATGGGGTAACTTCAGTGCTAATCCAAATACTCCATTAAGGGTAGATGGTCAACGCTTACTGGAGTTTAGTGAACATGATCTCAAACAGGGTATGCAAGTAAGCGAGACCAATGTTTTAGAAGGTATTACTGGACGAGTTGCATTATTGAACCGATTAGGCACTATAATTCAGGAAAATCCTTCCTATTTTGGGGAGGAAGGACGCTTGGGTAATTTTTACACGCACATCAACTCATTAGTCACAAATAATCACATAAAAGTAACGCAAATTTTTCAAGAAGTCCTTAATGCATTTAACACAATATGGCCCGTCAGATCGGTATTTCATGGTGTTCCTCTTGGTGATGTCTGGCAACACCAGGCATTAAAGACAGATGTGCCTGGCTCTGAATATGTCCCTTTCCACAAATTATCACAATGGTTAACCTATTCGTTAATTGAGCCTTTGCAACAAGCAGGGATTAAAGTCACTCATTTAGAAACACTAACGGGGTTACCTGAATATCGAAACGGTGGCCTAATTATTGATACAGGTCTAATCCAACTTAAAGATAAAAAGGCTTTGCTACAACCTCATGATCCAAGTTCAGAGCTTATTGTGGAATGGAGGGCTTTAACGGTGGCATTGTTAGATAAATTAGCTGTTTTAATCAGAAAAAATCTACAAAAAAATGTGCAAGAATTGCCCTTGGCAAAAATATTGCAAGGAGGAACTTGGGAAGCAGGACGTCGTATTGCCAAACAAAAACGAGGTCAAGGTACACCACCGCTACAGATTATTAGTGATGGCACCGTATTTTAAATTAGATCTTTTCACAACGTGCTATACGACCTAAAGTGTGAAGAAACTTGGAGCAGAGCTAAAAGGTATGCACAAGGTTGGTGAACCGAATCGACGAAGCAATGTGCCTCGGCAGTATCGTTTCGAATGAAATCTATTGAACCTCTTCAGGAAAAAAGAGACAACACATGGAGTTAATATGCAAAACCAACAAGTTGTTGTAGTAAACCACCCACTAATTCAACATAAACTGACAATTATGCGAAAAAAGGACACAAGCACTGTTAAGTTTCGTACTCTAATGCATGAAGTCAGTATGCTGATGGCTTATGAAGTCACACGAGATTTGGAAATAGAATATGAAGAAATTGAAACACCACTTTCGCTAATGAAATCACCCGTTTTAAAAGGGAAAAAAATGATTTTTGTTTCCATTTTAAGAGCAGGTAATGGATTAGTTGATGGAATGCTACAACTAGTTCCTACTGCCAGAATAGGTCATATCGGTTTATACCGCGATCCTAAAACCCTAGAAGCAATTGAATATTACATTAAGTTACCCGAACATACTCACGACAGGGATGTTATTGTTGTTGATCCAATGTTAGCAACTGGAAACTCCGCTATTGCAGCAGTTAAGGAAATTAAAGCAATGAACCCTAAATCCATCAAATTTTTGTGCCTTCTTTCTGTACCTGAAGGTATTAATACCTTTCATGAAGAACATCCTGATGTACCTATTTTTACTGCAGCTATTGATAAGCAATTGAATGAGAAAGGTTACATTATTCCTGGATTGGGCGATGCGGGGGATCGTCTTTATGGAACTAAATTAGAATATTAAGCACAAATGCTATTATATCGGTGTCGACTTGATAAAATGAGACAAGAGCGTGCAAGATAAATAGTATAACATTCCTTCTCTCCCTGATACTTTACAGACCTATTCACCTGTAGTATTAAAGAAGAGAAGCATGCAAGTACGATTTTTTGTTGAATTATTGAAATGTTTGAGTTAATATTATGCTGATTTGGAATTGGTCTGCACATGTTAAACTATTTAACAAGCATAATATAAGGTAATTGGAATGTCATTAAATGAATCAACTGCAGTGCTTACTGTGGCAGGAAAGAATGAAAATACATCTCGATGGACAAAACACGATACCGTATGGATGCTCAGTCTTTATGGCACTGCAATAGGAGCTGGAACCCTTTTTCTCCCAATTGATGCCGGA
This sequence comes from Legionella sp., assembly GCF_049790535.1. GTDB lineage: Bacteria > Pseudomonadota > Gammaproteobacteria > Legionellales > Legionellaceae > Legionella. Next base: position 10,442 of record NZ_JBAQZB010000110.1, read on the forward strand.
CTAAATGGTATCTGGCCCTTAATTATCATGACTCTATTAGCTTTCCCCATGACTTATTATTCCCATCGAGCCTTATGTCAATTTGTTTTGTCCAGTTCCTCCGCACAAAACAACATTACTAATGTGGTTGAAGAACATTTTGGAATTTTTCCTGGACGAATTTTAACTGCTTTATATTTTTTTTCCATTTACCCCATTTTATTGGTGTACAGTGTGGCCATGACTAATACGGTCGAAAGTTTTCTTATAAACCAAATAGGCGTTTCCTCACCCCCACGCGCACTTTTAGCCATAATTTTGATCCTCACACTGATGGCCATTATCCGTTTTGGTCAACAAATTATCGTTAAATCAATGTCTTTATTAGTTTATCCCTTTGCCACTACATTATTGTTTCTCTCTTTATATTTAATTCCTAACTGGAATGATGCCATTTTTCAACAAAGTAACTCATTACAAGCGAATGGCGGACATGGATTATTAACTACCTTATGGTTAGCAATTCCTGTGATGGTATTTTCATTTAACCATTCTGCGATTATTTCTTCTTTTGCGGTAAGTCAGAAAGAACACTATGGAAACCATGCAGAAAAACGAAGCACTACGATTATGAAATACAGTCACTTAATGATGGTTTTTTCAGTCATGTTCTTCGTTTTTAGTTGTGTTCTTAGCCTGTCCCCTCAAGATTTAATGCAAGCGAAACAACAAAATATCTCTATTTTGTCTTATCTGGCAAATCATTTCAAAACTCCGTTAATTGCGTGTATTGCGCCGATCATTGCGTTCATTGCCATCTCTAAATCTTTTTTAGGACATTACCTGGGTGCTAAAGAAGGTCTTAGCAGTATTATTGTTAATGTATTAAAGCCATCGGGTAGAACCATTAGCCCAAGGAAGCTGCAACAAATTATTGAACTTTTTATAATTATTACTTGCTGGATTACTGCCACAATTAACCCCAATATTTTGAAAATTATTGAAACCCTGGGTGGGCCAATCATCGCCATACTTTTGTTTATTATGCCCATGTATGCTATTTCCAAAGTACCTGCGATGAAGAAATACACGAATCAGGTTGTAAGTAACTTATTTACTGTAATTATGGGTTTTATAGCCATTTCAGCGATTATCTATTGCTTGCTTTAAACTGCAAATGCAATGCATTACTCGTGATTTATTACAAAAAGATGTTCATTTCAAGAAAATTGTGGAATAATTAATCAACTTATCTATTCAGTATTTTAAATGCACACTGAATTTCAACAGATACCTATAGAAAATATTCAGGCAGGCCAATACCAACCTCGGCAAAATTTTAATGCCACTGCCTTACAAGAACTGGCTCAGTCAATTGCCTCACAAGGATTAATCGAACCAGTCATCGTAAGGGCTATAACAAAAGAGCGTTATGAAATTATCGCAGGTGAGCGACGTTGGCGAGCTGCTCAATTAGCGGGTATGCAAAAAATACCTTGTCTAATTGGCCACTACACTGACAAACAAGCATGTACATTAACCTTAGTTGAGAACATCCAACGTGAGGACTTAAACCTTATTGAAGAGGCGAGTGCCTACCGTCGTTTAATAAATGAATTCCATTATCATCAAGATGAAATCGCAACGCTGGTTGGCAAATCACGCAGTCATATTGCCAATATTTTACGCATACTCAATCTAACTGGATACGTGAAGGAGTATCTTCGTAATAAAGCATTATCCTTAGGACATGCACGCATACTTGTAGGTTTAAACCCTGCTCAGCAAGAGTATTTAGCTGAACACGCTGTTGAAGAACAATGGTCTGTCAGACAGTTAGAGGAGGCTGTAAAAGAACAAAAAAAACAAAGAATAATAACACCGGGAAATGCTAAAAAAGACAGGGATATTGAACGTCTGCAAACCATACTGGCAGAACAAGTTGGTGCGCCAGTGCAAATAGTAAGTGATAATGAAGACGGCGGATGGTTAAAAGTAAAATTTTTTGATAACGATACCCTTGCAGGACTTCTGGAGCGCTTAGGCTTACGATATGATTAAACTATAATAAAAAAGCTGCGCTCTGTTAATCATTCAGAACCCGGTTGTTTGGTATAGTAAATAAATGGGCTACTTTTCCTAATAACTTTAAGGAACCTGCATTAATGAAAAGGACTTTAACTAGCTTATGTTTATGGGCATTATGGTCGGGATCGCAAGGTGCCAGCGTACCCAATGAGGTGGATAAATTAATTAAAAAGGTTAATCCCAAAGTTAATCTTGGGATAGTAGTTGTTGATTTGACCTCTGGTGAAACCCTATACCGTCGAAATGCAAATCATTTATTTATTCCTGCAAGCAATATGAAGTTGTTTTCTGAAGCTGCGGCACTTATGGTGCTTGGCCCCGATTATCATTTTAAAAATCAATTAAGTATTAGCTCTGGCAAAATACAAAATGGGGTGTTGCACGGTAATATTTATTTACAACTCAGTGGCGATCCTTCATTTTCTCGTGAAAACTTAAAAAAATTAGTGTCTTCACTTAAGGATTTGCACATTAATACCATCCAGGGCAACTTATACATCGACAGTAGTCTTGCTGTTGTGGATGCCTATCCTCCTGGTTGGCTAGCTGCTGATTTGTCCTATAGTTATGGTGCACCAAATGCTCCCGTAATAATTGACGCAAATCGTTTGACTGTTACAGTAAATCCTGGAGCCAGATCTGGCGATCCCGCAATGGTTGAAGTTGATGATGGAGGCGCAGCCATTACAGTGAACAATCAGGTAACCACAAAGACCAGTGCCAACGAATGTGGTGTCGGTTTTTCTCTAGACCAGGACAACCACTTAATAGCACGAGGTTGTGTTGGTGTAGATCAATGGGCAGTACAGCAACGTATGGCCATCAAAAATCCTCTAGCTTACACCCAAGGCATAATCCAAAACGATCTGGCACAAGCGAATATTCAACTTAATGGCCAAATACAATTAGGTAAGACACCCACTGGAACAGTATTAATCGCGACAAACTATTCTAAAGCCTTATCCGAGTTAATGGCAGATACCTTAAAGCCTTCCGATAATTTATATGCAGACAGTTTATATTTACATGCCGCTGCAAAACTGAATGGTTCTCCAGTTAATTGGAATGAAGCAGAGCCATTCATTAAGAAATTTCTACAAGCACAAACTGGAATTGACTTTAAAAACGCTGTATTTGCAGATGGTTCAGGATTATCTCGTCACAGTTTGGTCACTCCAGAACAAACTTTATCGCTGTTACAATTTTTATATCAACGTTTTCCATTATCTTATGAATACATTTCTGCTTTACCCGTTTCAGGACGTGATGGCACGTTACAAAAGAGATTTCGTACACCAACACAACAAGGTTTTGTCCGTGCAAAAACAGGTACAATGACTGGAGTTAATAGCTTGTCTGGATATTTATATACCTCAAATGGCCATACCTTGGGCTTTGCCATGTATATCAATAGACGGCCAGGCAAAGCCACGGGTCCAGGACGACCAGTTTTAGATGCATTGTGCTCCTATTTTCTGCGGTTAAATCCAGTAAGTAGTCGTTTAACGCAAGTTTTTTCAGCTCATAAGCGTATGAACTTCCAACTAAACCCCACGCAAGCAGAGCGACAAAAAATACATCAAGCCAAATGGCGCCGATTAGAGTCAGCAGTACGTATAGCACTTAAGGGCCAATCAGTTAACATTGTATACAGAGGAAATGAGTTGATTGTTAATGACCATCAATCTGATGCGGGAAAAGTTTGGACATCACTGCAATTTGTATTTAAAAAATATCCTTTTGCTGTAATCTTATCATCGCAGACGTTAGCGATTAATCAATCAAGTAACCCCATGTTACTTTGGCTTAAAACCACTAATGCAACAAATCACTTACAAAGAACGTGGACTATTAAAGAAGCTGCATAAAAAATGCTGAAAAAAATTTACGATACATACTTCCCTCATCTACTAATGATGAGGAAAACTTTAGCTAGATTCCAATGAAATCATTTTTCCAAATTATTCTGCTGGTCTTTATTGTAGTTCATCAGGCTTACGCAAACCTACATTTTTTAACCATAAGTGATATTCATTATGACAAAAAAAATACCTCAAGTGACGGCCAAGACACAGGAACCGAATTTTTAAAAATCAGCCTCAATAAAATGAAACAATTAAGTAAGAATATAGAATTCATTATTTTTTTAGGTGATATTCCCTCACATGCACTCTTTAATAACAATAAAGAAGAAGACGAAAAAATAATTTTTCATGGTTTATATCAGAGCAATGTTAAAGCAAAACCTTTGTTTTATATTACCGGAAATAATGATTCTTTGCAGGGTGATTACCAAGCATTTGAGTTCAATGGCGTCTCTCCTTTAACCTATGCTACAGACTGGGAAGGTGCTTGTGTTCATTGCAAAGATTTAGTAATTGATAGTAGTCATATGTATCATGATGGTTATTATTCCAGCTACGTTATGCCCCATAATAGAGAAATTATATTAATTGCACTTAATGCTAACCAATGGGCAAAAATACCTTGGTTGGCAAGAATTTTTTTCTCAAAATATTCGAAGCAAGAAGAGAATGCTCTAGCACAATTTGCCTGGTTAGAACAGCAATTAAAAAAACACAGCGCCAAACAATTATTAATTGCAATGCATGAACCCCCAGGAAACTCTTATCTGGGTGAACCCATTTGGTATAGGCACTACACACAACAATTTATTAAAATACTAGCCAAATACACCCATCAATATGGTCAAATTACTTTACTCAGTGCTCATACTCATATGGAGGAATTTAGAAAAATCCGATTAGCTAATGGAATAAATATCTACTCTTATTCAACACCAGGAATCAGTCGTATTCATCATAATTATCCAGGCATGAAAATATTTAACTTAGACAATAATCTGAAAATTAAAGATTTTATTACTTATTATACAAGCTCTCTCCACCAATGGAATAATCAGCAATACCATGCATTAGGTACGCCTGAAGCTATTTTCGCTGATTGTCAGAATAAAACACTAGCCCAATGCATGGATGAGTTAAATGTCTATCAACTATGTAATCATTTGGATCGGGGATTATTTTATGGGGTAAAAAATCCCAATGTTCGCGATACGTCGTGTAAAAACACTTATCTTGTAAATTAATTAATTCTGCATGTAATTGGAAAATTTAAATGCCTGCTCACAAACTAGATTTTTTATACTATTTTTATGCTAAGAAGTTTATTTTCCCCTTCTGAAACCAAAATAGATTTTGAAAAAAACGTCTTAAACTTTTGTTGGTTCGAGTCTTTAATGTTTAGAAGGTAGTTTAGGTAACAAATCTTGTACAATCTAGCTTTTGAAAATAGTGCATTGATGTTTATCTGAAAAAACTAATGATGATGATGTTAGTATTCTTGCGCTTCATTACCTAACTCACCTTACGCAGAGGCCTTCAATAATTGCAGCTCATTGCACATAATTTGATTCGCTTTAAGCAGTAATTTTTGTTTAATAGCAAAATGATTCAAAGACGTTTTCACTTTCAATAATTCAAGCTT
>NZ_JBAQZB010000111.1:0-17114 GCF_049790535.1 Legionella sp.
CTATTGGTTATGAAAAAAAAGCGACTCGCGGTACGGAAATTACTTTACGTATTAAGTCTGAAAACGATGAGTTTCTTAGTGATTGGCGTATTCGTAGCATCATTAGTAAATATTCAGATCATATTTGCTGGCCAATCGTTATGAAGAAAAAAGCTGAAGAGGATAAAGAATCTGATGAGTTAGAAACAGTTAATAAGGCCACTGCATTATGGACCATGCAAAAATCCGAAATCTCTGATGAAGATTATAAATTACTTTACAAGCATCTTTCTCATGATTATCAGGATCCATTAATTTGGTCGCATAATCATGTTGAAGGTAAAAATGACTATATTTCTCTGTTTTATATTCCCGCACATGCCCCTTATGACATGTGGCAACACGAGGTAAAGCATGGCTTAAAACTTTATGTAAAACGTGTATTTATTATGGATGATGCAACTCAATTTCTACCGCGTTATTTACGTTTTGTAAAAGGAATTGTTGATGCAAGTGATTTGCCATTAAATGTCTCGCGAGAAATTTTACAGGACAACAAGCAAGTAGAAAACATTCGTACTGCCTGTACTAAACGTGTTTTATCCATGCTTGAAAAAATGAGCACGCAGGATAAAGAAACTTATCAGAAGTTTTGGAATGAGTTTGGTTTAGTTTTAAAAGAAGGCGTAGTTGAAGATTTTACTAATAAAGAGGCTATTGCTAAACTATTGCGTTTTGCTACAACAACCTCAAATTCAGAAAAGCAAGAAGTAACGCTTGATGACTACATCAGTCGTATGAAAGAAAAGCAGGATAAAATTTATTACATTACTGCCTCAAGTTACAATGCAGCTAAGTACAGCCCACACTTGGAAATATTTAATAAGAAAGGGATAGAAGTATTATTACTCAGTGATAGAATTGACGAATGGTTTGTGGGCTATATGAGTGAATATCAGGGTAAAAAGTTACAATCAATTTCTAAGGGTAAAGTTGAATTAGGGGATGAGTCCGAAGAACAAATTAAAGAGCAGGAAAAAACTCTAGAACCCATGTTAAAACACATTAAGAACGTTTTAGATAGCAAAGTTAAAGATGTATTGCTGACAAATCGTCTGACGGATTCTCCAGCGTGCATTGTTGCTGACGAACAGGATATGAATCTGGAAATGCAACGTATTTTGCAGGCTGCAGGGCAGCAAGTTCCAGTCAGTAAACCAGTATTTGAAATAAATCCTGAACATATCCTAATTAAACGTCTGCATGAGATTCAAGATGATAGTTTGTTTGAACTATGGATTACCATGTTATTTGAACAGGCTGTTTTAGCAGAGGGTGGGCAATTGGATAATCCAGCCGATTTTATTAATCGGATAAATAAATTACTCGTTCTAGCCTAGTTAAATCACTTAAACTACTAGGTCTATTGATAATTCTTTGAAGCGATTAGAATGTCAATTGACTCTAATAATGCTTGGATTTCAGTTTATTGGAATCCAGGCTATTTTTTTATGTAATTTCTCAAAAAGTTGGGGAAAAACCTGATCCACTTCACACAGGCTCGTGGAGTCTGGAAATTTTGGGTATAGGTGCTTGAAAATAGGCAACAACTTATCGAGAAGTTACTTTTTATAAGCTAAAGTAATGAAAAAAATGAATAAAGATATTAAAAAGGAATGCCAATGTATTCTAAATTCTTAGGTGGTATTCTTCTTATTACAGGTACTTCAATAGGTGCTGGTATGCTCGGATTACCCATTGCTGCTGCACAATTGGGCTTTGTTGGCTCATTGATTCTTTTATTTGTTTGCTGGTTTATAATGCTCGCCTGCGCTTTTTTACTATTAGAAGTTAATTTATGGTTACCACAAAAAAATAATCTCATTTCAATGGCAAAAGTTAGTATCGGACCTGTTGGACAAATTATTGCATGGATTTCCTATTTATTATTACTTTATTCTTTATTATGTGCATATATTGCGGGTGGGAGTGATTTATTTCATAACCTGTTAGAGGTGTTGGGATTTAATACGCCCATGTGGGTTGCATCAATTTTCTTTACGCTGCTATTTGGATCAGTAGTATATTCTGGTATGAGTTCGGTTGATAAAACAAATCGTGTCTTTATGGGAGTAAAACTGTGCACATTTTTTATTGTGGCTTTATTTCTTCTACCATTTATTTCCACAGCTAAATTGGCTACTGGAAATTTGTATTATCTTACTTCTGTATCCGCACTTACTGTTACTACAGCTTCATTTGGATGGGCAGCACTTATTCCTAGTTTACGAGTATATTTTGCTGGTGATCTCAAAAAGCTTAAAGTTGTTATTATTATTGGCAGTGCTATCCCCTTGATTTGTTATATTATTTGGGATGCTGTAATTATGGGAATTATTCCTCTTAGTGGTAAAAATAGTCTTGAATTTATATTGCATTCGACCAATTCTACAAGCGGTTTAGTTGATATATTGAATACACATGTAGAAAATGATTCCATCTTATTTTTTATTAAGTTATTCACGTCAATTTGTGTCCTAACTTCTTTTCTTGGTGTAGCGTTATGTTTAACAGATTTTCTTGCTGACGGTTTAAATATAGAAAAAAAGGGATATCCTAATCTATTAATACATAGTTTAACTTTTATACCCTCTTTAAGTATTGCTATATTTTTTCCTAATGTATTTATTAAAGCACTGGAATATGCGGGTATTTATGCAACAGTGTTATTGATCCTTTTGCCTGCATGGATGGCATGGAGTGGTCGTTATCGTAAAGGTCTTGCTAAAGGGTTTACAGTGCTTGGAGGAAAAACATTATTAGTATTAATAATAGTATTTGCTCTCATGTTACTTATACGAGGAATTACGAATTAATTAATAAACTAATACCGTTTATGTAACGAATAGCACTGGTGCACAAGTTATAGCGATTAATGGTACAATCCATGTTCCTACACCAATCGCTGTCGGCAACACCCCGCAAGGAGTATGGGTTAATTCAACAAATAATACAATCCATGTGGCCAATAATGGCAGTAGGTCTCAGTAATTAATGGGACAACCAATGCAGTAACACCTGTTCCTCTGGGGATGGCACCTTATAGAGTTGCCATAAATTAGAAGAGCATAAAATTCCGTAGTGTGTCCACAGGATCACTGGATTTTGTGGACACGCCGGCATTGTTACTTCATAACCATCACAAGGTATGTAAATTCCCTCATTGCGAAGCAGTGAAGCCCAGATCATTAAAAATCTGTTCTGGGTGTTTTACATCGTTCGCAATGACGACAGTTTTTTATCTAATTACAAGGGGCAGCGCATGTATTTTTTAAATTGGGAGTAAATAAATTTCAATAAAAAATCGAGAGCTCACATTAGATGATCTTACTTGAATTTGATAGCCTTTAAGTCTTCACAGTAAAATGCATTAATCCGTTTTTATAATCAACCTTTATTATTTCTTCAGACTTAAATTTTCCAGCCAATATTGATTGAGCTAATGGGTTTTCAAGTTGTTGCCGAATAGTGCGTTTTAGCGGTCTTGCTCCATAAACGGGATCAAAGCCTGCTTCCACCAAATGTGACAATGCGTTTGAGGTCACTTCAAGATGAATGTCTTGATGTTTGAGTCGCTGAAGAAGGTATTCAATTTGTATTTTGGCAATTTTAACAATTTGTTCTTTTGCTAAAGAATGAAAGACAACAATGTCATCGATACGATTAATAAATTCAGGTCTGAAATGCTGACCTACAATTTCCATTACAGCATTCTTAATATGTTCATAACTAAATTTATTTCCCATTTCCTGAATAAGATGAGAACCTAAGTTTGAAGTCATCACGATAATGGTGTTACGAAAATCAACAGTACGACCTTGGCCATCAGTCAAACGCCCATCATCCATTACCTGTAAAAGAATATTGAAGACATCAGTATGTGCTTTTTCAACTTCATCAAGTAAAATCACGGAATAGGGTCTACGTCGTACAGCCTCAGTTAAGTAGCCTCCTTCTTCATACCCTACATAACCGGGAGGTGCGCCAATTAGACGAGCTACAGAGTGCTTCTCCATAAATTCGGACATGTCGATACGGATCATTGCTTCCTCGGTATCAAAGAGATAAGCGGCTAGGGCTTTGCATAATTCTGTTTTACCCACACCAGTAGGACCTAGAAATAAAAAGGAACCTATGGGACGATTTGGATCGGCTAATCCTGCTCGTGAACGTCGAATGGCATTTGATACGGCATCAATGGCTTCATTTTGGCCAATGAGACGATCATGGAGTACTTCCTCCATTTTTAGGAGTTTTTCTTTTTCACCTTCCATCATTTTGGTGACAGGTATTCCCGTCCATTTGGAAACAACCTCAGCGATTTCATCTTCAGTTACCTTATTTCGCACTAATTTATTTTCATGCTCCTCATCAATGGCCACTTGAGACAGTCTTTTTTCCAGTTCAGGAATACGCCCATATTGTAATTCAGACATGCGACTCAGATCGCCTGCACGTCTGGCTGTTTCCATTTCCCGTTTAGCTTGCTCCAGAGCTTCTTTAATTTGAGTGGCTCCTTGCATGGTTGCTTTCTCAGCTTTCCAGACCTCTTCCAAATCAGAATAGTTTTGCTCCATTTCATCGATAGTGTGTTGTAAATCTTCTAGCCTTTTTTTAGATGCCTCATCCTGTTCTTTTTTGAGTGCCTCACGTTCAATTTTTAATTGAATTAATCGTCGCTCAAGTTTATCCATGCTTTCAGGTTTTGAGTCAATTTCCATACGAATAAGGCTGCCTGCCTCATCGATCAAATCAATGGCCTTATCCGGTAATTGTCTGTCAGTGATGTAGCGATGAGACAATATAGCAGCAGCTACAATTGCAGGGTCAGTAATTTCAACACCATGATGAACTTCATAGCGCTCTTTTAAACCACGAAGAATGGCAATCGTATCTTCCACATTGGGCTCCTCGACCAAAACTTTTTGAAAGCGGCGCTCTAAAGCGGCATCCTTCTCAATGTATTGACGGTATTCATCAAGCGTGGTTGCACCAATACAATGTAGTTCTCCGCGGGCTAAGGCTGGCTTCAACATATTTCCTGCATCCATAGCTCCTTCAGCTTTACCTGCGCCTACCATGGTATGAATTTCATCAATAAATAAAATAATTTGACCTTCTTGTTTAGCTAAATCATGAAGTACAGCTTTGAGGCGTTCTTCAAATTCTCCTCGAAATTTTGCACCTGCGATCAATGCACCCATATCTAAAGAAAGCAGCCGTTTATTTTTTAAGCCTTCAGGAACTTCACCATTAATAATTCTTTGCGCTAAACCTTCAACAATTGCTGTTTTTCCTACCCCAGGTTCGCCAATTAATACAGGATTATTTTTGGTACGTCTTTGTAGGACCTGGATGGTACGACGAATTTCATCATCACGACCAATTACAGGATCTAATTTGCCTTGTTCTGCACGCTCGGTTAAATCCAGGGTATATTTTTGCAAAGCTTGTCGTTGCTCTTCAGCATTTGGATCATTGATGGTCTCACCACCACGTAGATTATTAATTGCGTCTTCAATCGCTTTAGGTTCACTTCCAGCTTGTTTTAACAAACGTGCAAGAGAACAGTTTTCTTCATTGACCGTAGCCAAAACAAATAATTCACTAGAAATAAAATTATCTTTTTTTTGTTGAGCCAGTTTATCAGTAAGGTTCAGAAGTCGGTTCAGCGAATTAGAAATATGCACATCTCCGCCTACGCCAGAAACTTTAGGAAGTTTATCTAATGCCTGATCTAGAAGAGTTCTTAATAAAGGAATATTAACTCCGGCTTTACTAAGCAGTGGTCGGCAACTACCCCCTTGTTGGTCTAATAATGCTTTCATTAAATGTTCGGGCTCAATGAAGTTATTATCTCTACCTACTGCCAAAGATTGAGCATCAGCTAAAGCGATTTGGAATTTCGATGTTAATTTATCCATTCTCATAATTCACGACCTTAATTTAGGTGTTAATTTTTTCTTATCTACCGTAAAATGAGGTTAAATTTAATTATTTCAAGTGACTAATATGATTAATGATATGTCTTCTAATTCTAATCCCGATTCTCAAGCTTTGCTTAATCGGATTATTATAGATTACATCAAAGAAGAAAAAAGAAAACGCAGATGGCGTTGGTTCATGCGTATTATATATTTATTAATCATTTGTTTTGTCGCCTATAAGTTATTTTTTGGAGGAAATGAAGAATTAGGCTCAAATGTTAAGCCTCATATAGGATTAATTGATCTTAATGGCGAACTATTTGATACCAAACCTGCAAATGCGGATAATTTTGCTAAAGGGTTTGAAATGGCTTATAAAAATTCGGGATTAAAGGCATTGATTATTCGCATCAACAGTCCTGGGGGAAGTCCAGTTCAAGCAGAATATATGTATAACACAATTAAATATTATCGTACTAAGTATCCTGATATTAAAGTATATGCAGTATGTGCGGATCTATGTGCTTCTGCGGCTTATTATGTTGCTGTTGCTGCTGAGAATATTTATGCAAGTCCAGCCAGTATGATTGGTTCTATTGGTGTTCTTTACAGTGGCTTTGGTTTTGTGGATGTAATGAATAAAATTGGAGTTGCGCGTAGATTACAGACCGCCGGGATTAATAAGGGATTTTTAGATCCATTTTCTCCAGATACAGATTTTCAGAAACAAAAATTACAAACTATGCTTGATCTAGTGCACGAACAATTTATTAATAGAGTAAAAGAAGGGCGAGGAGCTCGTTTACATAGTGATAATGACACATTTTCAGGACTTATTTGGACTGGTGAACAGGCTTTACCAATAGGATTAATTGATGGTTTTGCCAGTGGCGGCCAGTTAGCACGTGATGTGATTAAAATTGATTCTATGATCGATTATACTCACACTCAAAATCTGTTTGATCGGGTGACCAAGAATTTAGGAACAGCTATGGCAGATGAATTACCGCTAAGTTTGGGTATTAAGTCAGGATTAAAGTAGTAGTATGCGCTTACTTTATGTTTAATAGGTAGTTGGAAGCACATTGGCAAGTTCTGAAACATGCGATAATTTAATTGAGAATACACGGTGTTCTACATTCTATGCACAGGATTATCCACAGAATTTGTGGATAAATAATTTTAAATGTTAATGAGACGAATACGTTAACAGCTTATAAAATAAGCTTTTTTTTAGGAAAGACAAAAATTGAATTTTAGATATTTGAATTGTTTGGGTAGATTATCCACAAAATGATTTGAATAAATTTATAGGTATTTTAATAAAGAAAAAATACTCTTGATTTAGCGATTCCCTAAAAAATTAATTAGGATTAGGGTCTATCATTGGATTTCATCTCTATGTTAATAGACCCTATTATAAAAAACTTGCTACAGTAGAGAAGTCATTAATTTATTTCAATGCGGTAGATAAGGTTTGCAATAATGATTTAAATACTTTAGGTGTTCCTGCAACAACATCCCCATGTTTTAAAAAATCATCACCACCATGGAGATCACTAATTAAACCACCTGCTTCCCTGATTAATAGGGAACCCGCTGCAATATCCCAAGGACGTAAACCAAGCTCCCAAAAGCCATCGAGACGACCACTAGCAACATAAGCTAAATCTAGAGCTGCGGAACCTGTTCTTCTTACTCCGGCACACTTACCAAATAAGGCTTCAAATGTAGGCAAATACCGTTGACCAATGGATGCATTGCGCGAAGGAAAACCGGTTCCTAACAGTGAGCTACTTAATTGAGTTTGTTGAGAAACACGTATTCTGCGGTCATTTAAACGAGCCCCACGCCCACGGCTGGCAGTAAAATACTCATGACGTAATGGGTCATAAATAATACCATGTTCAATCCTTCCTTTTACTTTTAATGCAATAGAAACTGAAAAGAAAGGAAATCCGTGTAAATAATTTGAGGTTCCATCAAGCGGATCAATAATCCAAATTGATTCGCCATCACCTTCTTGATGGCCGCTTTCTTCAGCAAGAATTCCATGCTCAGGGTAAGCTTTCCGAATGGTGTTAATAATGATTTGTTCTGCTTTAATGTCTACTTCGCTAAAATATTCAGTAGTGCTTTTAGCGGTAATTTTGAGACGATCCACTTGTTCCATGTGACGAATAATAATTTCTCCAGCTTGACGCGCTGCATTCACTGCGATATTTAAAAGTGGTTCCATTAATTTCTCATTGAATTTACAAAACCGATGATTCTATCATACTTTTTTTAGACAAAGGTAACTCTTTTCAATCTCTAATTTTTCAAAGTTATAATCAACTAGGAGCATATCTCGTTCAATGCTATTATATGTGTATCTCTATGTGTTAAATTAAGTCTTGGTTATGAATTTTAGTTCAATACGTATTATTTTAGTTGCTACTTCGCATCCTGGTAATATCGGTTCTGCAGCCAGAGCCATGAAAACTATGGGATTAAGTTCGCTTTATTTGGTCAATCCAAAATCATTTCCTGACTATAAAGCAAAAGAAATGGCTGCTGGTGCTGATGATCTTTTAGAATCGGCAATGGTTACTGAAACATTGGATGAAGCGCTACTAGGTTGTCAACTAATTCTGGCAACTAGTGCAAGGCCACGAGGGCTTTTTTTACCTGGATTAGTACCTGCTGCAAGTGCCGAATTGATTAGTAAACAAATGGAGTCTACGCAAATTGCGATCGTATTTGGGCGTGAACGCACGGGTCTTACTAACGAAGAGCTGCTAAAATGTCATTATCACATTCATATTCCGAGTAATCCTGAGTACAGTTCGCTTAATTTAGCGCAGGCAGTGCAAATCGTTGCTTATGAATTACGAATGAAGTTATTAACACCGAAGGCTGAAGTTGCCTTGCGTAGAGAAGAATATGCAACAGCAGAGGAAATAGAACAGTTTTTTGAGCATTTGAAATTAGTTTTTATTGAAATTAAATTTTTAAGAGAAGCAAATCCAAGACGATTAATGCAACGTGTAAGACGTTTATTTAATCGAGTAAATTTGGAAAAAATGGAAGTTAGCATTCTACGCGGCATGTTAAGTCAAGTTCAAAAATCACTAGAATGGGCTAGAAAACGAGGTGGGAGTGAACAAAGTAATTAAGGTACCTATTTATTTTGATTACATGGCGACCACACCTGTCGATCCACGTGTGGTGGAACGTATGGTTCAGTATTTAGGTCCTGATGGGGATTTTGGTAATCCTGCTTCAGTAACTCATGATTATGGGAGAATAGCCGCGCTTGCTATAGATCGTGCGCGTCTCCAGGTTGCTGATTCAATTCATGCATCTTCCCAAGATATTATCTTTACCTCAGGAGCTACTGAAGCAAATAATTTAGCTATAATTGGTGCTGCTCATTTTTATCAGAATAAAGGAAAACATTTAGTGACTATGAGTACTGAGCATAAATCAGTACTGGATAGTTTTAACCGATTAGAAAAAGAGGGTTTTGAGGTTACTTATCTTAATCCTGAGTCTGATGGTTTATTGGAGCTTAGTAGACTGGAAAAGGCATTAAGACAAGATACAATTTTAGTATCTATTATGCACGTAAATAATGAAATTGGTGTCATCCAAGATATCAGAGCCATTAGTGAATTATTACGCAATAAAGGAATCATTTTTCATGTTGATGCAGCACAAAGTATTGGGCGACTTCCTCTAGATATCAGCCAAACTTCAGTAGATTTAATGTCTCTTTCGGCGCACAAAAATTATGGCCCTAAGGGTGTTGGGGCATTATATGTACGCCATAAACCGAGAATTCGTTTGCAACCACAAACTTTTGGTGGTGGGCATGAACGAGGTTTGCGCTCTGGAACTTTAGCTACCCACCAAATTGTTGGCATGGGAGAGGCTTTTGCATTGACTAACTCATTACGTGAAGAAGAACAAGCACGTATTTTGGATTATCGAGACTGTCTATGGGACGGAATTAATCATTTGCCTGGAATTAAATTAAATGGGCATAAGCAAAAGCGTGTTGCAGGTACTCTTAATATTAGTTTTAAAGGATTAGATGGGGACTCTTTACTATTAGCATTGAGTGATTTAGCTGTATCGACCATGTCAGCGTGTAGCTCTGCTAGCATTCAACCTTCTTATGTTTTAAAAGCCATAGGCTTAACAGATGAATTAGCACAAAGTTCTATAAGATTATCTATAGGGCGCTTTACTACAAAAGAAGATATTAAGCATGCAATTGCAGTCATTTGTACCCAAGTGACTCGACTACGTCAATTATCCCCATCATGATGTATAATAATACAGTACGTGATTACTTTTTTTTGCCCAAACATGCTGGAGTCATTGATTTAGATCATGAACTTACAGTTGTTTTTAAAAACACGCAAAAAGATCAGGGTAGGGTTGAATTTTATATGCAATGCCGGCAGGATAGACTGATTCAAAAGGTTTGCTTTAAAACGAATGGTAATCCTTATTTAATTGCTGCTTTGGAGTGGTTGTGTCGGCAATTAGAAGGTCAATTTATAGACAAAATTCAGCCAATTGATTATCAATTATTAATTAAAGAATTGGGAATCCCCAGAACACACTATCCATTGGCATTAAGGGTTGTAACTATTTTTAAAGAAATTTTTGTTTTAATGCATAAGAGATTATCCCATAAGGACACAAACCCTATTTATCGAGGTATAAATTATGAGCATAATAATACAACATGCACTGAATGAAGTGACTCCTGAAATCACTTTTACTGAGCCAGCAATAAAGCATTTGGTATCGTATTTAGGGAACAATCCTAAATATACTGGTGTTCGTTTATCAGTAAAAAAAACAGGATGCTCTGGATTATCTTATGTGGTTGATTATGTACTTTCTCCTTTAGAGAATGATTTGATTATGTCTTTAAATGAGAATTACCTGGTGTGCATTGATAAAGCAAGTTATCCCTTTTTGAAAAACATGAATGTTGATTATGTGAAACAAGGATTAAATTATAGATTTGTTTTTAATAATCCTAACCAAACAGGGCAATGCGGCTGTGGAGAGAGTTTTACTGTTGGCTAAGAGAACTATTAAAATCGCTTTGGGATTTTATTCATTAAATGATAAAATTTTTAATTAACATTATGGAAGTGGGCGTTGTCCAAGACCTTAATTAATATTCCCTTAATAAATGAATATCATTAAAACAATGTTTACACTCTTTGAGATTTTTGGTACCATATAGACCATGGTGTTCAGTAGATGTGTTTACTGAACATGATTTTATTTATTAATTTGTACTGGGAGACTTAAATGAGTACAGAAGTTGTGATGCAAGGCAATGAAGCTCTTTCGCATCAGGTAATTCATGCTGTTAAAGGTTATTTAACTAGTGTGGGCAATAAAGATGCTAATTTAAACTTATACCAATTAATCGTTGAAGAGGTTGAAGCTCCTTTGTTCCGTACTGTAATGGAATTAACTCGATATAACCAATCGAAAGCTGCTCGTGTACTTGGAGTAAGTCGCGGAACTTTACGTACCAAATTGAAGCGCTATTTTGACGATGAATTCATTGGTACACGTGATTTCTAATTGATATTAGTTTTTAGCATTTTTGTTAGTTTTTAATAATTAATTTCTTATTTATGGTGGTCTTTCGCTAGGCACTCTGCTACTATAGATGGCAGAGTTGGTTAGGCAATCGCTCTTTGCTTTAAGCAAAGGGAGGAAAGTCCGGGCTCCAAAGGGCAGAGTGCCAGGTAACCCCTGGGAGGTGTGAACCTACGGAAAGTACCACAGAAAATATACCGCCTCGTTGAGGTAAGGGTGAAATGGTGCGGTAAGAGCGCACCGCGCAGCTGGTAACAGTTGTGGCAGGGAAAACCCCACTTGGAGCAAGACCAAATAGGAATCCATGTGGCTATTATAGTCACGAAGTGTGGCCCGCACGGGATTCGGGTAGGTTGCTTGAGGCATGCGGTGACGCATGCCCTAGATGAATGATTGTCCATGACAGAACCCGGCTTATCGACCAACTCTTCCTAATTTTATTCAGCTAAATGTTTTTTTAACAGAGTATTGATTGATTCAGGGTTTGCTTGACCTTTAGTTTCTTTCATTATTTTCCCGACAAAAAAAGCCAATAATCGTTCCTTGCCTGCTTTGTATTCTGCTGTCTGCTCTGGAAACTGTAGAATTAATTTGCTGATCATTTTTTCTAAAGCGGCAGTATCCTCAATTTTTTGATAACCTTCACGTCGAATAATTGCCTCAATATCTTCTTCACCTGCCCATAATAGAGTAAATACAGTGCGCGCATTATTTAAAGAAATATCATTATCATGGAGTTTATTCAGAAGTTCAGCCATGAGTTTTGCTGATACACGAGGTGTTTCAAAAGTTAAATGGTCTTCATTTAAAGCCGCAGTGTATAAACCTTTTAGCCAGTTAGTGATCATTTTCTCTGGTGCACGGCTGCTTAAGCTAATTTCTTTATAAAATTGGTATAGTGCAGGGGAGGAAAGAAGAAAATTAATATCTTCTTCTTTTAAGTTGGGTGTCTCTTTTAATACAGCATAAATTTTCTTGGGTAAATCCGGTAATTTACTTTTAATTTCAGCAACATGTGCATGAGTAATTTGAATGGGTAATAAATCAGGATCAGGAAAATAGCGATAGTCATTTTCATTTTCTTTTTCACGCATCAGATGCGTTGTGTTGGTATCAGGATTATAAAGACGTGTTTCCTGGATAATTTGCTGACCGTTTTCGAGCAAATCCTGATGCCGTGTTTGTTCATAAGCAATAGCTTTTTCGATAAAACGAAATGAATTGAGATTTTTTAACTCGGTACGAGTCCCTAAAACAGGGGAACCTTTAGGTTTTAAGGAGAGATTAACATCACAACGGAAAGAACCTTCTTGCATGGTACCATCACAAATACCTAAAAATTGTACCAGCTGGTGTAAGGTTTTTAAGTAGCTTACTGCTTCTTGGCTTGAATACAAACATGGAGCCGTAACTATCTCTAATAAAGGAATACCGGCGCGATTCAGATCAATACCACTATAGCCGTGTTGAACTCCATGAAGTGATTTACCCGCATCTTCTTCTAAATGAGCACGCGCAATCACTACATCTTTTTTCTTACCGTCATCTATTATGATTGTCAATTTACCATTACTGACTATGGGTTTTTGAAATTGACTTATTTGATAGCCTTTGGGTAAATCAGGGTAAAAATAGTTTTTGCGTTCAAAAACAGATTGATCATTAATGTCGCCATGAATTGCAAGACCAAATTGAATAGCCATGATCACTGCTTCCTGATTTAATACTGGCAAAACTCCCGGAAAACCCGCATCAATAAAGCAGCTTTGTGAGTTCGGAGCCGAACCAAAAGTTGTAGGTGCACCAGAAAAAAGCTTGGATTTTGTTTTAAGTTGAGCATGTACTTCAAGACCAATAACTGTATCCCATTCCATAGTTCACCTCTATTGCTTTACTCTGGCCAAATGCCAGTTTGTATGTTGTTGATAATGATGGGCTACATTGAGTAGGAGATTTTCACTGAAGTGTTTACTCATTAATTGCATGCCTACTGGTAGTTGCTGAGCAAAGCCTGCTGGTATTGATAGTGCAGGGAGGCCAGCAAGATTAGCTGCTACCGTAAAGACATCCCCCAAATAATTCTGGATGGGGTCTGCAATTTTTTCACCGAGTTTAAAGGCTGTGGTGGGTGTGGTTGGGCCTAGAATAATATCGACTGATTGCAGGGTAGCAAGTAATTCTTCTTGAATTAGACGACGAATTTTTTGTGCTTGTAAGTAATAGGCATCGAAATAATTGGCAGACAGAACATATGTTCCCGTAAGAATTCGACGTTTGACCTCGGCTCCGAACCCTTCATTGCGAGAACAAAAGATAAGTTCTTTCAAAGTGGATGCTTTAGAGCTACGATGACCGAATCGTAATCCATCATAGCGAGATAGATTAGAGGAGGCTTCAGCACATGCAACAACATAATAACAAGGGACCCATAACGGTTGTAATGAAAAGTCCAGGTTAATAATTTCAGCACCTAACTGTTCAAATACCTTCACTGCCGTGAGAATAGCTTGTTGAATGCCTTGCTCAACTTGTGGTTGAAAGAAACATGCAGGTAAGCCAATTCGTAGTTTGGACAATGGTTTATTTATATTTGCGTGATAATCAGGAATAATTGTAGCTACTGAAGTAGAATCTTTGCTATCAAAACCAGCTATAGCCTGTAGCACGAGCGCTAAATCTTCAGCACTATGCGCCATAGGGCCTGCTTGATCTAAACTGGAGGCATAAGCAACCATACCGTAACGTGAGACCAATCCGTAGGTGGGTTTGATACCACTAATGCCACATAAGGCTGCAGGTTGGCGTATTGAGCCTCCGGTATCCGAGCCTATTGTAAAAGGGATTAATTCTGCTGCAACAGCAGCAGCAGATCCACCTGAAGAGCCGCCAGGAACACGTTCTTTATCCCAAGGGTTTTTTACTGCACCAAAATAACTGTTTTCATTGCTAGAACCCATAGCAAATTCGTCCATATTAGTTTTTCCTACTAAAATGGCGCCATTTTCTTTTAATTTACTGACAAGGGTTGCTTCATAGGGTGATTTAAAATGTGCTAACATTTTAGAGGCACAAGTGGTGTTCATTCTTTGTGTACAGAATAAATCTTTAACCGCCATAGGAATTCCGGTAAGCTTTTTACCATTACCCTTTTGTAATTCACGATCTGCTTGTTGAGCATCCAGAAGGGCTTGCTCCTCATCAAGACTGATAAAGGCATTTAACTCTTTATGTTGTTCAAGTTTTGATAAATAATACTGAGTTAATTCCACACTGGAGAATTTGCCTTGGTGCAAGGCCTGGGATAATTCTTTTAAAGAAAGTTGTTCCATAATTATTTTATCTCATCAATGACTTGCGGCACTAAATAAAGATTATCTTCGAACAAAGGTGCCAAGGCCTCCAATTCGGCAACACAATCTTCTTCCGTAATGCTATCAGGTCTTAAACGTTGATACACGGCAAGAGGATGAAATAATGGTTCCACTTCCGTTGTATCGACTGAGCGTAACTGATCGACAAAATCCATGATTTCATTGATTTCCTGCATTAATTTGGATGACTGATCACGATCAGGATTTAGATAAGCCAAATGCGCAATCTTTTCTAGGTCTTTGGGTGAGAGGGTCATAATGAATATCCACAAAGTAAACGGCTTATTAGACTTCCTTCGAAACGACGCTATTACCGAAGCAAATTGTTTTATTGATTCGGTGCTCGTATGTGTATACGGTGCAGCCATAATGACAATTTGCGGTCTTAGTTTCCTCGATCAGCGAGTCAAAAAAAGTCTATTATATCGATGATAAGGTAAGTTACAAATGATTTGATAATAATGTGTGAATATATGTACCTTTTATTGGTTCGTTGTAAATAAAATCCTCACTAAAAATTGAGATGCTAAGACATAATAATTGAGCAAGAGTGTTCTTTTTTAAGCGTAATAATAAAGATGAATACATAGGTAGCTAATGACGGACAAATCGTAAACGAGGCTCCTATCAAACTGATGGACGCGGCCCCTGAAACCCACGGGGGCCGCCGCAACAACATTGCCTAATTGGCTTATTGTCCATTAAAATGCAGGTGTAGTCCGATAATTGATTTGATTTGGATCCTGTTCCTGTTCCGTGTTTGTTTTAGACTTTAAACGAGCTTGCATTCTATTTTGAAATTGCATGCGGAATTGATCGATTCCTATCCCTAGACTCAAACTTTTGGTATGATTATTTTCAATATCTTTAAAAATTTCATCAAAGCGCTTCCACTTTACATCACCTTCAATCTTCTTTTGGTAGATGTCATATTGGAATAAAATAAAAGTTAATAATGCAGCACTAGTGCCACCGGTGAAAATTGAAAATAACATACCCGAAGTCAAATAATAACTTGCACTTCCAGTTACGGCACCTGCGGCACCTGAAATCATACTAGTTCTATTGAATTTCTTAAAAGCATGACCTATGGCATACCATTCATCTAAAGGTAACTCATTAAATCGAATACTACTTGAGATATTGGATAGTGTTTGCTTATCTAGAGAACGCAGATCTTCTTTTAGTGCTTGTAGTGATAGGTACTTATCATTATTTAGGATGCCAGTACGTACATAATCTTCCGCTGCTTGCACTGATTTCATTATTTCTACTTTGTTACCTGAAATCTGAGGTGATTCATGAGTAACATATTTATTTTTCGGCATTTTAAATTTCCTGTTGTTAAGAATGTGCGCAAAACAATGCCAATAACATCGCATCCAAATTTGCGCACTTTCAATAATAGGATTTTAATAAAGTGGCATTATACAATAAAAATATATTTAATCTAGAGTGTTCTAAAAAGGTAATTGTGAGCAATGCTGTCCTCAGCGCAGAGGCCTTAATGTAGAGTCGAATGAACATCCTTACTAAAGATGCAAAACGTGATATACAAAAATTACCGCCTTATATAGTTATTAAACAGATCACGCTCTATTATTTGTTATTTACACCGTGGGAACGGGGCGATGGATCTAGTTTATCTTGTATCTCATCTACAATTTTTCCAGATGCCGTTTTATGTACAAAGAAGAATGATTTATTTTGTGCCCAATTAATTGCTCCCTTAATTAACAATCCAATTCCTAAAGTTGGTATTGCAATTGCTAAATTGACCAAGAACTCAGACCAACCTTTATTCTTGTCTAAAATAGGGCGCTGTTTCTCAATGATACCAGTACACGTCTCATTAAACGTCTGACGATTTCCATCTTTTTGCAAAGTTTCATACGCTTGAGTTAAAGTAGAATGGATTTTCATAGCGCTTTGATAAGCTTCTTCATAACCCTTACTTCTTAAAATTTTAGCCTTAGCATCAAGTTTAGATAATTCACTATGAAAAGGACTTACTACATCATCATATTCATTTTTGACATTAGGTTTTTCTTTAGTGTGCTCTATTTCAACCTGAACTGGCTTAATCTCAATGCTACTTGCACTTACTTTAAGATCAGCTATAGAACCACCTTGGCTTCCCAATACTGTATAGGAT
>NZ_JBAQZB010000112.1:0-6877 GCF_049790535.1 Legionella sp.
CAATTAGACCTAATTTTAGGCAGATTGTTCATGACATCAGAAATGCAAATAAATTCCAATTCAGCTGATACAGCGCTCAGTGATGGCAGATTAAGACAAGCTCAATTAAAAATGTTAACTATGCTCGAAACAATTGATTTAATTTGTTTAAAGCATGGATTAGATTATTGGCTAGATGCAGGTACTCTTTTAGGGGCTGTTCGTCATCAAGGATTTATTCCTTGGGATGATGATATGGATATTTCTATGCCCAGAAGCAGTTATGAAAAATTTTTACGTATTGCTCCGCAAGAACTTCCATCAAGTATACGGCTGCAAACCATTCATTCCGATCCAGGTTATTTTAATATGGCAACCCCTTTAAAAATTAGAGATTGTTTTAGCCGCTATGTTGAAAAGCATGAACAAGGGGATGAACCTTACCTACAAGGCATTTTCATTGATGTTTTTGTTTATGATCGCATGCCGAAAGATCCAAAGCTAAGAAAACGATATAAATTTATGGCAAAAAAGATTTCACGTTTCTTAAGTACCAAATATTGTGTAATCAACATTGGTCATTATGCAAATGTTTATAAAATAATCGGAAAATTACTGCCTAAATCTATGCTAGAATATTTTTTACAAGCTATTATTCATAAAGCAAATACTAGTAATAGTCCTTATCTAGGTCGCGGTTACAATTGTGTTGGCAAAAATTTTTTGCGAGTAGAAGATATTTATCCTTTAAAAAGAGTTCAATTTGAAACAGGTTTTTTTAATGTTCCTAATAATAGCGAAGAAATTTTAACCCAGCAGTTTGGTGATTATTTTAAACTTCCTACTGAAAAGGAACGCATTATGCGACATTGTAAAGAGTTAATTCCACATTTAAGATAAGTTCGCACGGTCTGGCTATTATATCTGATTAAATTTGAAAGGTATAAAAGTACATTACTTTTAAACAAGGAGTGTTTCATGTCAAAGAAAAAAAATAACAAATCTTTAGAAAAAGATTCCCTAAAAAATCAATACCATTCTTTGCAAATTAATGAAGAAAATTTGCAACAGGGTCCAGGCGGTGATACTCATCGATTCGGAGAGAAAAGCGCATCTCCACTGACGACGCAACAGGGTACTTCAATCGCTGATGATGCAAATTCACTTAAGATAGGGAGTCCAGGTCCTACATTAATGGAAGACTTTATCTTAAGAGAAAAAATATTTCACTTTGATCATGAACGAATTCCTGAACGGGTAGTGCACGCACGTGGATTTGGCGCTCATGGTTATTTCGAGTCCTACAAATCATTAAATAATATCACCAGAGCTCAACCTTTTCAGAAAAAAGGCGAAAAAACGCCTGTCTTTGTGCGGTTTTCTACGGTAGCAGGCAATAAAGGTTCCTCTGATTTAGCTCGTGATGTGCGTGGTTTTGCCGTGAAATTTTATACTCAAGAAGGGAATTGGGATCTTGTTGGAAATAATATTCCAGTATTTTTTATTCAAGACGCTATTAAATTTCCTGATTTAATACATTCTGCCAAAGATGAGCCCGACAGCGGATTCCCACAAGCACAAACTGCGCATGATAATTTTTGGGACTTTATTTCTTTGACACCAGAAAGCATGCATATGATTATGTGGATTATGTCCGATAGGGCAATACCACGTTCTTTTCGATTTATGGAAGGATTTGGTGTACATACATTTCGTTTAGTAAATCAAGAAGGCAAATCTACTTTTGTAAAATTTCATTGGAAGCCTAAACAAGGATTACAGTCTGTCACTTGGGACGAAGCTCTAAAAATTAATGGAGCTGATCCTGATTATCATCGACGCGATCTTTGGAATGCAATTAAAAATGGTGATTTTCCTGAATGGGAATTGGGCCTACAATTATTTGATGAAGATTTTTCAGATAAATTTCCTTTTGATGTATTAGATGCGACCAAACTTATTCCTGAAGAAGATGTTCCCATTCAAATTGTAGGCCGTTTAGTTTTAGATCGATGTGTTGATAATTTTTTTGCAGAAACGGAACAAGTGGCTTTTTGCACTCAAAATATAATACCCGGGATTGATTTTACTGATGATCCACTTTTGCAAGCACGAAATTTTTCCTATCTTGATACACAGTTGAAACGGTTGGGAAGCCCTAACTTTACGCATCTTCCTATAAATGCACCTAAGTGTCCTTTCGCTAATTTTCAGCAAGATGGTCATATGGCCTTTCATAATCCTAAAGGAAGGGTAAATTATAATCCGAATTCATGGAACGAGGGACCACAAGAAACTCGAGCAGGTTTCGCATCGTTTGCAAATCAAAATGACGGAAGAAAATTAAGAGTTAGACCCGAAAAATTTGCTGATCATTACAGCCAAGCGCGTCAATTTTATATCAGTCAAAATGAATTAGAACAACAACATATTGCGGACGCATTGATTTTTGAATTAAGTAAAGTTGAAAGGGATGAGATTAGAGTTCGCATTGTTTCACACTTGATTCATATCGATAAAATGCTGGCTAAAACTGTTTCCGACGATTTAGGTTTAGAAAAACTCCCTAAGCCTGCAGAAAATAAAAAAGCAATTCTAAATAATTTAAAGCCTTCTCCAAAGCTTAGTATCCTTAAAAATTCATTATCTAGCTTTAAAGGACGCCAGTTGGGAGTTTTAATTGATAATCAAGCCTCTGCTTTTCTTTTTAAATACCTACAGACTGAGGCTAAAAAAACAGGCGTTGATCTGGTCGTAATTGCTCCACATATTAATGGAGTGACTTTAAATGATGGAACCAAAATTAAGGCTAATCAAAAAATAGGTGGTGGCCCCTCTGTTCTTTATGATGCAGTAGTTATTCTGTTGACTAATGTGAACTCCTTAAATGTTTTAGATAAATCTAAAGTAGAAGAGTATATTAAAGATGCCTATTTACACGGAAAATTTATTGGATATTCAGAAGAAAACATACCTTTATTAAATAAATTAGAACTTCAATTGGATAAGGGGATGGTAAATTTTAATAATCCTGATGCAATTCCTCAATTTCTGAATCTATGTAAAAATATAAGATTTTGGGCGCGTTTTAATTAACTGTAGTTAGAGAAGAATTATAATTCTTCTCTAACTTAAAACACTCGCGAAAAAGAGTTAGGTATGTACTTTATTTATTAACAATTCGCATGAGTAACGGTCATAAAATTATTGTTCAATGCTTAGGAGTTAGTTATAATAAAAGGTTAATTAGTCTATTTGATGTTAATGGAGGCGTTTGTCGATGCCAATTTACGAATACAAATGTACAAATTGTCATCATCTTTTTGATTTAATGCAAAAAATCAGTGATGAAGCAATTACACAATGTCCACAGTGTAATAAGAATACAGTAATTAAACTGATATCCGCAGCGGGATTTCAGCTTAAAGGAACAGGTTGGTATGCTACTGACTTTAAAAATAAAAGTAATATTTCTGGAGAAACAGCAGCTAAAAACGATGATACAACTAAAAAAACAGATTGTGATAAAAAATCAAGCACAGAATCTTCCTCAACAAGCTCAGATTAAGGCGTAATTTAGTGATTACCAAATCTTTAAGAAGTTATTTACTTGCTGGTTTAGTGGTATGGTTACCTATCCTTATCACCATGGTTGTACTTCGTTTTATTGTGGATTTACTAGACAGTTTAATTCCCAGAACATACCAACCAGAGCAATTGCTTGGACATTACATCCCTGGGGTAGGGGTTATACTATCGTTTGTGCTGTTACTGCTTACAGGTATGTTAGTCACTAATTTTTTGGGACAACGAATAGTTGCTTGGAATGACTCATTACTTTCACGCATTCCTTTAGTACGCTCAATTTATAACACAGTAAAACAAGTAATTAATGCAGTATTATCTACGAATAGCGAAGCTTTTCGCAAAGTGGTTTTGATTGAATATCCGCGTAAAGGTATATGGAGTATTGCATTTCAAACAGGTGGTGTCAATTTGGAAATTAGTACTAAAACAAAAGAAGAAATGATATCTGTATTTGTACCTACAACTCCTAATCCTACCTCTGGTTTTCTACTTATGGTTCCAAAACGAGAGGCGTTTGAATTAAATATGAGTATTGATGCAGCATTAAAATATATAATTTCTTTAGGCGTCATGCAATCAAATACTGGGACCAGCACAGTAGTACAGCCAGATCTCAATAAAATTTAAATAGGTGGTTTCATATGCGTACACACTATTGTTTAGGAGTAAATGAATCAAATTTGGGACAGGAAGTCACCCTATGTGGATGGGTGCATCACAGAAGAGATCATGGAGGCGTTATATTTCTTGATATTCGAGATAGCTCTGGCTTATTACAGGTAGTCTATGAACCAGAAAATCGGACTGTTTTTACTGAGGCAGAAAAATTACGTTCTGAATTTGTAGTGAGTATAACTGGATTGATTCGTAAAAGACCCGAAGGAATGATTAACCAAGCAATACCTACCGGAACATTAGAAGTAATTGGTACTAAGCTTAAGATACTAAACTCATCCCCCACACCACCATTTTTACCTGATGATTTGCAAATTGTAAATGAAGATTTACGTTATAAATATCGCTATATTGATTTACGTCGCCCATCAATGCAGAAGAAGTTAACCTTAAGACATAAATTAAACGCCTGCATTCGCAATTACCTCAATCAGCTAGATTTTTTAGATATTGAAACGCCTATGTTAACTAAGGCAACACCTGAAGGAGCGCGCGATTATTTAGTACCATCTCGAGTTCATCCGGGTGAATTTTATGCCTTGCCACAATCGCCCCAGCTTTTTAAACAAATATTAATGATGTCTGGTTTTGATAAATATTATCAAATCGTTCGTTGTTTTCGCGACGAAGATTTACGTGCAGATAGGCAACCGGAATTTACTCAGCTTGATATTGAAATGGCCTTTGTTGATGAAGAAGATATTCTCAATTTAATTGAAGGCTTATTAAAAACTGTATTTAGAGAAATCCTTAATGTTCATTTACCTGAAAAACTTCCAAGAATGGCGTATGCAGAGGCAATGCGTCGTTTTGGTAGTGACAAACCGGACATGCGTAACCCGTTAGAGCTGATTGACATTGCTGATTTAGTTAAAGAATGCCATTTTAAAGTATTTTCCACAGCTGCAAATGATAAAGAATCCCGTGTAGTTGCTTTAAAACTTTCTAATGGTTGTGAACTAAGTAGAAAAGATTTAGATGAGTATGCTCGTTTTGTAAGTATTTATGGCGCCAAAGGCCTTGCGTACATTAAGGTAAATGATCTTACTATTGGAATGGAGGGGCTACAATCTCCTATTCTTAAGTTTATTTCTGAAGATATGGTGCACGCCGTTTTGGATCGTGTTGGTGCTGTAACAGGTGATGTTGTGTTCTTTGGTGCCGATAAAACTCAAATCGTGAATGAATCCATGGGCGCATTAAGAATCAAATTGGGACATGATCGAAAGTTACTAAGTGAGGGTTGGGAGTTATTGTGGATTATTGATTGGCCAATGTTTGAAATAGATCAGCAAAACAATAGACTTCAAGCAATGCATCATCCATTTACGTCCCCACAAAATTTATCTCCAGATGCATTATGTAAAAATCCTACTCACACTTTGGCTAAAGCTTATGATATAGTAGTAAATGGTTATGAGATCGGAGGAGGATCGATCCGTATTCACCACTCTGATTTGCAAAAAGCTGTATTTAAATTACTTGGAATTAATGAGCAAGAAGCTCAAGAAAAGTTTGGCTTTTTACTTGATGCCTTACAATACGGTGCACCGCCACATGGTGGGATCGCTCTTGGTATCGATAGATTGGCCATGTTGCTTACAGACTCTACATCTCTTAGAGATGTAATTGCTTTTCCTAAAACACAAACAGCTTCATGCCCTTTAACCAGTGCACCGTCGCCAATAGACAGCGCACAGCTTAATGAATTAGGAATAAGACTTGCTCCAATTAACGCGACAAAATAATTTATTATCATACAATACCAGAATTTCTCGCTGGTACTTGTTTTTTATTTTTTTCCTTCTGGTATTCTGCTGGAGCTTTGCTTCAGCAGAATCTTTATCCAAGCCTCCTACTGTACCAGTATCTATAAAAAAAACAGCTAACTTTAACGAATACCTAGTTCAGGAAAAAACTCATTTAATTACTTCGATCAATGAAATTAAACTGCAACTCGTACCGAAGGATGAGAAAGAATATCACTTTAAAACAGAACAAGTAACCTCCATACTTAAAATGATTCAAGTTAAAATTGAGAGTTTAGAAGGATTTCGCGATCAACAAAAATTTGAGCAAAATGATCTTAATCAACGTTTAAAACATTTACAGCAGTTGCCTATAGCTAAAGCAGGTTTAACTATTCAGGAGCGTGTTGCCACAGTAGAGGCTTTGCGGACTGCAAATAAACAAAATACACAATTAATTCTTGATAGTATAGCTTTGGCAAAAGAGTTTAAAATTGCATTGGATGAAGAAGCCCAGCGATTACAATCTTGGTACGAAAATTTCGTACTTGAGCAAAAGTTGCTGAAAATTAAATTCATGAAAGAAAAGTTAAATCAGGATTTGAGTAAACTTTATCAAAACAACATTCCTCGCACTATTTCGAAGCAAAAGAAAGTAGTTAACATTATTACATCAAATGCTGATTATGAAGCCAATCTTTTAATTAATAATCAAAATATAGCAGCCATACAATATCATTTAAGTGGTTTAAATGTGCAAAAAATGGTAATAAAGGCGGATATTATCTATCTTAAAAATCCAGATACCAAAAATCTACAATTAGTCACCGAGATTTATAAAGATGCATTGAGTCAATACCAAAAGATTGAAAAATCGATGCAACAAA
>NZ_JBAQZB010000113.1:0-5196 GCF_049790535.1 Legionella sp.
AGCTGTACGATTACTTTAGCCACGAGCACACCTGAGGGACCAACCAACATTCTCATAGCAGGAGATAATACCAATACGGTAAATGTCGATGTGAGTGTAACCGATCAACCACTGATAAGCATCGTGAATCCTGTACAGCAAAACCGGGTCGTTACGGTATCTGGAATGCCGTTGTCATTAGAAATTACCAATAATGTGCACAGTGTCATGAATGCGAATGCAATTACGGTTAGCAATAAGGCAGCTTGCCCCAATCTGTCC
Source organism: Legionella sp. (assembly GCF_049790535.1). Classification (GTDB taxonomy): domain Bacteria; phylum Pseudomonadota; class Gammaproteobacteria; order Legionellales; family Legionellaceae; genus Legionella. The sequence continues at coordinate 262 of NZ_JBAQZB010000113.1, forward strand.
GTTGATGACAGCAATTGTACCAGTGTGGCCCCGGGAGCCAATTGTACACTGGAACTGACCTCGAACACACCTTACGCCCCCTGTACGATTACCATCAGCGGCAGCAACACAGCCAATAGTCCCATTGCCTTGATTGCCTTTTCTTATCTAGGGGGGCTGGTATTTGAGGAAAGCGGAGGTAGCGGCAAGGTTGTCATTGATGTGGCACAAGGTTTTAGAAGCTTATGGACGAGTGCTAATTTTGATATACCTGGTGCATCAAGCTTAGATGATGGAGCTAGCAATACCAACGCTATTATTGCGGATATAGCCTGTTCAATAGAGCCTACCGACTGTGCAGCTCAACTCTGCCAAAACATTAGTACAGACTGGTATCTTCCTGCAAGAAATGAGCTGTTCACAGTCTATAATGCGCTATGCTCCAATGCTGCAATCCCCTGCAACTTTGGCGAGTTCTCGTCCGCGTACTACTGGAGTTCGTCGCAGTACAGCAACTTCTACGCGTGGCTCGTGCTCTTTCCGTCGGGTAGCGATACCTTCGGCTATAGGCTCTACCCACAATCTGTTCGGTGTATCCAGGCTTTTACCCTTTAGCCTTTTTCTTTTAGGCAGCATTGCTGCCTTATGATTTTTTAAAGACGAATTTACAAGGATGGTTACCTGTTGGTGTTAAAAATTAGGGGGCAAAAATTAGGGGTCACCCAGCTTAATTTCACCAAATTATGCTTTCCATGCTTTTTAACCTTTATGAAAAAGACTACACGATTTACTTAATTTCTTCTGATCTCTAAAGAGATTTTTTTGAGAAAATACAGGTAAATATAGATCCTTTCCCTAAATGACTTTTTACTTGAATATGTCCTCCTAGTTCTTCAACCATTTGCTTGGTTAAATAAAGTCCCATACCACTTCCTGTAAAAACATTGCTTTGATAAGAGGATTTCAATTTTGTAAATTTTTGGAAAATGACATCCGTTTGTTCCTTTGGAATACCAATACCACTATCTTGGACTGTGATAGTAAAATGTGGAGTTATTGAAATATGAACATGAATGAATCCTTGCTCAGTAAATTTCACCGCATTTCCCATTAAATTCATTAAAATTCTTGAAATTCGAAAGTAGTCCGATTGGACAAGATTATTAGGACAGTCAATGTTAACAGTCAAGTTTTTACGTTTAATTTCAGCTAACAGTAGATTATAGATTTCCTCTACTATTTCTCGAATATTAAATTCACTGATTTCTATGCACTTAGCATTAAGGTGGTTAATTTCCAATGCTTGTTTTAGAAAAGTCAGCAAGGCATCTGCTGAAATTTTTATATAGTCGGCTAGTTCTCGAGTTTCTGGATCGAGTCGCTCATTTTGAGTTAATATTTCAGCAATACTATATAGCCCACAGAAAGGAGTTGTTATATCGTGAGATATATTTTTTAGAAATTCATCGTAAGCAATATCAGCCTGTTTCTCTTTGGGAATATCAAGAGAGGTTCCCATTAGACCAATAATTTTTCCTGCTTTATCTCGCAGAGGTATCTTTTTGGTAAAATAATAGGCTTTGTTTCCTTTTTTATTGATTCCTTCTTCCTCTAGTGTTTCTTCAATACCTGTTGTCATAATACGCTGATCAATGGTTTCAATGAGTTTAATTTTTTCCTCACCCATTAAATCTAAAAATAAGTCTCTATCTGATTTCCCTAAGATACTGTTTAAGCCAATCATCTCTAAAAAAGTTTGATTAGCCCCTTTATATTTTCCCTTTAAATCCTTCCAATATAAATTGCCAACACTTTGGTCCAAAATAAAAGTCAAATCTGTATCCATTATGAATTCCTAATTGTTAGAACTTTAATTAGATTATATTCATACTCGGACTATTATGCTTTGTACTAAAAAAATCACTTAATTTTTGAATAAGCTCCCTATTTTGTGTAAGAAAACCTAAATTAAGGATATCCGGCTCACATAATTCCAATAGTGAAGATCCAGGATTTTTTTCTAGTGTATTTAGAATTTTTTGTAACCCCTCGTCTGTAATGCTAGTGTAGGAAATATCTATTTTTTTAATATGAGTAGATTTTTCTATCAGCTCAGCAATATGGTGTGCGCTTACATCGGTTATTCCCTCATTAGAATTAATGTCTAATAATTGAACAGAAGATAGGTTATCTTTTAGAGAATCTAAAAGATAACAAAATTCTTCATCATCTAAGCCGTTAGTTCCTAAATAGATTTCTTCTAGAGATCGATGTGCTCTTACCGATTCTGCCAGAAATTTAATAGCCCCTTTTGAGTTATTACCAAGAAATTCGAGCTTTTTAACATGATTGCTATATTTTAGTGCGCTGAAAATCTCTCCTGATGATGCAGAATCTAAACTAAGCTGACCGCATTTAACTACTTGTAAAGTAGGATCATTAACAGTAAGTCTGTTTACGATGGTTTGTTTAGGATCATTTTTAACACTAAATAGAGTATGCATTTAAGATCTCCTAATAAATAATTTAATTTAAACTCCATAATTTATAATGGTATGCATTCCCTTGATTTATTAATGAATTTTTTGAGCGATGATTATTTACCATATCCTAAGGAAATTTCAATAATTTTCTGGATAGATACACTTAACTTTAACAATCATTCGAGAATTAGGGGTCACCCATTAGAAAGCCTCCTGACCAAAAGCAATAATATGTATTTTGATCATTTATAAGTGTTGGCTTGGATTGTATAGTATTTTACTGTACATTGCGGTAAATATGATATTGCATGTAGACAAATATTAGGAAAAATAATGGCTATAAATAAAACAGCCACTTTGACTTTTCGCATTACCCCCGAACTTAAAGAAGCGTTACGAGAAGCTGCAGATCGGGAGCATCGTTCTATTGCAAATATGGTGGAAATGCTAATTCGTAGGCATTGCGAACAACATGGAATAGAAATTTCGCAACAGGGAAAATATCAAACAATAACCACTAATGAAAACCATAAGGATTAAGTCTCATGTATCCTGATCCTAATACTTTATACCCAATACCTAGTTCTGAACGAACGGCTTTTTTAAAAAATATCATCAAAAATCCCAACATTATTGTAGGTGATTACACTTATTACGATGATCCAGTTGATATTTATAATTTTGAAAAAAATGTGCTTTATCATTTCGATTTTATTGGTGATAAATTAATTATTGGAAAATTTTGCCAAATCGCCACGAACGTCAAATTCATAATGAATGGAGGTAATCATCATTTAGGCGGATTCTCTTCATTTCCTTTTGTCATTTTTCAGTCTTATTGGCCCGAAGTTCCATTTAGTTCTAATCGTAAAAAAGATACACTAATAGGTAATGATGTCTGGATTGGATATGATGCGACGATCATGCCAGGCGTGACTATTGGTGATGGCGCTATTATTGGAACCCGCTCAGTGGTAACTAAGGATGTACAACCCTATGAAATCGTAGGTGGTAATCCTGCACAGACTATTCGCAAACGTTTTGATGATGAAACAATAGATTTTCTTCTGCAATTGCAATGGTGGAATTGGCCAATTGCACAAATTAGAGAACATGTATTATCTATTATGAATGGTGATAAAATAGCATTAGAAGGTTTATTATCGTAACTCCGATTCAACTCAAATCTCCTCATTATTTTTGAATATATAATTTGCTATTTGATAGGTTTTATAATCGAAGCCTTGCAAGAGACAAACAAGCGACCCTACTTTTAAGCCATATAAAATCTATGGAAAAAATAGCTGAGCTGTCTAAACTGCTCGAACCTATAAAGACTTATAGCGAACGATATATTCAATTAAATTTGTTCATTCAATGGACTTCTCTTGCCATAACAAATACCAATAAACACAGCTTCAATCATATTGGTACACGCTAGTTTTTCAAAAATAGCTTGACGATATTGTTCCACTCTTTTTACTGTCACTTGAAAAAACAAAGCAATTTCTTTAATTGTTTTTCCTTGCGCAGAAAGATACAAGCATTGGTTCTCTTTTTTGGTTAAGCGAAAATCTAAATAAATCACTTGCCGTACCCAAACATGTGACAGTGCATTTTGCATTTCTGACACTTGTTTTACGGTAGGCTTGGCATTTCCTAAAAGACTAAATATTCTTTTGCAAAAGTCTTAAAAAATTCCTTTTGCTAACTAATAAAACCAAATTGGTTATTTCCATAACTATCCATAATCATCTCTTTTTTTAGGCGCGAAAAAAAATACGGGTAACATAGCAAAATGCTGCCCGTAACAAAGAACCATAAGAAAAACATTGATACCTGGAAATTGTTGATAGCCACTAACTTTTACTATGGTAAATCCAGGTAAATTTAGGATAAGATTGGACTTCGGCACTTTAATCTTATTTTAATCGTCAAATCAAGGACTTAATTTAGACTAATTTGATTTAAGTGCTTCCTTGGGATAGAGCCAAAACCACCAATGATTATGCTCATGGAGCATTGTTGAATTTCACTCACGTAACATAAGGATAGAACTGATGAAAAAGAATATTAAAAACAACACATTGATGAGTAGGATACTGGTTGGTTTGTTACCTTATCTGCTATGGACAGCAGCGCAGGCAGCACAGCCGCTGTGGACTATCGTTCCAGCGCCGGGCAGTAATCCCACACAGACTGTAATTGGAAACGCGACAGCTACCGTGCAGTATATAGTGCAAAACCAATCTGCTAAGCCTAAACAACTGGTGATGCAATCCATACCCGGTATTGTCCAAACGACACCCTGTCAACTGGCGCCCAAAGGACAGGCGGGTAGCAGCTGTACTTTGAATCTTGCCATTACCGGAAGTAGACTACCCAGGAATGGCGTTCATGGCGGTCCGGTGCTATGCCAGGCGAATCAGGATGGCAGTCCGAACCCAAACCAATGTTACCGGCCAAGTAGTGC
>NZ_JBAQZB010000114.1:0-20965 GCF_049790535.1 Legionella sp.
CACTACCACTTACTTAGTATGTGGGCAATGCATTAAAAAACCTCATCATTTTGATCGTACGTTTATTGCTTATAAATTTGAAGAGCCGCTACGCACTCTTATCCATCATTTTAAATATTACAAGGGCCTCCATCTAACTTCTTTTTTAAGTCATTTAATAACCCATTCATTCCCATCACAATTTATGAAACCACAATGCTTAATTCCTGTTCCAATGCATCCACAAAAAATCAAACAACGCGGATTTAATCAGGCTGCGGTTTTAGCTCAATCACTTGCAAGAAAATTACAAATCCCTTGCGATCTAATCAGTTGTCAAAAGATTATTAATACAACTCCCCAAGCTATTCTTAATAAAGAACAAAGACAGAAAAATCTGCTTCATGCCTTTAGCATTAAAAAACTTCCTTATCAACATGTAGCCCTGATTGATGATCTACTTACCACAGGAGCAACTACCAATGAATTGGCTTTAATGCTAAAAAAAACAGGAGTACAGCAAGTAGATGTTTGGTGCTGTGCACGAGCTATAGTTGACTAGAATCCTAAATCAACTGAACTTAATAAAATTTTCAAATTCGTCGCAAATCATTCATTAATAAGTGAACCAACAACACACAAAATACAATAAAGACCAAACGATGTAGTAAAAGTTCCATAGCGATTGATACTGATTTACCACGAATTTTCTCAACCATAGCATAAACAATCGACCCCCCATCCAAGCCTGGAACAGGAAACAAATTAACTAAAGCGACTGCCAAACTTAAAGTAGCGATGAAAAACATAAAAACCACAATGCCCTGAGTTAGTGAAGCCACTGAGGCGACAAACACACTCAAAGGTCCAAGTAACATAGAAAATGGAATTACCCCGGAAAATAATTGTTTAAAGATCATTAAAAAGAAATAAAGCATATTCACAATATTTATATTTGCTTGATGTATTGCAGCGCCAATCGATGGAAAACGAAGTATACTTTGTGGGGCAGATAAATTTGGCTCCATACCAAGTTGTGTTAACAAAGTGGTCTTCAATCCACGAAATTGCACCTGACTTAAATCGAGTTTTACTTCTTTAAATTCTTTTCCACCATTTCGACTCAACATCACAGGAACATTTTTTGTACCCCAATAGATAACCAATTGCATGCCCACATCATTCCAAGATGGTGTCTTATGACCTGCGATTGATACAAATTGATCCCCGGCAATTATTCCTTCCTGAGCAGCATAGCTCTTAGGCTGTACAGATTGAATTTGCGGTAAAGTATAATTTAGACCGATTATATAAACCAAAACAAGAGCAAACCATGCGATCATAAAATTAGCAATTGACCCGGCCAGTAAAATCAAAATCCGTTGCCAAATGGGTTTTTTATCAAAACAGGCAGAATATTCTACTGATGTCACTGGACTAATACGTGTATTTTCTAATTGTATATAACCCCCCAAAGGTAGAATAGCCCATACCCATTCACATCCACTACTATTTTGCCAGCGTAATAATGGTTTGCCAAAACCTATGGAAACTTTTTTAATTTTTACTTGGAAGTAACTTGCTGCTAATGCATGACCGCCTTCATGAATGCCAACAACTAAAATCAAGGTAAGTATTATGGCGATGAGGGCCAAGAACATATTCTACTCCTTTTATCACAATCCTGGATGATGTGTATAATTATCACACTTATTTCTATTTGGTATTATCAACTACTAATTGCAATAATGGTGTAGCACGTTTACCGTCCAACTCATAACCTTGTCGGCACACTTCAAACACTCGATAAGCCTGATTTGTTTCACTATCCACCAACTCTACATCATCACCCTGATCATCAATTAAAGTGACTGTTAAGTGAATTTCGCGAAAGGCAGTAATATGATAACGCTCTTTGAATAATCGCAACACTCTCTCTAAACTTTCTGCCGCTTCATCGCTATTATGTTCACCTTGAAGGATAATATCCATAACAATCTCCCCATCAGTTTGATACATACTGTGCAAAAAAATCTTCCTATAATATTAGCGGCTAAATAAAGAGCTACTTTAATTTACAAATATGTCATCACCTTTGCACGCTACTGTTATTCACGAAATGGGTATCAATTAATTGTTTGTGCTACTGACACTTATTATAAATCTCTGTATAGAACTTCCTCTACACAGCAGTATATGAGTAATGAATACACAAAAAAACCAATTAACTATCACCATTGTAGTAGAATTATCAGCAGACTCTACAAATTTAGCAACTAATCGTTTACAATTCCCAGTTACTTTAACTATAGACTAATTCATATGGTGTTTGTTGCTTGCGGGCTCAATCATAAAACTGCTCCAATAAACGTGCGTGAAAAAGTCGCATTATCTCCCGCTACCCAAGATTCTTTGCTCAACAGCTTGCTTAGCCTCCCTGAAGTAAATGAAGCAACTATTTTATCTACCTGTAATCGCACCGAAATATATTGTGATACTCAAGATCCCCAGGTACTTGCTTCCTGGCTTGCTACTAAACATCAACTAAGGCTCGAATCATTATTGCCTTATTTATATATCCACAAAGGTCGACGAGGAATACAGCATGCATTACGAGTTGCTAGTGGTTTAGATTCGATGATGATTGGCGAGCCCCAAATTCTTGGTCAAATGAAACAGGCTTATCAATACGCCAATCAGTTGGGCACCATAAAAACACAATTACGTCCCATATTTGAATATATTTTTAGTGCCTCAAAGCGTATTAGAACGCAAAGTGGCATAGGAGCAAATCCAGTTTCCATAGCTTATGCCGCGGTACAACTAATTGGTCAATTTTTTACAGATTATAAATCATTAAATGTTTTACTAATTGGTTCTGGCGAAACAGCTTCTTTAGTCGCCAAATATTTGCATCAACATGGTGTATACCAATTTATGATAGCAAATCGAACCTTACAAAATGCAGAAAAACTAGCCAGTAGCTTTGGCGGCAAAACAATTGCTATCAGTAATCTTGCTCAACACCTACCCCAAGCAGATGTGGTTGTTACCGCAACAACCTGCCCTATTCCCTTTATTAATAAAAGTTTAGTAGAACATGCATTAGCGCAAAGAAATCATGCACCCATGTTTTTTTTGGATTTAGCAGTTCCTCGTGATATTGAAGCCAGTATTAGCCAATTAGAGCATGTACATCTCTACAACATTGATGACTTGCAGAACATGATCCAAAAAGGTATGGAAGAGCGACGCCAAGCTTCCTTACATGCTGAACAATTAATTGAAGAGGAATTGAACTCTTACGTCCATAAGCAACGATCACTCAAAGCTAAGAAAGTGATTTGTGATTACCGAACTCAAATGCACTATCTGGCACAAAAAGAGTTACAACGCGCCTTTAAAAGGCTTTCTGCCGGACACTGTCAACAAATAGTTTTAAATGAATTTAGTGAACGTTTAGTGAATAAATTAACTCACAACCCCACGACAGGCTTTAAAAAAATAGCCCGTGATGGCCGTGAAGATTTATTTACATTAACGCAATACCTTTTTAATACAACAACCTATCAATCAATTTATGAAGACATCTCTTGAATTAAAACTTCAGCAAATGCTAGAACGCTTTCAGGAAGTAGGACGACTCCTATCTGAATCCTCGGTGATTGCTAATCAAAATCAGTTTAAAACTCTGTCGAAAGAATATGCACAATTAGAGCCTATTGCAACCTGCTATGAGACCTACTTGGAGGCACAAAATAATTTAGCCTCTTTGCAAGAAATGCTTGCAGATGATGACAAAGAATTAGCCACTATGGCTGAAGAAGAATTAGAAAATGCGAAAAAACAAATTGCAGAACTTGATGAGCAATTGCAATGGCATCTGATTCCTAAAGATCCGGATGATGAACGTAATATTTATCTTGAAGTTAGAGCCGGGACTGGTGGTGATGAAGCAGCCATTTTTGCGGGTGACCTTTATCGTATGTACAGTCGTTATGCAGAAAATCAAGGCTGGCAGCTTGAATTAATCAGTGCTCATCAAGGCGAACATGGTGGTTACAAAGAAATTATCGCTCGTATTAGCGGTAATGCGGTCTTTTCCCAGCTCAAATTTGAATCAGGTGCTCATCGGGTGCAACGGGTTCCAGAAACTGAATCCCAAGGTCGCGTTCATACATCGGCCTGTACTGTAGCAGTAATGCCAGAGGTTGAAGAAATTGATGACATTCAAATTAGTCCCGATGATTTACGAATTGATACCTACCGTTCTTCGGGTGCTGGGGGGCAGCATGTGAATAAAACAGATTCAGCCATCAGAATTACCCACCTACCTACAGGTGTGGTAGTTGAATGTCAAGATGAGCGGTCACAGCATAAAAATCGTGCGAAAGCAATGTCCTTACTTAAAACACGATTATTGGATGCAGAACAAAGCAAACAAAAACAAGAACAGGCACAAACACGTAAATCTCTGGTAGGAACTGGCGATCGGTCAGAACGAATTCGCACTTATAACTACCCCCAAGGTCGTTTAACGGATCATCGTATTAATCTAACCATTTATCAACTCGCTGAGGTGATGGAAGGTAATTTGTCGTTAGTTATTGAATCATTAAAACGCGAATATCATGCTGAATTACTTGCCGAGCTTGGACAAAATGATTAACATTCGTACAGCTCTTGGTAAAAACCCAGGACTGGAAGCAGAAATTTTATTGGGTCATGTCTTAAAAAAAAATAGGGCCTACTTGTTCGCGCATGCTGAAGAGTTGCTAAGTTCACAACAATTTGAAACATACCAGAATTTACTGACACAACGCACCAATGGTGTTCCTATAGCCTACTTAACCGGCGAACGTGAATTTTGGTCATTGAATTTAAAAGTGAATCGTCATACTTTAATTCCTCGCCATGAAACAGAATTATTAGTCGAACTGGCTTTGGAAAAAATCCCGGATTGCCCAGCGACTTACGTTCTAGAATTAGGTACTGGAAGCGGCGCTATCGCTCTTGCACTTGCTCAAGAAAGACCTCAGTGGAACATTGTGGCTTGTGACATCAGTAACGAGGCATTATTCGTTGCTAAAGAAAATGCACAGTATTATAACCTTACTAATATAACATTCTATCATTCCGACTGGTACACAAAAATCCCACAACACCCGTACCACGCAATTATTTCTAATCCACCTTATATTGCAGAGCATGATCCTCACCTTCACGAAGGTGATTTGCGTTTTGAACCACACATTGCCCTGTCGAGTAGTGAACAAGGATTAGCTGATCTATTATTGATTATAAAACAAGGTTATGATTACTTATTACCGGATGGCGTTCTCTTGCTAGAACATGGATATGATCAAAAATTAAAGGTGCAAGCTATACTTGAAAAATTAAATTATAAACAGGTACAGTGCTGGAGGGATATCCAAGGTCATGACAGAGTAAGCGGTGGTTGGCGATAAGACTGTTGATGATAGGTCTGTTTTTTGATATACCTAACCGCCTTTTAAAAAAGAATATCTGTTCAGGGTGAACAGTTATGAAAAAGAACCCAGATGATCAAAAAATTTAGAGATAGGGACTGAACAATTAACTGATAAAAATAATGAGAGATTATACACTGTGAAAAACGATACAATAGGTAACATGGGAATTTCTCCTTACGTTGAAGTTGAAGGAGAAGAATATATGAATGAAAAGCAGCTAGCACACCTTGAAAAAATATTGCTAGCCTGGCGTCAATCATTGATGGAAGAAGTCGATCGCACTGTAACTCATATGAAAGATGAGGCAGCTAACTTCCCCGATCCATCAGACAGAGCAAGTCAGGAAGAAGAGTTTAGTATAGAATTACGTACTCGTGACCGAGAACGTAAACTTATTAAAAAAATTGAAGACGCTTTAGAACGACTAAAAAATGACGACTTTGGTTATTGTGAAGCTTGTGGTATCGAAATAGGCCTCAAACGATTGGAAGCCAGACCTACTGCTACTTTATGCATTGACTGTAAAACGTTATCGGAAATCAAAGAACGACAGAATCAAGGCTCTTAACCTTAACTCATAAAATTTAATCAAGCGTAGGTTATTAAATCTAGCTTACGCCTGCTTCCAATTCCACAGGAACACTAAAGCCTGTAGAATTTTTCAGAATTTAGTATTCATAGGAGCGCTACAGCACGTCTGATTTAGAAAAATTAACAGGCCATGAGGTTTATAGTTTTCATTTAACTAAGCAAGAACGGTTGTTATTTGCCATAGAGGTAATAGGTGGTCAAGCGCAATTAATTATTCTGGACTATTTACCAACTCATGATTATCACAAGAGTCGCTTTTTCAGTCGGGTGTGTTAACACGATATCTGGGTTCTGTCGCAAAAAATTTGGAAATTCTACCAGAAACTGATATTTTCTGCGAAAAAACCTAAAATAGGCTAGTTATCGCCAAGACACCCCTACTTTATCCAACTAAAAACCTCTTTAAAAATTGATTATATTCCTTTATACGTAAGGGTTTTGAGTAAGTGTTAAAACTTCTTGTGGAAATTCTTTTTTAAGTAAGTTTTCAAATTCTTTTACGCTATGCGGTTCAGCCCAAAAGAGAAAAATATTTCTTCTTTTACCACAGACATTGCGAATATCATCCACAAATTTCTAAACCTCAATAGGAGATAACTCTTTACTGTTCAGTTGTTTTTTTATGTTGATGAATAACCCAATTTTCCAATCATTATTGCGTGTGGTTCTGCGGCCATTATCTTGATTGGCAATGTTTGCTACCAATTGATCGATTATATGATTTAATTTAGTAGCAAGCTCTTGTCCTGGGGTTAAATTCGGCTTAACCGAAATTGTTTTATGATCTACTGGATCAGTTCCAATCTTTGGTTTTTCAAATTCTTTAACTGGTTCCTTAATCACTTCATCTAATTCCTCATCCACTTTAACAGGAGGGTGATAAACCTTAACTTGAATTTCATCGTATAGAATTTCTCGCTGTTCTATAGCCTTTTCCATAGCTTTCTCTTCTCCATCCATACGAAAGTTATAGAGAAAATTGCTAGACTGAATCAAATTTTTAGGTGATGCCTCAACCAGTAGAAAAGCATATTCGCCCGCCTTAGTTCCCCATTTTGCGAAAGGTGATAATAACATCTCCCCGTCTACGGTAAGCATGTCATTTTGGGTTAGTAAATAATTATTCTTATCGCTAGAATAATTAATCCAACCCTTTCGAGTGGTATCAAAATAAAGCGTTTGCCAATGCCCGGCTCCATCATTGGTACCTGTACGCAGAAAATAAACTTTATCTTTATTCAGCCTTTTCAAATCAGCTTCTAAGAGTTCTTTACTAGCGCCGCTATTCCAAAATTGTTTTTGCCGGTCTTCTGTAAATAAAAACGCTGGACTAATATCCACTTGCACATCAGGAATTTCTCTATCATAGATAAAATCTAAATCTTGCTTTAATACTAGTTGAGCCGCCTTCTTTAACATTATTTCCGCACAGTTTTGGTTAATGAATTTGGCTTGCGGGAACGGTGGCACAGGAAAAAAATGATTAACAATGAGAGTATTAGCACGATTAGTAGTGACTTTGTGCGCAATATGCTCTGTCATTTCATTGAGAACGGCTGTGGAAGAAAGGTCACCGGTAAGTGAATCATAACTGTAATACACCCCTTTGCGCTTTGCTACAGAAATGGTATGACCTTCCATGCGCAGGGTAATACCTTCGGGGTCCTGCAAATTGCTAATGACTTCTTTAACCTGGAGAGAGAGCTCAGGCTTTTTCACAGGATTTACTAATTTTATTAATTTCTCTTTGGTAATTGTTTGCCAATCTATAGCAGGAGTATCAATTGGAAGTAGTTTTTGAACGGCTTCAATTGCATCAAAATTAAACGTTTGGAATATTGTTTCATCCCATTCATCCAACATCATATTATCGCGATTTCCTAACAGAGTGGTGATACTTTCTAAACTTACAGGTGAATTAAGTTGCTCTTGATGGGGTCGCTTAAAGGCCGTCGCATAAAATTGTTGATATGCGTCCTCTTCCAGCAAACCCTCACCATGGTCTTGTGGCGAACTCGCTATTAATTTTTTATAACGTTGTTGCGACATGTCTTGCGCTGCCACAAGGGCCCTATACATATATTCATCATTTTTTGCATTGAGAATAGCTTCAATTGTAGCAATACTAATAAGTGTACAAGCATTTACGATTTGTGGAGCTGTGATATGTTGATGTTTCATAATAAGAGAGTTTAATTAGAAAATTTTTTTATTATAGCAAAAAAATAGACAAAGTAACTAAATATTAACTTGATAGTATAGTCTATGATGATGTAAGGAGCCCAATAGAGGGTTTTGTCGCAAAAAATTGGTCGGCCGAGTACACTTCATATTTTTGCAAGAGAAGGTATTCTATGCTCAGTTTTAAAAAGCGAAACAAATTAAGTATGTCTGCTTAACTCAGTGTCTCCTACAAAATGAGAGTATTCGCTCAAAAAGTAACATCATCCTGAGAATTAGATTTCGCTATAAAAATACCTATTATTTTCTATATTTTTTATTTCTGTCAATTTTAATTTGGTTGCTTTGAAGGTAGCACCCGTTGTTAAAACATCATCAAAAATTACAATTTTATTGAAATCAGGGGGAATTAGAGCAGCATCCATGATTAAGTTGTTAAATTTTTCATCAACATCTCTAATATTAGATTTACTACTTTTTTCTACTGATTTTTTTATTAAAAGAAGATCTAAAAAACGAAAATCATCGATATCTGCTTTCACATGCTTTAATATTTTTTATTGCTTCAATTTGCTGCAAATGGCGCATTACTGAACCTTTATTTTTTTCAAAAACTGCCGTGGCGTTATTAATCATCTGCTGACGTACTGCCTGATTAGCATGCAACTTAATGATTTCATCAATTAATTCATTCGCATGTTGAACTAATAAAATTGCTTTTGCCTCCATTAAATCAGTGCAAATAGACTTAAAATTATGAATATGAACACCACTTAATACTGGAATATTCATTGCTATCGGCTCTAATACATTATGGCCACCTAAAGGAACAAGACTGCCACCAACAAAAGCGTAATTACTAATCTGGTACAGGCCCAAAAGCTCCCCTAAACTGTCTATGATAATAATTTCATTTGCACCACTTAATGTTTCCAAATTGGAACGCAATCCAGTATTAAATTTCTCTCGAATACACAGTTGATAAACTTCTTGAAAACGCTCAGGATGACGTGGTGCAATTAATAGAATCACATCAGGAATTGCGGCTTGTAATCGTTTGAGCCGTGCCAGAATTTGTGATTCTTCGTTTTCATGGGTACTGGCTGCAATAACTACCACACGCTCCATACCCCAATGGCTTTTTAATTCATTAAACGTTTTACCATCTACCATATTAGTGTGTAAATCAAATTTTATATTACCCAAAACCTGAACAATTTCTCGCTTAGTTCCCAAATCGATAAAACGTTTAGCATCCTCTTCTCCTTGCGACAAAATGGCAGAAAATTGATTAAGAACAGGTTTGATGATGAATTTAATCCATTTATACCCTTGCATGGAATCATCAGACAAACGCGCATTTGCAAGTAACAAAGGTACATTGGCTGCGCGCGCCTGATAAATTAAATTAGGCCATAACTCAGTTTCCATAATCACGCCAACAGAAGGCTGAATTTTTTTAAAGAAATGCTTGAGAATGCCGGGAAGATCATAAGGTAAATATTGATGAAGTACCTTATTACCAAAATGTGCGCGCACGCGTTCTGAGCCAGTAGGAGTCATCGTGGTAATGAAAACCGACCATTTTTTTTCCAACATGGCATCAATTAAAGGGATTGCTGCGATCACTTCACCCAAAGACACCGCATGGACCCAAATATCAACAGAGTTATTTTTAAGTTTATTTAAACAAAAACGTTCTTTAATGCGCTGTCTATATGCCGGCAAACGCCGGCCCTTCCACCATAAACGAATAAGCATGTAGGGTGTAAGTAAATACATCAAAAAAGAGTAAAAAAATCTCATAGACAACCAAACAAAAAAAACAACAGTATATACTTAGTATGTGGTATAAAGCGATAAAATTAGAATGAGACGTTAAAACACAGAGTACTAAATTGTAAATTTTATGAGGTAATCCTTTGTAATGAATTTAAAAGAGTTCTTCACCAAAAATTCCAGGTGGGGAAAGTTTATTGGTGCTTTTTTTGGTTACTGGTTAGCAGGACCTATAGGTATCCTTTTGGGTCTTTTCTTCGGTACTATTGTAGTTCGTTATTTGTCTAATCATTATATGAATCGACAATGGCACTATTTTAAAGAACGAAATGATGTTGTAAAAAAAATATTTTTGGAAGTCACTTTTTCAATTATGGGTTATTTAGCTAAAGCGGATGGCAAAGTTACTGAGCAAGAGCTTAATTTAGCTCGCTTACTGATGCAGGAAATGCATTTAAACCGAGAACAAAAAATTCAAGCCATGCACTTATTTAATGAAGGGAAAAATCCTCGATTTAATTTACATTATCAAGTTACTAAATTACACGATGCCTGTAAAAACAACCACAATTTATTACAATTATTCATGGATATTCAATATCAAGTAGCAAAAACCGATGGTCTTACTATTAGAAAAATTCAAGTTTTAGATACAATCTTTTCACACCTTGGTTTTATGCCCTTTCATAAACAATATCGCTTTTATGAAGATTTTGGTGCTGTCCATACCGGTACAAGTGAGCAACAAGATAATACCGAAAACTCATCTTCATCTAAGTCCTATTCCTCATACAGCAAGTACAACTACAAACAAACAAAAACAAATTTGGATCATGCCTATGCACTAATGGATGTTTCACCTAATGCCAGCAAACTTGAGGTAAAACGTGCTTATAGACGTCTATTAAGTCGAAACCACCCTGATAAATTAATTTCAAAAGGACTACCTCAAGATATGATTAAAATAGCTAATGAAAAAACACAGAAAATTGTTAAAGCTTATGAGTTAATTTGCACGAGTAAAGGGTGGTAACTCGACCTGAGAGAAGTTTTTTATCTAGGCAACAACGTCTCTAAAGTTTTTTGCAAGAGGTTTAACATACAAATAAACTAAAAAATCTGTGCTCAATCGAAGAGTAAATGGTGTTTGCCTAATTTTATAACTCGTAAACATGCGGATCGAGATATTACTTGTAAAGGCGAGTACATTGAGCAAAACATCTTTCTAATCAGTAAATACAACACCCGCCTCATCAAGTTCCTTTCTGGCGCGATCTGCTAAAATCTTATGCGAAAAAGCTGTCGGATGTACTAAATCAAAGAATAAATAACCATCACAAGTTTGCGGGGTTATCATTTTTGGTTTTGTTGCTGCAACCATTTTGAAAATAGAATACGTGCTTAAATTATCCGAAGCAAAATTAATACATGATTCATTAATATTGGTAAATCCATAGTTCGTCGGGTTTGCTATTACTTCACCTAGTGCTGCATTCATATCGAAATACAACCATTCAACATTTGGGTATTCCTGTTTTAAATTAATTAGCATCATATCTAAAGATTGATTGTGGACCCTTGAAAAATACGTCATCATTTCAACGGAATCAAACTCGATAGCTGCCGGAGTGCTGCCCAAATCTGGCATATTGACCACTAAAATATGCTTTGCACCTTTCTCTGCCAACTGCTTTAAACCATGAGTAATTCCATCATTAACAACTTGTAGTGTTTTTTCAGTTTCAGTAGGTAAAGCAAGGTAATTATTAGCACCTATCCATACCACAAAAAGACTGTCTGTACTTGCTTTATCCTCATGCGTCGACAGGTAATCATTGATTTCTCTTCTTAATGTAAATAATCCATCATCATCGCCTTCTTCAGAAACCCCAGCACCGCCAAATGCGTAATCAAGTAAATGGGATTTAGGATTATCAGGGAAATAAGATGCAACTAAATACTCAATCCAGACAGGACCATCAGAAAAACGACCTTCATAGTATGGTGGAGATGCGGGCAATTGGTAGTTCATAAATTGATATAGATTACCGTTATCAGACAAACTATCGCCAAACACAACTATATTATGGAGAGGTGTTGCTAGAACAATTCCAGAAAATAAATAAGCACTTATGGTTGCTAACAGTCTCATGAAACCCCTTATTATAAATGGTTGTTTAAAAACAAAAAAACATCGATTATTATATTATGAAATATTCTTTTTAATCAATTTTTTTACATTATCTAACGCTGATCCATCGGATATAAAATGAACGAAGAGCAAAATTTATCTCCCGTCCTAAATTAAGCACCACTACTTATTAAAGTAATATTTAACTGACGACCACAAACCCAAGCCTTAGTTAAATCACCCATAATTTCTTTAGACATTCCTTTAGGCAAACGAACAATAGAATGATCCTCATGAATTTTTAGACCAGTAATGTGACGACTCTGTAAACCAGCTTCATTGGCAATTGCTCCCACGATATTCCCAGGTTTTACGCCATGAACTTTACCCACATCAATACGGAATAATTCTTGTTCTAAAGAATTCTCTTTAAATTTTTTGCGTTCATCAGCAAAATTCTTTTTTGCTCCCAAACCTTTTTTATTGCCAAAACCTTTCCTATCATCCGAATGCATGGATAAACGCTCAAATTTAGAACCACGCTCAATTCGTCCTACTCTTTCGGGACAGGGGGATAGCTTAGGCAAAGAATGTTCTTTTTGCTGCCAAGGCATGTCTTTATGACCCCATAAAGCCAAGGTTGCAGCAACATCTAACGCTGAAACTTCATGTTCTTTAACATACTCTTCAATCATTTTTTTATACGCATGGACATGTTCATGTTCCAGCCGTGTTGTAATGTTCGCCATAAAACGTTGTTGTCGTGCCACTTGAATCGTATGATCATTTGGCACATTAACTTTAGTAATACGCTGCCGAGTATGTCGCTCAATACCAGTAATTGAACGTGATTCTTTAGGAGTTACAAATAGAATGGCAACACCAGAACGGCCTGCTCTACCTGTTCTGCCAATACGATGAACATAGATTTCATTATCATGAGGTAAATCGTAGTTAATTACATGAGTAACGCGTTCTACATCAAGGCCTCGCGCAGCTACGTCTGTAGCCACTAAAATATCAATGGCACCTTGTTTAAACTCAGCAATAATAGTTTCACGTAATTTTTGAGTAATATCCCCGTGAATTGCCATTGTACGCAAACCTTTTTTTTGCAGTACCTTAGCTACTTCTTCAGTACTACTTTTAGTACGTACAAAAACAATAACACCTTGATATTCTTCTACAGCCAATATACGCAATAATGCATCAGGCTTCTGATGTCCTGAAGCAAACAAAAAGCGCTGCTCAATACTTTTTACTGTTGCAGTTTCTGAACGAATTTCAATAGAAGCAGGATTATTTAAATAAGTATTGGCAATTTGCCGAATACGGTGTGGCATTGTTGCTGAAAACAAACCAATTTGTTTTTGTTGAGGTAGTCTTGCCATAATCGTTTCGATGTCTTCAATGAAGCCCATCCGTAACATTTCATCGGCTTCATCAAGAATAAAAGTGCGCAAATTATCTAAAATCAACGTTCCTTTATCCAGGTGATCTAAAATACGACCTGGTGTGCCAACAACAATTTGTGCACCAGCACGTAATTGTTTTAGCTGACGACCATATTCCTGTCCGCCACATAAAACAGCAACTCTAGTCCCACTTTGCTTGGCACTTAACAATTCAAATTGTTCTGCAACTTGGATTGCCAGTTCTCGGGTAGGGGCTAAAATTAATGCCTGGGTATGCTGCAGGTTAGGGGATAAATTTTGTAAAATCGGCAGAGCAAATGCAGCTGTTTTGCCTGTACCGGTTTGCGCTAGGGCAATCGCGTCTCTTCCTTCTAAAAACAAAGGAATCGTTTGGATTTGAATCGGTGATGGAGTAGTAAACTTCATGTCCTCTAATGCCTTATTGATCGCATCTGAAAAGTTAAAGGAAGCAAAGTTTGTTATTTCTTGAGTCATAAAGTTCCTAATGGTGTGAGGTGTAACCTAAAAAGGTTGGTTATATAAAAATTGGTCATTATAATAACAAAATAAACATATAAATGCACTACATTTGTTACCTTTTATTCAAATGTTGTTTATAAAAAGAGCATTAGTGGGTGTTATTAACTTAAATAAATTCTGCTTAAAATCATAATAATGCTCAAAAATGTGAAGGCTGTGGACATTTGGATTATACCGAAACAAATAGGCTTATTTTTTATTCTCATGTTCATATCCGATGGATACGGCTGCAATATTTTCGCTCAAACGAACAAAATGTCAAGTGACTAAAACTTATTAAGTTTTTATTGTTTGTTCTATTACAGAAACTGCTCGCAATGCTTGTTAGGTTATTGCGTTAAACTAAAGCAGCTAAACGACAGGCCTGATCAATTGCATGCCAAGCATCCAATTCTAAAGCCTTATATGCACCCCCGATTAAATGAACTACCTTCCTTGCTTCTTTTAATGGCGTTAGCAATTCGGTCAATTCGATTTGACCTGCACATATCACTACATCATCCACTGCTAAAACCTGTGGTTTTTCATTAACATGTATGTGTAACCCTGCATCGTCAATACGATCATAACTGACGCCTGAAATCATTTTTACCTTTTTATGTTTCAAGCTTAAACGATGAATCCAACCAGTAGTTTTACCTAAATGCTTACCCATTTTTTCTTTTTTTCGTTGCAATAAAAACACTTCGCGTGGACTTGGAGAAATTATTGACTCTTTAATACCACCACGGTATTTTCCATATACATCAATCCCCCATTCATCATAAAATTCTTCCTTGGAACAATGCGATTTGCTTGTTAAGAATTCAGCCACATCAAAACCTATACCCCCAGCACCAATCACTGCTACCCGTTGGCCTAGCTTTCTTTTACCAGTAATTACGTCGATGTAATTTGATACTTTTGCATGGTCTATGCCCTCTATATCAGGAATACGCGGTTTAATTCCACTTGCTAAAACTACTTCATCGAAATCCTGCAACAAGTTTACAGTTGCCTCCGTACGCAAGTGGATTATTACCTTATATTTTTGCAACTGATAATTAAAATAATTTAACGTCTGCTGAAATTCTTCTTTCCCTGGAATTCTTTTTGCCAGATTAAATTGCCCGCCTATTTGCTCATTTTTTTCAAATAAAGTTACTTTATGCCCACGTTCTGCTGCAACTGCAGCAAAAGCAAGACCCGCAGGGCCAGCCCCCACAACGGCAATGGATTTTGTGGTATGAGTTACTTCATAAACTAATTCAATTTCATTACATGCTCGTGGGTTCACTAAACAAGAAGCTGTTTTATTTACAAAAACACGATCAAGACATGCCTGATTACAAGCAATGCATACATTGATCGCAGCACTCTCCCCTAGTTTAGCCTTTTCAGCAAATTGAGGATCTGCTAAAAATGGCCTCGCCATGGAAACCATATCCGCCACTCCGGACTCAATTAATTTATTTGCCAACTCCGGTGTATTAATGCGATTAGAAGTAATTACCGGGATACTCACTTCCGGTTTTAAATGCTGTGTTACCAAGGTAAATGCTGCTTCAGGAACCATAGTACCGATTGTTGGAATACGTGCTTCATGCCAGCCAATACCCGTATTAATAAGAGTGGTGCCAGCTTGTTCAATGGCTTTAGCAAGAAGAACTATTTCCTCCCAACTACTGCCCTCTGCGATTAAATCCAACATAGACAAACGATAGACAATGATAAATTTCTCTCCCACTGCTTCACGTACACTTCGGACCACTTCAATTGGAAAACGAATGCGGTTTTCATAACTCCCACCCCATTCATCCGTGCGATGATTGGTATGGGTGACGATAAATTGATTAATCAAATACCCTTCACTGCCCATAATTTCGATACCATCATAACCAGCTAACTGAGCCAAACGCGCGCAACGAGCAAAGTGTTTGATGGTTTTTTTAATGCGGTGTTTGCTCATTGTCCAAGGTTTAAATGGACTAATAGGCGATTTAATGCTGCTTGGGGCTACGATAAACGGATGATATCCATAACGACCAGCATGCAATGCCTGCAGAATAATTTTTCCTCCAGCTTGATGCACCGTATCTGTTATCAATTCATGTTTTTGTTGCTCTTTACCATTCGTTAATTTGGCAGCAAAAGGTGTCAAACGACCGGAACGGTTTGGTGCAAAACCACCTGTTGTGATTAAACCAACTCCACCAAGTGCTCTTTCACGATAAAATTGGGCTAAACGATTTAAACTATCTTTGTCTTCCTCTAGACCTGTATGCATAGATCCCATTAATAAACGGTTTTTTAATTGAATAAAACCCAAATCTAAAGGCTGAAACAAGGCATTAAAGGGGGTATTAATTCTCAACTCCATGAGTACTCTCAATGAAAAACTTTGACATAAGAGTATAACTTAAACTACATCTCAGAAATAGGAGATGAATTTTGTGATAAAAAACGATTAGAAATAAAAGCACCCAACAAAGTAATCCCACTCCCGCCAAGAGAAATTAAAGTTGGTTGTTCATTTAATAAAATAAAACCTAACAATGTAGACACAATGGGCATTGCATATAAAGTTACAGAAGCATTAGTGGCTGACATATATTTAAGTACATATCCCCAGGCTAAATAAGCAAGCGCTGCAGGGAAAATCCCCATGTAGACTACCGCGACTGTCGCTTGAAAATCTGCTGTTTTAATTTCTTGCATCAAGGTAGGAAAAAATATTAATAGTAATAAAGTACCACCCCACATGACCCAGGAAATAATCGCTACTGGATGATAAACTTCGGCAAATTGCTTTTGGATAATAGTTAAAATGGCCCCTAACAATGCAGAAACCAGAATGGCTAAAATACCTTGTTGCATGGCTGGCTCCGAATTTTCGCCAACTGCTAATAAAACTAAGCCTAAGATACTAATTAAAATACCCAGCCAAACCCCTCGACTTAATTTTTCCTGCAAAAAAACAAGTGATAAAAGTACCGTCATCACAGGCATTAATCCTATAATAAAACTGGCAGTACCCGCTGAAACACTCAATTCTCCGTAATTTAAACAAATATTATAAAGACCAATACCTGCCATTCCAGCAATCAATAATTGAAGCCGATCGGCCCAAAGCACTTGAGTTTTAATGCCTTGACCATAATAAATACAGCCCATAAAAATTGATGCAACAAGAAAACGTAAAAGAGCAAGAGCTCCAGGTGAGTATCCTACCAACCCAATTCGAATGCCAACAAAAGCAGAAGCCCATAAAACAATGGTAATAATAACTACCATGCTCAATTTAAAAGATTGCATAACATTCTATCCATTTGTTTAAAAAATTACACATATTAACACAGTTTTTACAAGTGAACCATTCCTTTCATCAAAATTATATTTAATCATAAAAAAAATTATGGATTTACTACAAGTCTCTATTTACTTTTAAAAATCAAAGATTAAATTAATATACAAGTTGCGGTAAATATTTGCATTTGTTTTTTTATAAACTATGATTAGAAAGAGGGCTTGTTTGGAGAAGATTTGATGAGGGACCCTTTTTCTGCATTAAAAAGTGCCTTACAATCTGTTTTTAATTTAGAATCCATGAGAAATGGCAAATATATTTATCCTGTTCAGCAATTAAAAGAATCTTTGGATAATTTTCGACCAAATAATGAAAAAGACTTTCAGGAGATAATTAAAGCATTAAAGGCCTCAGTTCCTTATATTGAGAAATGGCGACTCGATTTCAATACAATTAGAACACCAATCGATTCTTTAGCTAAAAATCTCAATTTACCTAGCATCAATTGGAATAGCTTTTTACACCACTCCAATGCATCAGCAAAATTTCAATTTAAAGCACTCAATGATAAATACCGTGAAACAGAGCTTTTAACATGGTTAGCAGCAAAATCTGGAGCATCTGGTAAGCGCAACAATGTGAGTACACAAGTTCGTATGCTACTGGAATATAGAGAACATTTAGGATTTAGCCAAAAATTAAATACTCATTTAAAAAAAGATCCTGATTTTTTATTTCAACTTATTATGGAGTCTACAAAAAATTTCAAGCAAATTGCCCATACCCGTTTAGTGCTTTATTTAACCGATCGACAATTGGCCGAAGCAATCATTAAACACATCCCTTCCTTGGTGCAGGAGCACACTGATCCCTCAGTACAAACAATAAATCTAATTAATAAACTAAACCAAATATTATCCCACGGCCGCTCTATTTCAACCTTATTGCGAAATTCAGAAGCGAAATTTATTTTAGATGGATCAGAATTTTTGCAAATGTATCAGAAGAGTGGCATGGGTACCTCGCCAAGCCTTTCGTCTTCGAGTGAAGACGAAAGTTTAAAGCCGGTTTTCTAAGAATATAAGAAAATGTTAACAGGTTTTAATCCGCTAATAATCCTAAATCTTTAACTGTGTCACGCTCTTGACGCAATTCGTTCAGGGTTTTGTTAAACATGCTATGGCCATAATCATTCATTTTTAAACCCTCAACTACTTTTAACTCACCCTGTTCTCTACGGCAAGGAACAGAAAAAATCAAACCTTTATCAATGCCATATTCACCTTCAGAATAACGACACATAGAGAATGATTCACCCGCAACTGTATCTGTAACTAGATGGTTCACACCAGTAATAATCGCATTTGCAGCAGAGGCAGCCGACGAAAGACCTCGAGCCTTAATTATTGCAGCACCACGTTGTTGTACAGTAGAAACAAAAGTATCTCTCAACCAGGTTTCATCGTTAATTACTTGAGCGGCAGAAATACCATTTATCTTAGCATTATAAAAATCAGGATATTGAGTCGCAGAATGGTTACCCCACACAGTCATTTGGCTTACTGCAGTAATATCAACTCCTGCTTTTTGAGCCAATTGGTTACGCGCTCTTAATTCGTCTAAAGTAGTCATCGCATAAAAGCGGTCATTTGGAATATCTTTAGCATGATGCATGGCAATTAAGCAATTTGTATTACAAGGATTTCCTACTACAAACACACGTACATCATCACTGGCCTTATTATTAATCGCCTGGCCTTGTTTAGTGAATATACCCCCGTTAATTTGCAATAAATCAGAACGTTCCATGCCTTGTTTACGAGGGACTGAACCAACTAATAAAGCCCAATTCACCCCGTCCATTGCCTTATTCAAATCGGAGGTACATAGGATACGTTTTAATAATGGGAAAGCACAATCATCCAACTCCATAGCTACCCCTTCCAAAGCAGGAAGTGCGGGCTCAAGCTCAAGTAAATTTAATTCAACATCAACATGGGCACCAAACATTTGTCCAGAAGCGATACGAAACAATAAAGCATAACCAATTTGTCCTGCTGCCCCAGTGACGGCCACTCTCACTCGTTTATTTGCCATATTATCTCCTGTCTTATTCATTTTTGTTACAAAAGGTATGTCATGATACTATTGCATTCTTAAACAAGCCAGCCTAAAAAAACAATGATTCCTCTATCTTTGTACATTCATATTCCATGGTGCATTCGAAAATGCCCTTATTGTGATTTTAATTCGCATAAAAGCCCCGATATTTTGCCTGAACACCACTATACTCAATCACTTATTGCTGACCTAAATGCTGATGTACTTCGCTTTAATGTACGTGAAATTAGTTCTATTTTCATTGGTGGTGGTACTCCCAGTCTTTTTTCTGCAGAAGCTTATAACAATTTATTTACGGAACTAAAACAAATTATACCCTTTGCTCCAGATATCGAAATCACAATGGAGGCCAATCCAGGAAGTGTGGAACAACAGCGTTTTACTGACTACCGACAACTAGGCATTAATCGCTTATCTTTAGGCATTCAAAGCTTTAACCCCAAACATTTGCAGCTATTGGGACGTATCCATAATGAGCATCAAGCACACCGTGCTATTGAATCGGCACGCCGTGCGGGTTTTGATAACTTAAATCTGGACATTATGCATGGTTTACCCAATCAAAGCATCGCTCAGGGCATGGATGATTTAAGCATTGCCCTGTCTTACCAACCTGAGCATTTTTCCTGGTACCAATTGACCATAGAACCCAATACTGTTTTTTACAAAGAAAATCCGCCATTACCTTCTGAAGATGATGCTTATTTTTTAGAAGAGCAGGGTTTAGCGTTATTAGAAGAATCTGGCCTTAAGCGTTATGAAATTTCTGCATTTTCTCAACCAAATAAACAAGCCCGACACAATTTGAATTATTGGTTGTTTGGTGACTACTTTGGCATTGGAGCAGGAGCACACGGAAAATTAACTACTACGACTGGCATCTTCAGAACTCGTAAATATCGTCAGCCTAGAGAATTTATGGATTCTGAAAAACCTTTTATGGCTAATATTGAACTTGTTGAAGATAAAGAATTGCTCTTTGAATTTATGTTAAATGCCACACGTTTAGAACAAGCCATTCCATTAAGTTTATTTACGGAAAGGACAAATCTCCCTTTAGAAACTCTTTTAACTCAACTTAAAATTGCAGAAAAGAAAAACATGATTAGCTTGACCAAGACGCATTGGCAGGTAACCCCCTTTGGCAGAAAATACACCAATAATTTACAAGCATTATTTTTACCCAAGCACTTGCCTGAAAGTTAAGATTAATTAATAATAGATTACTTTCCGAAAAAGGAGCGATCGGTGATTTTATCTATTACCTTCATAATACTTGCTTATTTAGCAGGTTCTATCTGTTCGGCTGTTATAATATGTAAAATGTCTTCCCTACCCGATCCACGCACTGCAGGTTCAAAAAATCCTGGCGCCACTAATGTATTACGTCTCGCCGGAGAAAAATATGCGGTCTTGGTTCTCATCACAGACATTCTCAAAGGGCTTATTC
>NZ_JBAQZB010000115.1:0-6381 GCF_049790535.1 Legionella sp.
CTCCATTGGCATCTCACTTTCTCCTTTAGGTTCTTCAGAAGAAAGCGCTAACACAGATTATTTAATCTGCCAATGTCGCTATCACTCGATACTGCAATTTTGAATTGCAATCGCCTGCAATTTTGAACTGCAATCGCCTGCAATTTTGAACTGCAATACGCAATTACCCCTTAAAAGATGGTACCTACCCCATGGATTTGGTCAGAAACAAGCCTGAACTTAAAGTGCATCCGTGGTTAGCCAAAGCAATTAAAGACTACATGTCATCCAGCTCAACCATGACTCTGGCCTCGCACGGTTTGGCAAGAAAGCATGGAGCGAAAGAACAAGCTATAGTGGAACAGCAGATTGAAAAAACCAGCGAATCCATCAAAAGTATGTTTAAATTTTTTGATTATCAAGAAACCTCACCAGAGGAAGCAAAAAAACATCAGGCCACCTCATCACAAAGTAAAACCCTAGGTAATCTCTAATTCATCTAATGTGAATAGAATAGCTAGATAATCAAGCTATTCTATTCTGTTCTTTGGTCATCAAATCAATAATGACATTTTCCTTATCAGGTTGTTAAGCACAAAGTTTTATGCCTATGTCTTCCTGTTCTATTTCTCTTTCGATAATCCACTGATCATGCCATAAAGCGTTAAGTTCGGCTTTTAATGTTTGGATTTTTTCTCGAATTGATACGATAAGCTCTTCACTCGTTTGTTGATAAAGACTCTTCGTTAACTCCTCGATTAAAGTAGCTTTCTTAAAAATTTGTGCTTCAATCTGAAGCAATTCATTATCTCTTGGAACGTAATTGCAGTCACTTAAAGGGTTCATTTCCAGTTCTTTTGTTTCTTGCCATTGTTGTTCCTGCAATTGTTTTTTGTCCTTAAAATTTTGTCCTAGGTAAAAATAATTATAAAAACCTTTAGGGGTTCGCCAATTATTTTCACGCATAATCTTTGAAAGAATGTCATTTCGATGCTTGAAGTCATGGACTTTAGGTAAGCAAAATTCCGTGTTTATTAACGAAAATAAGTATTCAGCGACAATCTGTTTTGGAATAGAAAATTGTTTTTTATGCTCAAAAGTTAAATTAAAAAAAGTTCCTAATAGTAATTTTTTTATTTCATCGGGAATTTCTTCTTTAATTTCAGTGCGAATAAACTGTTGTATAGTTTCATATTGGTTGAGTAGCCGATTTAATGTGGGTTTATCTACAGAATGGGTTAATTGTTTCAACTTAATAGTATTATTAAAAGAAGTATAAAGATCTCTTATATATAATCCTCTCAAAATGAGAGGATCGGTCCTCTCATTTTTTTCAAAATTTGAACACTCTGAAGGATTAACTTCACTTTCGTCAGGGTGTTTATGGGGAGATGGTGGTGTGTCGTTGTGGATGTTTTCATTGGGATTGGGCTGGATTGGTTTTGATAAGGTTCCAGAGGGTTTAATCAATTCAAGAAATGTTTCAGTAATGTGGATGTAGGCGCCCTTTTTAGCCTCATATTCGCCCTTCTCATTTTTTCTGTTATAAAGCGCTTGTCGCTTTTCAATAAAACCCTGAGAACAGAACTCTCTGAGATAGGTTTGAAGCGTACTTAAAGGAATTCCTGTATCTTCTGCTATTTCTATATAGGGCTTCATAAACCATTTTTTATCAGAGCCTTTTAATTTGTAGGTGCTGGTTTGCCAGCCAAGTAATAGGTAATCCATCAATTGAGCTTTACGCGTTGATGGTATCACTTTAATGAGATTTTTAAATCTCGAGTGAAAAATTGAGCAAAGGTTCCCCATAGATAATATCCTTATCTTGTTTTTTTTTGGGAACGAGGCTAAAATGAAAATGAAATATTAAAGAACTATCCTGCTAGGTCATGTTCTTAGATATTTAGTCTCGTTCAGGCTAAATTCATTTGGGTTATAGAAAGTCTGCAAACTCTCTGTAACCTATTTTTTTATGTATAGCTCTATTTATTTTTTCATTTTATTTTATCCCAGTATAATTTTTCTTGGTAATTAATACTCAATACAAAATAGTTTTATTAATCATTTTGGATCGAAATTTTCTTTAGATCAATAGATTTTTTAAAAATGAATTAAAAAGTTAAAAAGTACTAAAATATTGTTATATAGCGGTATTTTGCTCGTTACGTGTTATTCAATTCAATCACTGACACCGTTAAAACTACACAGCGCGATTATTCAAATTAAATATTCAATACAGTATTGACATATATTGACTTGCGGTTACTAATCAGTTAAATTTTTTGATGACGGAAACATAATAATAATTGGAGTGACCCAATGAATAAAAAGAAACCCCGAATTTTAGTTGTGGCGAATAATAAAGGTGGAGTTGGAAAAAGCTTAATAAGTCAGCTAATTTCAACTTATATAGCTTTTAAAAAAGATAAAAAGGTATTAGTTCTTGATTTTGATCCTCAAGGAAACATGTCTTATAGATTTCTTCGTGATACAAGAATCCGAGATATGTCTAATTATAAACCTCCTTTGCATCCGGATTATAATCCTAATAATCCCGAGGATGAAGATTGGAATGGTCGATCCTCTGCCTTAGATATGTGGACTGGAAAGCCTGTTGTACCCTACCCCACTGATTTAGAGAATTTAGAAATTCTTCCGAGCGATGCTGGATTAATAAAAGATATTGAGGCATTTGAATATAGTGATAGTTTAGAAAGTATTGTTCAGCGTACCTACGATTTTTTTGCAATGGACGATTTTATAGATTGTGGCTATGATCTAATTATCATTGATACGCCACCAGCCAAAGGTCCATTAACGCAGAGTGCAATTCGGGCTGCAACACATATTTTAATTCCGCTAGAATTAAGTAATAAATCACTTCAGGGATTAGCTGGAATGGTAGATCTAGTTAATCGTCAGAATGTGCATCGGCCTGTTAATGCTCAAGCTCAAATAATTGGACTATTGAAAAACAAAGTAGACTACAATAAAAGAACACCTCAGACTAGAATCATCGATACCATTAAATCTAATTCAATGTTATCTAAACTGCTTATTGAAGGCATAGAAATCCATGATTCTCCTAGAGCAGTAGATATAGATGAAGATCAAGCCCCTATTACTGCACCATATACGGAATTGAAGGACAATGATAGATTTGCTATAGAAGCTGTTGCATTAGGGGAATTTGTTTTTAACAAAGTATTAGGAGATACGAATAATGCCAATCAAGAAGAAAATTATAACGAGCTCGCTTACGTCGAGTAATAAACCTGATACTGTAATTCGAGCAGGTATTACAGCAAATAAAAAATTTACAAGAGGGAAGCAGCTTGTTGAACATGATCCTTCTTTACTTATCCCAGACCCATTTAATCCTAGGCCAGGAGAGATAATTGATGAATCTTGGTTAAAGAAAAATTTGCACATTGGAACAGATAAATCTCTTTGTAGAACTTCACAGGAAACAAATGAATATGAGATTCCTGAATATTCTCAATTAAATCTTGATGAGGATGAGAGTTTAGAGGAGAGTTACAATTTTTTGAGGGAGCTAGCTTTTTCAATCCGAACTGAGGGTTTGATTGAGCCAATAGAGATATTTTTAGCTGATCGCCATAATGATTCTGATTATTTTGTTCACTCTGATTTAGATTATGGTTATGTTATTTTAGAAGGACATCAAAGAAGATTAGCAGCGATAATGGCTGATGTTCCCACGATTACATGTATAGAAATTACTGACGAAAGTATGCTTGTTAAATTGAAAGTGAAGCATAGAAAATTAAAAAGACAATTGTCAGAAAATAATTTAAGAAAAGAATTAACGATTGCTCAAAATTTTAAAATTGCCCAAGAGTTATTGACCGATCCAAGTGGTCAATTACTTACAAATAAAGCATTATCCAAGATTATTGGTTTGAATGAAGGAATTACAAGTGCGTTAAGATCGATCTGTACTCAACCAGTAAATTATCCACCAGTCTTCTTATCTATGATTAAAGATAATAAATTAACGTTCAAAATGATTAGGATACTTGTAGCAAAAAGTTATAAAGAAATTGAGCTTGCCTTAAATAATGGAGATAAATTAAATAAAATTCCAACTATAAAAGTAGTTAAACCAAGAGGAAAGCAGGGTGGGGCGATCAAGAAGTCTGCAACATTTAAAGTGCAAGATCAAAATGAATCTAATTCTTTACAACGACTTTTACTTTCAAGATTTCCAGAAATTAATCATATTAATAGTGAAGACGATATCTTTAAAAATCTTGAAAGAATTCTAAATAGAATTAAAGAAATAGCCTTAAACGAAGTAGTATGACCCGGGTCATTATTAATGTAACTTATTGATAAATAACAATTAAATCATATTTTTTGATTTTTTTGATTATCTTAAAAATGGTGATTTATGATAGAGAAAAGAAAGAATAAAAAATTATTTTTCCAAGCACCTCAAAAACAAAAAAAATGGCTTGTCTGTATTCGATTTCCCAAAGATATTAAAGAGAAGCTGAAGCAGCAAGCTGAAATTGACTATAAAGGAAGGGGGAAGCAGTCCTTACTAATAGAAGATGCGGTTAAATATTATTTGTATACTCTTTCTGACATTAAATGGGCTGAATACGAAAAAGATCTAGATTATGCGGAATTGATAGATGATATTTATGAGGGATTAAATCAGGCTCCATTAGAAGGAGCTACCCAGGTTTTTTTTACAGAAGAAACTAAAAACAAAATTTTAGAAATTGAGAAAAAAATAAAATTGACAACACCATTAATGAAAGATGCTAGAACTGGGTTAATTAGAAAAGCTGTATCTATACGAATTAGTCTAGGTGATAAATCATTTTTTGATTCAGTGATGAATACGGGAAATACTTATTGATGCAATTTAAAAATTGGTTTTTATAAAAAGTTAGCTGTAGTAGTGCGATTTCATATTCCACGGTTTTAATGTAATGAACCAGTTGATGCATATCTGGGATAAGGCTACAGAGTTAGTTGGCCTGTGATTAAAGATTTGTTGAGTTAAACCGCCGGTTTTGTGGTAAGTTGTAGTAGTTATGGGTTTGTATTGAAGCCATCATGCGTGGTTGAAATAATTAGTTAAATTTACGCTGTTACACCTATAGCCTCTTTATATCCAACCTTTTGTTTGTGCTTACAAATATTAGGATCGCAAGATAAAGGATCGTTTATTTTGTATGGTATCCGCCATTTGCAAAATAATTCGGGTTCAAAACCAATTCTATTTGCAGTTTAATTCGGTTTCATCAAAATCCATTTGCATTTTATTGTTGGTTCATTTGCAAAATAATTCAAGCACTAATAGCTAGTATTAAATGGATTAGCTTCGACTTTTCAAACATCTTTTCTTTTGATTCCAAGGAGACAGCTTTATTTACCAAAAAATCAGAGTATAAATTTGTATTAAAGAAAACCAATCTCTCAATTGCCGCAATAAAACTCCAAAGTAAAATCAGTCCGATGAGAACAATAACTCCTTAAAATAGTTCCGAATGAGAACCTGTTCTCGTTAACTCTAAGAGCTCTACAGAGTTATTACTCTTTATACGATATATTAGTAACCAATCAGGCATTATATGGCATTCTCTATACCCCTTATAATCACCTACTAAATCATGGTCACGGTTTTTCAGGGGTAGTGGCTTTTTGCACTGTAATAGCTCAATAATTTCATTAATTAGCTCTCGACTTTTTCCTTGCTTCATTACTCTTTTTAAGTCTTTTTTAAACTTGGTACTTGGAGCAAGTTTTAATAAATCAGTCATTGTCTATTTCTTTCCACAAGTCGCTCATAGAATCATAGGTTTCTACCTTACCTGAATCTAGCTCTTTCATTGCTGCTAAAGTTGTCTTATTAGGTAATTTAAGCTCAAAAGGTATTCCTCTAACATGAACGATTTGGGCATAAAAGGCATTAATTGCCTGGGATGTATTTAGTCCTAGCTGATGCAATATTTTCTCAGCATCATGCTTTAATGTTGGATCGATCCTGGTATGAATAGTTGCTGCTCTGCTCATTATAGTTCCTAAATTTAACTTCTTATATCAAAATGTAGCACATTAGCAACACAAAAGCAATGCAAATTGATTTAAGTGACTACCTTCTATAATTTTTTTACTTTTAGGATATTAATAAGCACACCATCTATAGTTAATAAAACAGGGGTTTTTGTAGCTCTGTCTCGAAAAATTGTTTAGCCGTAGGGTGGGAGAAATTCTGGATGGAACTATGCTGCAAGCCTATAAAACTGTTCGAAGATGGACTGTTTTCCTGCCTGCAGATGCTGCCCTTTTCGTAGCATGTGGTGCAGTTCAATGCCAGTTAGTGTAGCCTTGGCTGAGTGAACTTCTTTAAATTCCTTCATGGGT
>NZ_JBAQZB010000116.1:0-82776 GCF_049790535.1 Legionella sp.
GCTTAATACCTAGAAATTGCTCGAAATCTTTAAATATTTTATTAAAAAAACCTTTCCCATCTTTTTATTTCTAATTCGCTTGACAAAAAAACAATTTTTTACAAATACGTGTGTTAGAAGTAGTACCTACCTTCTACAGCTTGTCCGCGGAACGCAGGTAAAAGTGATAATTACCGCAAGATTCTAATCGTCGGTAATATGTTTTTTATCACCTCAAAAAACTGCAAAACATAAATAACTAAAATAATTAATACCAATACATTAAGAAGACTTTTAATAGCGGGTGGCATTGGAATAAACGCATTAATTAACCATAATCCTACGCCAAAAACGATGATTACAGCAATTAAGTTCATTAAGTCATTCATAAATATCCTTATTTATTTGCCAGTATTGAGATTATAGCATAAATAATGAACCTATTTGCTTTATTTAATACACTACGTATTTTGCTCTCTTTTACTTTTTTAATAAATCACGGATTTCAGTCAATAAAACTTCTTCACGGGTTGGTTCTGTATGTTTTTGTTCGTCTTTTTTTAAAAAGGAAATGCATTTAACTGCCATAAAAATTGAGAAGGAAATGATCGTAAAATCAATAATGGATTGAGAAAACTCACCCCATTTTACTACGGCATTGCCTACGGTAAATGTTTTACCAGCAATATTAATACCGCCTAATAATAGACCAATTAAAGGCATAATAATTCCACTAACTAAAGAACTTACTATCTTGCCAAATGCTGTACCAATCACTACTGCTACTGCTAAATCAACAACATTTCCTTTGATAGCAAATGCTTTAAATTCATGTAAAAAATTCATATCATCTCCAGGATGCCTCCCTTATCAGCATTAATTCAGCAGGATTAGAGTTTCAAAACTACTTATTATGTACTACGTACCATTTCCTTAATTTCGGCAATTTTTTCTTCTAAATCAATAGGGACAACCCCCCCGCCTTGAGCCATATCGTCGCGACCACCACCTTTACCACAAAGATGCCTTACTAATGCTGCTGCACTGGGAACTCTACCAAGCATGTTTTTACTAACTCCAGCAATTACATTTATCTTCCCTTGCTCCACTGCAAACAAGACAATTACTGCCGAATCAATCTTAGATTTTAATTGATCTAAAGTACTACGTAAGATTTGGTTAGTTGCACCCTCCAATTGCTTCACTAGTAAGTTAACTCCATTAATTTTTTCTGCTTCATTTGCTAGATCTGCGCCCGATTTTCGCGCTTTCTCACTTTGAAGTTTAGCGATTTCCTTTTCCTGATTTTTACTATCTAAAATTAATTGTGCTACTTTGTCTGGTAAATTGGTGGCTGTGGTTTTTAGCAACGAAGCCAAGTTACCTAAAAGACTTTGTTGCTCATCTACCCAAGTTAAAGCATATGCACCAGTGATCAGTTCAATACGTCGTACACCGCTGGCAATACCGTATTCAGAAATAATCTTAAATAAACCTATATCACCTGTACGCTGAGCATGGGTTCCACCACAAAGTTCTTTTGAAAATGTTCCCATAGATAAGACACGCACATCATTCGCATATTTTTCACCAAAAAGAGCTACTGCACCACTTTTCTTGGCTGATTCAATATCCATTAACTGAGTAACCACTTCATTATTGGCACGAATTTGGTCATTGACGAGAATTTGTATTTCATGAATCTGTGCAGGACTTAACGCCTCGCTATGTGAAAAGTCAAAACGAGCACGTTCTGCATCCACTAAAGAACCTTTTTGTTGTACTTGCGGACCAATTAAAGTTTTTAAAGCTGCATGCAATAAATGAGTCGCTGTATGATTTAAACGAACTGCATTTCGGCGCTTCACATCAATCTGAGCAGTAACGAATTGATCCACACTTAGTGTACCCTCCACTACCTCACCGTAATGAGCTATTGCCTGGCCGTTTTTCTGCGTATCATCAACACGAAAACGTACTTTGTTTTCTCCTAATAGAAAGCCTTTATCCCCTACCTGGCCACCACTTTCTGCGTAAAAAGGGGTGTGATCAAGAATAATAATACCTTGCATGCCATCACCTAAAGAGCAAACTTCCTCCCCATCGTGTAGCAAAGAAATCACTTTTCCCTCCATTGCTTCTTTTTCATAACCATGAAAATCAGATTGGTGTTCTAATGCTGGAGCAGCATAATCAGTGGTAAATCGGCTAGCGGCTTGTGATTGTTTTCTTTGCTGCTGCATGAGTAGATTAAAGCTATTTATATCTACAGATAAGCCGTGCTCACGGGCGATATCAGCGGTTAAATCTATTGGGAAACCATAAGTATCATATAATTTAAACGCGATTTCCCCGGGAATTTCTTCACTACCTAACAAATGAATTTGCTCTTTTAATAAACGCAAACCTTGTTCTAAAGTACGGGCAAATTGATTTTCTTCCTGAGTAAGAATTTTTTCTATATACGTTCTTGAAGTAATTAATTCCGGATAAGCATCTCCCATAAGGGTACTAAGGGGTTGTACTAACTTAAAGAAGAATGGTGTTGCTAGACCTAATTTATTACCATGTCTAACTGCCCTTCTAATAATTCGTCTTAATACATAACCACGTCCTTCATTTCCTGGAATAACACCATCAGCAATTAAAAAAGCACAAGAACGAATATGATCAGCAATTACTTTTAACGAAGTATGATGCAAATCACTAATATTTCCGAGTTTAGCAATCGATTTAATTAAGTATTGGAATGAATCTATTTCATAATTACTATGGACGCCCTGTACTACTGCAGCAAGTCGCTCTAATCCCATACCCGTGTCAACAGAAGGTTTAGGTAAAGGATGTAGATTGCCGTTTTTATCACGGTTAAATTGCATGAATACCAAATTCCAAATCTCGATATAACGATCTCCATCTTCATCAGGACTTCCTGGAGGACCCCCAGCAATTTCAGGACCGTGGTCATAGAAAATTTCTGTGCAAGGACCACAAGGACCGGTATCAGCCATAGACCAAAAATTATCTTTTTCACCGCAACGAGAAAAACGGGTTGCAGAAACCTTCATTTCTTTAAGCCAAATGTCTTCCGCTTCATGGTCGTCTTTATAGACAGTAATCCACAAACGCTCTTCTGGTAAACCCAACACCTGTGTTAAAAAGTCCCAGGCGAATTTAATGGCTTCTCGTTTAAAATAATCACCAAAACTGAAATTACCTAACATCTCAAAAAAAGTATGATGACGTGCTGTATAGCCTACATTTTCCAAATCATTGTGTTTCCCACCCGCGCGTACACAACGCTGCGCAGTTACTGCACGTTGGTAGGGGCGTGTTTCAAGTCCTAAAAATAAATCCTTAAATTGCACCATACCCGCGTTGGTAAACAATAAAGTGGGATCATTGCCAGGAATCAAAGAACTTGATTCTACTAATTGATGACCGTGTTGTGCAAAATAATCAAAGAATGCTTGTCTAATTTCAGAGCTTTTCATTTTCTAATCAATACCAATTTAAGTTAATTTAAGGCAGTGGGAGCTAGATTAACTTCTCCCTACAAGTTCAACTTCTTTACTATCATTGTAATAGTATCCATACTAAATCCACGATAAAGTAAGAAACGCTGCTGTTTTTGCACTTCATTAAAAGACATGTCAATCTGCCCTTTATTTTTTTTCTGCCAAACCGCTAAAGCATAAGTTAGCCAATTTTCTTCTTCTTGCCGCAAAACACTTTGAATTAATTCTTTGTCTATGCCTTTACTGCTTAATTCTTGACTAATTTTTAAAGGACCATACCCCTGACGAATACGTGAGTGACTGTATACTTCAACAAAACGACGATCCTGTTGTAAATCCAATTGTTGGCAGTTAGCCAATGCCTCTTTTGCTTCCGTCGACCTAAATCCCTTCTTTTTTAATTTCTCACAAAGCTCAATCGCACCATACTCGCGCCCAGATAACAGGCGCACTGCATTATCAAATGCTTTAGTCATCTACAGTCTCAAAAGCCTCTTCATTCACAGTAGTAAGCATAGGCTGTTTTTTCTCTAATAATTCAGAGCGAATCTGTTGCTCAAGTGATGCTGCGATCTGTGGATTATCTTTCAAGTACAAACGAACATTATCTTTACCCTGACCAATTTTTTCTTGCTTATAACTGTACCATGCGCCCGCTTTTTCAATCAGATTTAATTGGACAGCTAAATTGATAATTTCACTTTCGCGTGAAATACCCTCATTATACAGGATGTCAAATTCTGTCATCTTAAATGGAGGAGCCACTTTATTCTTAACTACTTTCACACGGGTTTCACTGCCTAAAATCTCTTCGCCTTTCTTAATTGATCCAATACGACGAATGTCCAGACGAACAGAAGCATAGAATTTTAATGCATTACCACCTGTAGTCGTTTCAGGACTACCAAACATCACCCCGATCTTCATACGAATTTGGTTAATAAAGATAACTAATGTATTAGAGCGCTTAATATTAGCCGTTAATTTACGCAAAGCTTGTGACATCAGCCGTGCTTGCAAACCAACGTGTGAATCTCCCATTTCACCTTCAATTTCTGCTTTCGGTGTTAAAGCAGCAACTGAGTCAATGATGATTACGTCTATGGCTGCAGAACGCACCAACATATCAGTAATTTCTAATGCCTGCTCTCCCGTATCAGGTTGAGAAACCAATAATGCATCCACATTAACACCAAGTTTTTGTGCATAATTTGGATCTAAAGCATGTTCTGCATCAATAAACGCAGCAGTACCACCCATTTTCTGACATTCAGCAATAACTTGTAACGTTAACGTAGTTTTACCCGAAGATTCTGGACCATAAATTTCAATAACACGTCCTTTTGGCAAACCACCTATTCCTAAGGCAATATCTAAACCTAAAGAACCGGTTGAAATTGCTTCTATATCGCGAGCTACAGTGCTATCACCCATACGCATTACAGACCCTTTACCAAATTGACGCTCAATTTGCGAAAGAGCTGCTAATAATGCTTTTTGTTTATTTTCTTCCATCAT
This sequence comes from Legionella sp., assembly GCF_049790535.1. Classification (GTDB taxonomy): domain Bacteria; phylum Pseudomonadota; class Gammaproteobacteria; order Legionellales; family Legionellaceae; genus Legionella. The sequence continues at coordinate 5,016 of NZ_JBAQZB010000116.1, forward strand.
TTTTTCCAGAGTAATTAATGCCAAGACAAAATTATCACACAGATGGGTACAAGCAGCAAATTGATTAAGGAATATTTTTCAAGATGGAAAGAACACCAGATAAAGCCTCCTGACATGAGGCTAAACGAATCTCTTGCCTGTTGCCAGAGAATTGTTTTGTGACTGTCTTTATTGGCTTGAGACCCTGTATTGCCCACCCAAAACATACAGTTCCTACCGGTTTTTTACTTGTCCCTCCCTCAGGACCCGCAATCCCGGTAATCGATAGTGCAATTTGCCCTGCGCTGAAGTGTAAGGCGCCTGCTGCCATAGCTGCAGCAACGGGTTCACTCACAGCACCATATTCATTAAGTATTTGTTTAGAAACAGCCAGCATTTCTTCTTTAGCTAAATTACTGTAAGTGACAAACCCTCGTTCAAACCAAACGGAACTGCCGGATATTTCGGTAAGCATACTTGCAACTAATCCGCCAGTACATGATTCTGCGGTCACTAATTGCCAGTTTTTTTCTTTTAAAATTACCGCAATTTCTTTGATGAACTCATTAAAGGTGTTCATTTAAAATACCAAGATAAGGCTCATAGCTTCCACTCAGGTTAGAGTCTGTTGACACTTTTCGCTAGTGTCGACAGACTCTGATAACCAAGTGAAAATAAAGCAGAAAACTTTCGTGTTATTGACCTGGAGTAGGTTGTTGTGGCTGTTGTGGCTGTGGTTCAGGAGCAGCACCTTGTTGTTGTACTGCATTATTGCTGACTGTTGGGTGTTTTGAGTTACCATGTTCACCACAAGCAGTTAATGCTAGTGTTAAAAGTCCAGTTGCAGCAATTAGAACTAAACGGTCCATAATCATTCTCCCTAGGTTAGTTTTTTAGATTTAATTAAAAATCCTTTTTAATCTTAGCAAAAAAAACTCAATTCAACCATTACTCATTGTGCAAGCAACAAATTTATACGAAACTTATCAAAAAGAATCTTATTTAATTAGCCAAAATCATAATTTGCATTCGTTGTTAATGATGAACTATTACGACTTAAGGCAGCCTTATTGTCTTAGTTTTAAATATTGACTCTTTTTTATAATTTAACTTAATGTATTTAATAAAAATTAATCATAATTTCAAGGATTGTTATGTATACTGCTCTATATTTTTGGGGGATGGGCTTGTTCTGTTCATCGGTATTTGCTGGCACCCTAGGTTCGCCCTTCAATGGTGCATACATTGGGGGAAACATTGGGGTAGCAAATTTGTTAGATAAAGAATCTACACTTTATGCTCCCGGATTGTATGATCAGCATCAATTTAGCGCGACAGGATTTCTTGGTGGGGGAATGGTTGGTTACGATTATAGTATTACTAACCGAATAAAATTGGGTGTTGAGGGCTTTATCAATGGAACTGCTTTAAATATTGCCGCTGAGCAAAAATATGCGGGTTCCCCTTCTTTTAATGCAAATATGCGTTATAGCACAGGATTTCGATTATTACCTGGATTCGAATTTGTTCCAGGCACAATAGGGCACATCGTGTTGGGTTATTCTTATGGTAAGTTTAATATCAAAGATAGTGGTAATTATGGATATATTAACAGCAGCATATCAAATCCTGGTTTTCAAACTGGATTAAATATCAATGTTCCTTGTTATTTTCAAAATCTATCGCTCAGAGGAGATATGCTGTATACAACTTATAGTTCCCATAGTTCTTTAGGCTTATCGACTGCACTTATTCCGTTAAATTATTACGACAATTTTGCAACTCTTGAAGGCAACTTATCTCTGATTTATAAATTTCTATAAAGGAATTCATGATGAAAAATGTTTTAACAATAGTGTTAAGCCTGTGTTTAATACATTCGTCCCTGTCCATTGCGGGAGGGATGGAACGTGTTGATACGAACTGGATTCGCAATGGATTTTATGTGGCAAGTGAGATTGGTGTGGCTGGTTTGGTAGATAAAGAATCACATAGTTCATTTCCTGAAACACATCAACTTGGTGCATTGGGCATTATAGGTGGTGGTTATGCTGGTTATGAGTATGGTTTTAAACAATATGGGTTGGCTTTGGAATTTTTTGCTGATGCTACTGGTTTAAATGCAGCTATTACACATGAGCCGTATACTTATCATCATCACCAAAGTTATGATTTGGGTGTACGCGTATTGCCGCAATATATATTCACACCTAACACAAGCGGGCATATTGTACTTGGCTATACCAATGGAAAATTTAATATTTTTGATAATGGTGTTTATGGTTACATCAACACTGGCTATAACAAAAGTGGATTTCAAACCGGATTAGGATTTACAAACAGGCTACAAAATAATGTATTATTTCGATTAGATGCAATCTATGATATGTATGCTTCACAAAGCAGCAGAGGCTTAGGTTTAACATCGGGTACTATCCAACTTTATAAAAACACTTTTAGTACCTTAACAGGCAAGCTTTCACTGATTTATAAATTCAGTTAGAGACTTGGTATTCTATGATTGAAACTGGATAAAATGAGTTATTAATTTTACACCGAGTCATTGGTTTCGCCGCTAGATAACTAACTCATGAAACTGCTTCTAAGCTTGTGGCTTGGACATACAATTCAGAAATGATGAGTTTTACTGACTTCCAAAACTGATTTTGCTAAAATCACTTCAATTTAATTTTAATCAACTCTTCCATGACTAATTCACATACACCAATGATGCAACAATATTTACGCATTAAATCAGAATACCCGGATATGCTATTACTTTACCGTATGGGTGATTTTTATGAATTATTTTTTGACGATGCCAAACACGCAGCACAATTACTGGATCTTACCCTAACCCATCGCGGTCAGTCTGCGGATAAACCTATTCCCATGGCAGGAGTACCTTATCATGCGGTAGAAAATTATCTGGCAAGACTACTAAAAAAAGGTGAATCAGTAGCCATTTGCGAGCAAATAGGCGATCCCGCTACCAGCAAAGGACCTGTAGAACGACAAGTAACCCGTATCATCACTCCAGGTACTGTCACTGATGAAGCACTTTTGGATGCAAAAAGAGATAATTTATTGCTTGCTCTACATCAGCAAAAGCAAAAAATAGGTCTTGCTTGGGTTGATTTGAGCAGTGGCCATTTTCATTTGCTTGAAGTATCAGAAATAACCCAACTTTGTGCTGAATTAACCAGACTGCAACCTGCAGAACTTCTGCTGCAAGAAGCATCTCCTTTGGAAGAATATTGCCAGAACTTTCCAGTCAAAGTAAGGCCAGGGTGGGAATTTAATTTTGACAGTGCTAAGAAACGTTTGTGTGAACAATTTACGGTAACTAATCTTACTGCTTTTGGCGAGCAAGACTACCCTATCGCCTTAATTGCAGCTGGTGCTTTACTATCCTACTTACAAACAACGCAAAAACAAACATTGCCCCATTTAAATGCAATCACTCTCGAAAACTCAGGAGATTATTTACAATTAGATGCCTCAACCCAAAAGCATTTGGAGTTATTTGAAAACATACAGGGTGGTCATACGAACAGTCTGCTTGCTGTATTGGATAAAACAGCGTGCACTATGGGAAGCCGTTTATTAAAACGTTGGTTAGGAAGGCCTTTAAAACAACATCATTTAATTCAGGCACGTCAACAAGCCATTGCCGAAATTATACGCGTGCAATGTGATACCCCTATCCATCAATTATTACGCCAAATTTGTGACGTTGAGCGTATTGTTTCACGTATTGCATTAAAATCAGCACGCCCACGTGATTTACTGGCGCTGGGGAATACTTTGACTGTACTGCCTGAAATTCATGTCGCATTTGCCCAAAACCAAAGCGCACTCGCCATGGAACTTAATTCGCATACCAAACCATTACCAGAACTTCAGCAACTTCTGGCTGCAGCAATTATCGAAAATCCACCCGTCTTAATCCGTGATGGTGGAGTTATTGCTCCAGGCTTTGATGAGGAGCTTGATGAGTTAAGAATGCTTAGCACTCATGCTAATGAAACCCTTGATGCCCTAGAGCAAGAAGAACAACAACGCACAGGGCTTTCCTCATTGAAATTTGGTTTTAATAACGTCCAAGGCTATTATATCGAACTGTCCAAAGCACAATCAGAAAAAGCGCCTCCTCATTATCATCGCAAACAAACTCTAAAAAACGTGGAACGTTACATTACTCCTGAATTAAAAGTGTTTGAAGAAAAAGTACTTTCCGCTCAAGTTAAAGCTCTGGCACGTGAAAAATGGTTGTATGACAATTTGTTGGAAGAAATTCAACAAAGCATCCCTGAACTAACCGAGTTAGCACGGGCATTAGCGCAATTGGACGTATTGGTGACCTTAGCAGAGCGAGCACAAAGCTTAAACTGGTGTTGTCCCAAATTAGTTCCTGATTCTCAAATATCCATTCAGGAAGGTCGTCACCCAGTTATTGAGAATTTACTGCAAGAACGATTTATTGCCAATGATTTACACTTGCAACCATCACAAAACATTTTACTGATTACTGGCCCGAATATGGGAGGTAAATCAACGTACATGCGTCAAACTGCATTAATTGTTCTCCTAGCGCATATAGGCAGCTTTGTGCCTGCTCAAAGGGTGACTTTAGGACCCATTGACAGAATATTTACCCGTATTGGTGCCAGTGATGATTTGGCTTCAGGTCGTTCCACATTTATGGTAGAAATGACTGAAACAGCGCAAATTTTAAGACAGGCAACGCAGGAAAGCCTGGTATTAATTGATGAAATTGGACGAGGTACCAGTACTTATGATGGAATGGCTTTAGCTTATGCCAGTTGTACCTATCTTGCGACAACCATTAAAGCCTATACTCTATTTTCCACCCATTATTTTGAATTAACCAATCTACCACAACAATGGCCTTGTATCCGCAATGTTCATTTACAAGCCTCTTTAGAGACCGGCCGGATTATCTTTCTATATCGGGTAGAACCAGGTTATGCCAATCGCAGTTATGGTTTAGAAGTAGCTGAACTTGCTGGTATACCAAATGATGTATTAAAAGTTGCGCATGCTTATTTAAATCACCTACAAAAGAATGAACCCAATATGGAACCGTTTCAACTTGTATCTCAACCTATATCTCACCCTCAATCCCCTATTTTGCGTGAGTTAGCAGCAATTAATCCAGATCAACTAACAGCACGAGAAGCTCTTGATTTAATTTATCATCTTAAAATTATGGAGGGTGTGGATGAAGTATAGCCTGAGTTCAGGCAAATCTGTAATTGGGAACTACCTTTCCCCGCTCATTGCATTCCCAAAACTTAGACTAGTAATTCTAATTGGCCTTTTCCTCGTGTGCGCCTCACTTTTTGCCAAAAATCATGATACTCCAACTATTACAATTCATGGCATTTCTGGCAAAGCACAAACGAATGTGAAACAACACATGGAGGAGTTAAAGCAGTTAAAACCATTAAGTACATACACCCCAGAAGAGTTACATGAACAGATAATCAAAGCACTGCAACCTTTTGGCTATTTTAAAGCCGAAGTCAATGTACAAAGAATCAGTGATCAAAAATTAACGATCATTATTCAGCCCGGCCCTCAAATCATGATTTCTAGAATTACTATAGAGCTTATTGGCGAAGGAGCACAAAACGTTACCCTGCGCACTGCTTTAAAAAATGCAGCATTAAAATCGGCTACCCCGTTTATCACGGAAGACTACAATAAAACAAAACAAAGTCTTCTTGATACTGCAGAAAGTTTAGGTTATCTGCATGCCAATTTTAAGAAAAATGAAATTTTAATCAATGAAGAACAATACACTGCAGAAATTACACTAATTTTTGATACAGGCCCTTTGTATTATTTTGGACAGGTTCAGTTTAACCCCACTTATATTAGTCCTAAATTATTGCACCGCTATGTTCCATTTAAGCCTGGGCAAACTTACTCTAGTGATAAAATACTGCAATTTAATAACAATTTATCAAACAGTGGTTATTTTAGTACTGTGCTTGTAAAACCACAAATTACTGATGCCAGCACAGTGCCTACCCATGTTCAGGTTAATTCCACACCTAAATATTCTTATACTTTAGGAGCAGGTTATGGAACTGATACAGGAGTACGGGGCCGTGCGGCACTGCATGTAATTCCAGTTAATCGTAGTGGTCACAAATTTAATGCGTTGGCTCAAGGTTCCTTTGTGCAAAATGCGATACAAGCGCAATACGTTATTCCTGGCACAAATCCAATTACCGATCAATACAGTTTTACTGGAAATTATTCTAATTTAAACTACAGTGCTGGTTACAGTAATGCCTGGTTACTCTCGCTTTCCCAGCAGCATCACCTAAAAAGCTATAAGAGCCTTTTTTCATTAAACAGTCTTTATGAAGGCTTTCATTACACCTTACAAAAAAATACTCAGCAATTTTTACTTTATCCGAAGGCATCTATTTCTTTTATCAAAACTACAGATTTATTGTTTTCACCTTCAGGTTATAATATTACGATTAATGGTCTGGCAGCGAATACTGCCGCTTTATCGACAATTAATTTTGCCCAATTGTCTCTGGATACAAAAGTTGCTTTTAAGATTGAGCCATGGCGTTTACGTCTTTATGGTCATTTTCTGCAAGGCTTTACTGCCATTGATGATATTAATCAGCAGCCCTTATCTCTTGCATTATTATTAGGTGGTACAGATAATTTAAAAGCCTATAGCTTTAACTCTATAGGCCCAGGAAAAATACTCAGTTATGCAGGTTTTGAAATTCAAAAAGAAACCAAAAAAAATTGGTACCTGATCGCCTTTTATGATGCAGGTGCGGTCTATAACCCTAGTCCTAAAGAGACTAAATATAATGCTGGATTGGGTTTAATGTGGATTTCACCCTTAGGTCCTATTAAAATAGGTGTTGCACAAGAAATCAATAATCGCTGGCAACGTACGAGTCACAGCCCGCGGTTAGTTATTAGTATGGGACCTGACTTATGATCCGATTGTTGGTAAAAATAGGCTATACTGCCCTGATCGTATTTATTATATTAGGAAGTATTGTAGCGTTTTTACTTTCTACCACCCCAGGACTACACACGGTAATTAATTTAAGTCGACTCTACCTTCCAGGAACACTAAGCATTCAACATCTACAAGGAAGTTTACTGAATAACTTTAGTGTGGAAGACTTAAGGTACCAAAATAAAACCATCAATATCAAAATAAAACAATTAAATGTGCAATGGCATCCTGAAACATTGAAAAAGCACTTGCTAAAGGCTCAATGGCATCATCTGCAAGGTGAGCTCTCTAAAGATCAACAATTAAATAGTCCTATAGGAACCATTTCAGCAACAACCACTTTCCCTGAAATAGCTCTGAATATAAACTCAACAGTTGATTCATCTACAAAAGCACCTTGGCAAATAACGCTTAGCCTTTTAGGCACTTTACCTTGGCACTGGTCTCTTGATGCCAATCTATCTCAAATTAAAAATGCAGCAACAAAATATTCTGGATTACATGCTGATTTAATCATTCGGGGAGTAACAAAAACGCCCGATCAAGGGACTTTAGCTCTTACCATACAGCCTGGTTATTACCAAGTACTAGATAATACATCTATTTCCGAATTATATTTCAAAGGAGGCACCATAAATGTTGCCCTTTCACCAAAAGGGCTCTCAGGAACGGGACTACTAGTCGTAGATCAAAATAAAAACTTAAAACTAGAATTTCAATTACCCCAATTTGCCCTGGATACTGGTTTACAAGCTAATCAAAAAATAAATGGTGAACTTACTTTGGAAGTCAATTCCCTGGATTTTCTACAGCATATTAATTCTGAAATCAACAAACTTAAAGGAAGATTGGTTGCCTCTATCAAAGCTAATGGTACTGTAGAAAAGCCGAACATTGTAGGTCAGTTAGTTCTTCGAAAAACTAGTTTTTACGTGCCTAAATTAGGTCTTAATATCGATACAACAGATCTTAATGTGACGAGCAAAGACAAACGCTGGGAGGCAACAGGATCTATAATTTCTGCAGGCCATCATTTATCAATTAAAGGAACAGGCACCTTAGAGGCAAATTATCAGGGTGATGTTTTTTTAGAAGCTACTAATTTCCCGCTCATAAAAACCAGCGAATACCAAATTAATAGTTCACCACAACTCAAACTGCATGTGACTCCCACAGAGCGGATCATTTCTGGTTCTATTCTTATTCCTGATGCTCAAATAAAACCACAAACATTTAGCAGTAGCATTGCATTACCTGATGAGGTTGTTTATAAAAAACAACTGGAACAATCTCCTGCAGCCGCTTTAAGTTACACTATGGATGTCGCCATTAAATTGGGTGAGAACGTTAACGTAAATGTTAAGGGACTAAAAGGACATTTAGAAGGAGCACTTAATATCAAACAACAGCCGCAAACAACCCTAAGTGCCTATGGTGAACTGTCCGTAAGAGATGGGACCTACAAAGCTTATGGTCAAGAGCTAACTATAAAACAGGGCAAATTAATTTTTACAGGTGGGCCCATTGATAATCCGGGAATTAACTTACGCGCTACTAAAAAAATCAATAACTCCTCTACTTACACCAATGCGAGTCAACTATTTAATTTTAACAGTACTAATTTGCAAAATGTTGATTTAGGCGACCATATCACCTTAGGAGTAGAAGTAACGGGTCGTTTAACCAAACCACAAATTCAGTTGTTTTCAGACCCTGCTATTCTTTCACAAGCAGATATTTTGTCCATGCTCATTCTAGGACGTCCCGCTAATCAAGCAAATAAAGCAGGAGGACAATTAATCCTGGCAGCCATCTCTTCAATGAACCTTGGCGGTACAAAGAGTACACAGCTTTTAGACCAATTGAAACAAAGCTCAGGATTGGATTTCAATATACAAACAAATACAAATTACAACCAATTAACTAATACAGTCACTGACTCAACTGCAGTTGTTGTAGGAAAATCTCTTTCAAAACGTGTTTATTTAAGCTATAACGTCGGCCTGTCGCAAACGGATCCCAATGTTATGACACTTAAATACATACTTAATAAGTTTTTTAGCATTCAGATTAGTAACAGTGACACTAATAGCGCTATTGATTTCCTATATACTTCAAATAAAAACAAAGTGAAAAAGTAGTATTTGACCATTCAATATCAGGATAAAACCTCATGACCGACTACAACATACCTCTTAGAATGAGCCGCTTAAGAAGCAGCCCCATGTCTCGTGCTTTAGTAAGAGAAACTCGTTTACATACACAACAATTTATTATGCCATTATTCATTAGCGAATGCCTGACAGCTCCCAAGAAAATAAGTGCCATGCCTGGCCAATATCAACTAAGCCTGGATTGTTTACCTCAAGAAATTGAAACCCTAAATGCATTAGGAATCTCAGCGGTATTACTTTTTGGAATTCCCAAGCATAAAGATGCATACGGCAGTGAATCGTTTAACGAAGAAGGCATTATTCCAAAAGCGATAAAAAAAATACGTTCCATTAATAAAGATATATTAATTATCACTGACTTATGTTTTTGTGAGTATACAGATCATGGTCACTGTGGCGTACTCAAAGGAACACATATAGACACGGATAAAACACTTTCTTTACTTGCCAGACAAGCCATAAGCCATGCAAAAGCTGGGGCTGACTGGGTAGCTCCTAGTGGAATGACCGATGGCATGATCGGGGCTATCCGTCATACATTAAATTCTGCGGGATATCAAAATATCCCTATTTTAAGCTACAGCGCAAAATATTGCTCTTGTCTCTATGGACCGTTTAGAGAAGCAGCTCAAGGTGCTCCTCAATTTGGTGATCGAAAATCCTATCAAATGGATCCTGCTAACGCCAATGAAGCGCTAAGAGAAATCGCTTTAGATCTGGATGAAGGAGCAGATATGATTATGGTAAAACCAGCAACTTATTATTTGGATATCATTGCTAAAATAAAACATAATTTTCCTGAAATTCCTCTATGTGCCTATCAGGTCAGCGGTGAATATTCTATGATTAAAATCGCTGCGCAACACAATCTAATTAATGAACAAGAAGCAATAATTGAAAGTTTAACTGCGATAAAACGAGCTGGCGCAGACTTTATTATTTCTTATTTCGCCAAAGATATTGCCCGTTTTTTGGACAAATCAAAGGTAATATGTAATACCTAACTATTTTACGGTATACTTCACTTGTGCTTTGGAAAATAAAAATTATAAAAGCAGCTGACCTATACCGATTATTTATAATACAATGGAGATACAATGAACTTAATATTTAAAAATCTTTCAGCAATTGCTCTAAGTTTAAGTGCTGTAACTGCTTTTTCAAGCCCAATTTATTTAACTACCCATAACCATACTGGCGTAGAATCTAATGCATACGTAGCAGGTGTTCCTTCTATTTATCCTACACCAGCCAATTCAACACGAGAAGTTTATTGGAATCTAGTAAAGTTAGCGTGTTACGGACATACTACTGGCAGAAATTGCCCTGCAGTAATTAAAATGGCGACGAATACTACTGACCCTATAGAAATTGGCACTGTCAGTATGAATCTTGATACCGGTGATATCAGCCCCAAACAAATAACCAGCAATGGGTATACTCTAATTGTTGATGGTCCAGGTGAAGCGAGCATCATTAAAAATTAATTTGTACATATAAATCATAGATACATTACCAACTGTCCTAAGGATTAAAATGATTTTAAAGAGCTCTTCGAGTTTTTTAAAAAAACTTTTTACGAGTTGGAGTCAAGATAGAATTTCAAGTCAATCTGCAGCATTAGCTTATTATACTGTATTTTCACTTGCTCCAATTTTATTAATTTGTATTTCAATTATAGGGATAGTATTTGGTGAAGAAGCAGCCCGTGGTCAAATAATGGTAAAAAAATTATACCAATGAGAAGTACCATTTTAATTAAAAAATATTGAGCTTATGATTACTCTGAAGTGAGTAATGAGCTCATTATGTTGTAGACAGCTTGACGGCATTACTTTCCCTTCCTATTCTTTATTGGTGATATGATCAACTGTCCATAAAAAATTTATATTGTTTGTCACTTAATTAAATAGGAGAATATAATGAAAGGTATTTTATCATTAATTATTGGCAGCAGTTTAATGATAGCAACCTCAACAGTTTTTGCCGCTACCAAAACTGACCTCGCTACAAACTGGATTTGTACAACCAATGCCAGCAGCAGCTCTGTCGCAGAAGAAAAAGCAGCTGACGATCAAATGGCAAATACAGCAAAATCCGCAGCCGATGCCTTTGCATTTGCAGCTACCAACTGCCGTGATTGCACAAAAATAACCTGTAACGTGCAATAATATATTTTGTAACTCTTCTATTTTTACATAGAAGAGTTACAAACATTGTTTATTATCTTCGTTTTTCCGACTTTTAAGAGAATCCTTGTCAAATAATTAAAAAACAAACATAGAATCTATCTGGCAAATAACTTAATCATTGCTTCATTAAACTGCGGAATATCATCCGGTTTTCTACTGGTCAGCAAATTATGATCAAGAACAACTGGTTGATCTACCCAGTGGGCTCCTGCATTAATGAGATCAGTTCGTATAGAAGACCAGGAAGTAACCTTACGACCATCAACTACTGCCGCATTAATTAATAACCATGGGCCATGGCAAATAGCAGCTATGGGTTTACTTTTTTTATTCATTTCTTTTACAAAATTAACCGCTTCGGGAAGTGTTCGCAATCTGTCTGGATTCATCACGCCACCAGGCAATAGCACTGCATCATAATCTTCCTCACGTGCTTCTTTAAGAGAAACATCAATAGGGAAAGTATCTCCTTTATCCATATGATGCCAACCTTGTACATTTTTTTCAGGTGAAATTAAAAACGTTTTTGCCCCAGCATTCTCAAGAGCGCGTCGAGGCTTTTCCATTTCAACCTGTTCGAATCCATTTGCTACTAAAATTGCTACCTTGACTCCTTTTAAATGGTCCATTTTTTCCTCCATTAAATGTTTGTCCACTATTAACTATTTACTATTACTCCCCCATTGGGATGTAAAACTTGCCCCGTCATATAATAAGAATCATTTGATGCTAGAAAAACATAGGCAGGAGAAATTTCACAGGGTTGGCCCACGCGTTTCATGGGAACATTAGTACCAAATTGTTTTTATCTCATCGGCTAAGGGGTCCAAACCGGGCCTGGTGCACAGCAAATATAAGCCAGCATTTTTATCTAATTCTTCGATAAGTAGATTCTCTGTATAATAAGCTAATTACTTCAGCCTCTATACTAAGTAATTTTATGTATATGCGAAATGAGTTTTTTTATTTATTTTTATTTTCGTTTAGCAATAGTTACTGCCTCAATTTTTCGCTTCATTGAAGAAAAAATATCTTCCGATACACCAAAAAAAGTAGACAGCACATCAGTAGGAATAACACTTATCGAAGCGACTAAACCAATATCATCTTTGGGTTCACTAGCATCAGTGTTAAAAACAATCAATACAAGCAATTCTTCTGTGTCACTAGCGTTTTCAAAATAATGGAAATGGCCTTGTGGCGCAAATATTAAATCACCCGCGTTTGCTTCAAAACAATCACTCTCGCCCTTAACGCCTAAAATACTCCATTTGGCTCGACCAGAAATAATAAAATTGAGCTCCCAGGCATTAGGATGCCAATGCGGTTCTCGAATACCCCCTACTTCCAAACGAGCTAAATAGACAGAACCCTCCTGACCTTTGAGGATATTCCAATTATCTGCTATTGCTCCTTGCAATGTTCCCCCTTCAAATGAGGAGGGTGACCAAGAGCTTAAATGAAATAAATGAGGATTTTGAGAACTCCAGCCCCCAAAAGAAGTGTTATTAGAAATTTTATTCCCTACATTAGAACAAGTTTTATCTTGTGGAGAACTGCGTTCATTAGATAAAACTGTAGACAATTTTTTATTAGTCATTAACTACTCCTTATTAAGCTAAGACCTATAATTAAGTATAGCAATACTTACAAATTCGCAAGCTATTGCTTACCCTACGTACAGGTAAGATCATTGTGGATAATTATGACAACCGATGTAGAAATATCGATTTTTTGTCACTTCTTTAGAAGCAAAAAAGCCACGATGAACGTGGCTTTTTTGCTTCATTTAGGAGATAAATTATTTCATTGGTGCTGGTGTCTCTATTGGATCAATAACCCAAACTACTTGTCCGCCAACCAGATCAGCGCTGAAATGACCACTGCCAGAATTTACATTATACGCAGAAGTCGGCGATAACTGTTGCACTGAGTCAATTGTAGGTTTGCTGCCTGAAAACAGATGAGTATATCCCACATCAAAACCAAAATTTGCTTTCCACTGATAATGAGCACCTACGGCAACAGCCCAACGATCTACGTCAGGTAAGCGAATGTTTCTGTCTTTGTTATTACTTGGCGTTTGATCATAACCACCACCTACTCGAAGCATCCACTGAGGATTAATGCGATAGTTCGCACCAAGCGCTACCCGCCATGCATCTTTATAATTTTGTGCAACTGAATTAATAATATTTGCCTCAGTTACTGCAAAAGGAGGTATTGAACTAATATTTGGGGCAGGAAGATTATTCAATTGAATTGTTTTGAACACATTCCAACCTGTATAAATAACAGAACCTAGTAAAGCCAATCGTTCGTTAACATCCTGATAACCACTTAATGTAAGCACATCAGGAAAATTAATTGGATTACTAAATAAATTACCGTTTTTCCAAATACCAGGAGAGGGCAATGGACCAACTAAATCAAAATCATTAGCTAATACACCTTTAAATTCACTATGCCCATAAAAAACATGGCGTACCCTGGATTGATAATTTAAACCAATACGAGTATGGTTATCATTAAACAGTCCCATCACCCCCACATGAAAACCTAAGCCCCAGGAAGCTCCTTTATTGTTACTAAAAGTATCCACTTCAGCTGGATTTTCATCAAGTAACTGGAACAATGTTGGCGCACCAATCATTTGATTGAATTTAACGCGAGAATATTGGAAATCCATCCCCGCTCCCACAGCAAAATTTTCAAATACTTGAGTACCAATTTCAGGAGAAATATTAACGGTTAAAAGCTCAGTATACGTAGCTGAATAACGCACTGGCGAATTGGGATCCCAATCCGTAGACAAGCCAAAAGGAGCTACCAGACTTAAACCCGCTGTAGTATGCTCACCAAGAGGTAATGCATAATGAGCTGCAGGAGCAACACCACTGTAGCTACCATCAACATGTTCAAATGATTGTGTATAAGGCGGCAGGCCTTCTGTAGTGTAAGTACTTGTTCCATTAATTCGAATATCGGGAAATATACCTGTAGCACCTAATACAGCTTCTTGTTTATGGAGCAATGATAAACCAGCTGGGTTATACCATCCTGTTGATGCATCAGCTGCTTCTGCTGCGACACCAGCACCATAGTTACCCGCTGTATAACCAGAACTCTCACCATATAAAGCAAAGCCAGCTGCATGAGCTGCACCAGTAGCTAGAACACTAAGAACCGCTGTGTTAATAAGTGTTCTTAATGGTTTATACCTATTCATCACTCAAGACTCCTTAATCCATTACTTTCAAAATAGAATAAAATGCGTTCGTTGTTGGGGGAGTGTATCCTGTTTTCAAATCTTTAAAAATACTTTTTTCTTATAACATTCAAAGAGAAAAAAATATTAATTCATAATGATACAATTAGATTCATCGTGGTTTATTAATGAATAATATAGGCCGTAAAAATAAAATCAAACTACTTGTATACTTACTTCACTCCATGATAAGGTGTATTATTTTTGTGCGGAAATAAACATGCCACAAATAATAACTAAATTTGGTGGAACCAGTGTTTCAACTCGAGGCAACTGGGATAACATTGCAGCAATTACTAAAAAACATCTGAGTAAAGGGGTGCAACCTGTTATTGTCTGCTCAGCATTAACGCAAATTTCTAATAAACTAGAAAAAGCCATAGATGCTGCTTTGCTCAATGAGCATCAAAGTATCCTAACAGATATTCGTAATGAGCACTTTAATCTTGCAGAACAACTGGCAACAAATCCTGAATTAATTACTGAAGAGTTACATCAGTTAGAACAATGGCTCACAGGTATTGCTCTATTAAAACAAGCTCCAGCTAAAACCCATGCCCAAATATTAAGTTTAGGTGAACTGATGATGACTCGTCTTGGGCACGAATTCCTGCAAAAGCAAGGAATTCATTGCCTTTGGTATGATGCTCGTGACTTATTAACCAGTACACCATTTTATAATGGTGAATCAGCCAATTATCTTTCTGCCCGCTGTGAAAGCGAATACGATCCGGAATTGGTTGAAAAATTCTTATCCAGCGGCGCACAAGCAATAATTACCCAAGGTTTTTTTGCCGCAAACCCACAAGGCGAGACGGTATTATTAGGTCGTGGTGGTTCGGATACCTCAGCCACTTTATTTGCAAGTAAATTACAAGCTACCGCTTGTGAAATTTGGACTGATGTTCCTGGCATTTATACTGCCAATCCTCATCAACTACCCCACGCACGCTTGTTAAAAAAATTAAATTATGACGAAGCACAAGAGATTGCTTCTATGGGAGCTAAAGTACTTCATCCCAATTGTATTCCACCGGTACGACGTGCCAAGATTCCAATGTCGGTTAAATTTACTCAAATGCCAGAGCATTCAGGAACTTTAATTACTAAAGACATTGATGAAACAGCACCATTAATTAAATCAATTCAAGTTAAAAACAGTATTCTGTTAATTTCAATCGATACCTTACATATGTGGCAACAAGTTGGATTCTTATCTGATGTATTTTCTGCTTTTAAACACCATGGTTTTTCAGTAGACCTACTCTCTTCTTCTGAATTTAACGTTACCCTTTCACTCGATATCAATAAAAAGATACATGACCGACCTGCAATTAATGCCTTATTACAGGAGTTAAATCAATTCGGACGCGCCAAACTCATTGAGCCCTGCAGTGCAGTCAGCTTGGTAGGACATCATATTAGAACAGTGCTACCACAACTGGGCCCAGCCCTCGAAGTATTTGAGGCAAAACAAGTGTATTTAATGTCATTAGCATCTAATGATTTGAATCTAACTTTTGTTGTTGATGAATCTCAGGCAAATCAGCTTTGCCAAAAGCTGCACCATTTACTTATAGAAAATAACCCGCAAATTTTTTATTACTCTAAAAGCTGGCACGAAGAATTTGGCAAACCTGCTGTACGCTTTACACCTTGGTGGGAAACCGAGCGCGATCGCTTATTAACCACAGCTTCCATATATTCACCTTGCTATGTATACCATAGTCCAACCCAGGCCAATAGAGCAAAACAATTGCTTGCATTGGAATCTGTAGATAACTTATTTTATGCCATTAAAGCAAACCCTCACCCTTCTATTTTACAGACTCTAGAGAAAGAAGGTGTGGGGTTCGAATGCGTCTCTATTCAAGAATTAGATAGAGTTTTAGAACTATTCCCTAATATTGATCAAAAGCGTATTTTATTTACACCAAATTTTGCGCCCCGATCTGAATATGAGTACGCATTAAAAATTGGTTGCCACATCACTATAGACAGTCTCTATCCATTAGAGAACTGGTCAGGTTTATTTAAAAACCGCGATGTTATTATCCGTATTGATCCCGGTACCGGGGCTGGTCATCATAAACATGTTTCTACTGCAGGAAATGAATCAAAATTTGGTATTACGCAAAATGATCTGGATCGGGTTGTTGCAATTACCAAAAAAAATAACATCCGAGTAGTAGGATTACATGCCCATTCAGGCAGTGGGATTCTTACACCTGAATTATGGCAGCAAACCGCATTAATGCTGGCTTCGTTAATAAAGCAATTCCCAGAAATAAAAGCGATTAATTTAGGTGGTGGTTTAGGTATTGTTGAAAAACCAGGACAGCAACCTTTAGATTTCGCTAATCTGGATGCATTACTGATGGCAGTAAAATCTCGCTACCCGAATCTGGAACTTTGGTTAGAACCAGGTCGCTTCTTCGTCGCAGAAAGTGGTATTATTTTGGCTAAAGTTACCCAGTGCAAAGAAAAAGGCAAAGTTAAATTTATTGGTATTGAGACCGGCATGAATTCTTTGCTCAGGCCTTCTTTATATGGTGCTTATCATGAAATTGTAAATTTAAGCCGACTCCACGAGGAAAAAGCTGGATTTTCACATATCGTAGGTCCTATTTGTGAATCAGGAGATACTTTGGGTTATGACCGATTATTACCGGTCACTCAAGAAGGTGATGTGCTTTTAATTGCGAACACGGGAGCTTATGGCCGTTGTATGAGCTCTTATTACAATTTAAGACCACCTGCACAGGAAATTGTATTGGAATAATTTAGGAGTTACCGTCCAATTTAAGAAGCGAGTCACTTTCGCATTAGGTGCGAATCTATTTTTCAAGTCGCACCACCTCAGCTTATTTTACCAATGGATCTTCGTCTGTGTGGATGACAAAAATTTTAAGTTGACACCATTGAATGCTTACTTACATTTTCTAGGAATTTTCAATTAAATCATGCTAATAGACAGTAATCAAAGGAAACAAGCTACCAATCCCAGCCAATCGTTTATAGTTCAGGCTCCAGCAGGTTCGGGTAAAACAGAAATTTTAAGCCAACGCTATCTGCGCTTATTAAGTACAGTAACCGCCCCAGAACAAATTATTGCGCTTACCTTTACTCGCAAGGCCGCCAGTGAAATGCGGGAACGAATTATTTTCGCCCTCCAACAAGCTACAAGTACCTCCTTCGCCAGAACGCCTCATCAACAAATCACTCTTGATTTTGCGCGTGAAGCACTTCAGCGTGACGAACACTATCAATGGGATTTACTGCATCATCCTAATCGCTTAAAAATTATAACCATCGATTCTTTATGTCAAAGTATCAATCAAGCAATTCCATTGCTGGAAAAACAAATTGCCTATTCACAAGTTACAGATAAAGCCGAAAGCCATTACTTAAATGCAAGTCGTTACTGCATCCAATTCGCTCTAAATACCCCTGAATACCAACAGGCCATAAGAACACTGTTTTTACATGTAGACAACCGCCAAGATCGTTTGCTGGAATTATTTAAAACATTGCTCTCTCGCAGAGATCAATGGCTATACCCTTTATTCCAGGCTAAAGTCCAAGAAAAATCAACCTTTGAACAAGCCTTACATCAGATACAAGAACATGAACTAACTCGTTTTAAACAAAGTCTTCCCGATCATTTAGTCCCAGAATTAATACAATGCGCCCGCGAACTAGCACTTATTGAAAATAATCCTGACTCACCTCGTTATGTGCTAAAAGAATGGAATGATTTCCAACAAACCAATCGAGAGATTGCTACCGCATTAGGTAAACTGTTACTAACAGGTGATTTTAATTTTCGCAAAAGTTTTGACCATCGCGTTGGACTATTAAGCTCTTCTTGCCCACCTAATGAATACAAACGACTTAAAAATGCCAGTAAAGAACTTTTAGCAGAACTTAACAACTACCCTGACTTTCGTGATTCCTTAATGCAAGTAAGTAATTTGCCAAATCCAGAATACGATGCAGAACAATGGGATGTATTACAAGCCTTATTTTTATTACTTCCACTGCTTGTTGGCCATTTGCAGCTTTTATTTAGCGAGCAAAATGAAGTTGATTTTACAGCCATTTCGCAACAAGCATTAGCGGCATTAGGTGATTCAGAATACCCTACTGATTTGGCATTATATTTAGATAATGCAATTCATCACCTGTTAATTGATGAATTTCAAGATACATCCATTACTCAGTTTGATCTACTCAGCAAGTTAGTTCATGGTTGGCAGGGAGGAGACGGCAAAACCTTATTTATCGTAGGTGATCCCATGCAATCCATTTATCGGTTCCGGCAAGCGGAAGTGGGATTGTTTTTCCGGGCTAAAGAACAAGGCATTGGACCAGTTCGACTTAACTCATTAGAATTGAGTTGTAATTTTCGCTCAACTAAAACTATTGTAGATTGGATCAATCATCAATTTACCAAAATATTTCCGCAACAAGTAGATATAGAGTCTGGAGCAGTATCATTCCATCCCAGTATGAATGTTATTCAAGATGACAAACACAGTGCTATTCATGCAATGCAATTTAAAGGTCGTGAACAAGAAGCTCAAAGGCTGATACAACTCATCCAATATGAATTGCAAACTCAACCAGAACAAAGCATGGCTATTTTAGTACGCTCCAGAACTCAGCTGGCGGAAATTATTCAATTACTGCGTTACCATCAAATTCCCTACCAGGGCACTGATATTACTTTATTAGCAAATTTAGGGCACTTACGTGATGTATGGTCATTAACCCAAGCCTTATTATCTCCTGCAAATCGACTATCTTGGCTGTCTCTGCTACGTAGTCCCTATTGTGGTTTGTCGTTAACTGATATACATGCCATCGCACACTTTAATAAAAAGAAATCCATTTATTCTGCTCTGTTACATTTAAATAAAATTCAAGACTTGAGCGAAGAGGGAACTATTCGTGCCAGCTATTTTATTCGTATCATGCACAAAGCACTGACACACCGATATGAAAGCAGACTGTCGACATGGGTAATTAATGCATTAAATGAATTACATGTTGATAAAATACTAAATCCAGCCCAGCTTAATGATTTACAACAATTCTGGAACCTGCTTGATCGTTATGAAGAAGATGGCCGTTTGGCCGACATGAATAAGTTTCTGAAAGAATTTAATAAGCTCTATTCTCAACAGACTACTCCATCGCGTTTGCACATTATGACCATTCATAAATCCAAAGGTTTGGAGTTTGACACCGTATTTTTACCTGGTTTAGGTGCACAACCTAATCAAGGAGATTCTCCGATGTTACGTTGGCTTAATTTACCTACACAAAAAAACGAAAATTTATTATTAATGTCGCCAATTAAAGCAGCACATCAGGAACACTGTGCTGTTTATGATTATTTAAGTCAATTGGATAATGTAAAAAGCTGCTATGAAGCACAACGACTATTATATGTTGCAGCGACAAGGGCAAAATCACGTTTATATTTAATGGATTATTCTGAAAAATCATCCAAAAACTCTTTTCGTAGTTTATTAAAACAGCAAGAATTTAATGAAGATGAAACCTTACAGTGTACACAGGAAATAAATCTTCCTTTGCCTAAATTAATGCGGCTCCCTGTATCTTATTATCAAAACAAAGACGACCCCCAAGTAAATGATCATTTTTCCAGAAATCCTGCCTCTACTTTATTAACGAGTATTCCTCGCCTAACCGGTATAGTGGCTCATCGATTATTACAATGGGTATGTGAGAACCATCCGGCAACACCTACTGAAATCCCTTGGAATTTAGCACATAATGAATTTAAAAAACTTGGATTTGATGAAAAAATGCAACAGGAGTCTGTAGAGCTTTTACAAGAACAGATTAAACGATTATTTCAAGATAAAATAGGTGCATGGATTATTACCAAACATGATAAAGAACACAACGAATATGAATTATTGGTAACACACCAGAATAAACCTTCCACTCGAATTATCGATCGTACATTTGAAGATCAAAATAAGATGTGGATTATTGATTTTAAAACAGGTAAAGACGAGGAACATGCTTTAGTTACACACCGCCTTCAACTCAATAATTATGGTTTGTATTTATCAGAACGAAGTGAACGTCCGGTTCATTGTGGAATTTATTATTTGGCAAGTACGCGTTGGGTTACCTGGGAGTATGAGTTTGTCTTAAGCTGATTTTTTTTCTATGCAATAATACTAGCCTGAGCTATTATTCACCTTTTACACTAAAGGTCTCATCAATGACTGTTGAACGTACAATAACAAACGTGTTAAATACGTTAGCCGATCCTTTGCTTGATCTTACCGGCAAGGAAATGAATTTACAGTGGGACTATAAAACTAAAGCCAATGAATTGATTATTAACGTGCTTGCAGGGTTCCCACACTATTTTCTAGAAGAGAACTATAAGCCGCTAATTTACTCTGCGTTACAAACTCAATTCCCAAACCAACACCTAACAATTAACATTGACCAATGGATTAGAGCACATAGAACTCAATTAGTGGGTAAAGGCTTACGAGGCGTCAAAAATACGATCGCAGTCGCTTCAGGAAAAGGAGGCGTCGGTAAATCGACAGTAACGGTTAATCTTGCCGCAGCATTAGCGCGTGCTGGAGCACGTGTAGGCATTCTAGATGCAGATATTTATGGGCCCAGCATACCCCTCATGATGGGTAAAACAGAACCTGTTCAAATCGACGGTAATTTTTATCTACCGGTTCATGCTCATGGTATTCAAGCGATGTCTATTGGCTACCTTACTCACAATGACCAGGCCTTGATTTGGCGAGGTCCTATGCTCGCTAAATCATTAATCCAGATGCTGGATAGTACTCTTTGGGATGAATTGGATTATTTATTCATTGATTTACCACCAGGAACAGGTGATATTCAACTTACTTTAGTGCAAAAAATTCCTCTCACAGCAGCAATAGTGGTTACAACACCTCAAAATGTGGCAACATTAGATGCACAAAAAGCAATAAATATGTTTTCGAAAACAGGAATAGATGTATTAGGTGTTATTGAAAATATGTCGATACATGTATGCAGTCAATGTGGTCATCAAGAAGCATTATTTGGTGCAGGAGGCGCTGAAGCGCTTTGTGCTTCTCATCATTGCCCTTTGTTAGGCCAGCTTCCTCTAAATGGACACATCCGTCAACATTGTGATATTGGCTTACCAACAGCAGCTCAGCCTCGCAATAATTTAACCGACACATTTATCAAAACAGCCCTGCATAGTGCCATTGAACTGGCTAAAAAACCAATTAATTATGCAGATAAGTTTCCTAAAATTGTTGTTGAGTGAATTTGTACCTGATGAGTATAATGTTAAAAACTAAAAAGATTGAATCATGCGACGAATACCTATAATAATAAGCCTGCTGTATTCGTGTTTTGTTTTCGCTAAACCCAGTTATCAAATCGATCTTATTATATTTGCCCAAAACACTGCCTCTTTTCAACATGATATGCTTCTTACAGATGTGCCCCTCATTCCTATGAGTACTAATGCGAACTTTTTAAAACCGAGCTCAGGAAAAACACTTAAACCTTACTTTTTATTACCTGGTTCCTACTCAAGTTTACACGATCACTATTACCAATTAAGTCATCGCTCACGTTATCCGGTTTTGGGCCATTACTCCTGGAGACAACCGGCCAATAGCCAAACTACCGTTGCTTTGCCTCGTGTTGAACAGAGCGGATGACAACAAGTACAAGGTACATTTCGTGTAAGAGAAAGTAATTACTATACGTTCAATGCACATCTGCAAGTGTCTCCGCCTAATAATCCACAATCATCCTTTACGGTGTCACAAAAACATCGTTTAAAAGGAAATGTGATTTATTATTTGGATAATGATGATATAGGAATGGTGGTTAAAATTCATAAATTAGCGTAAAAATTATCAGTACTGCGTCTTAGCAGTTAGCAAAACGCTATTTGCTCCACTAGAGTAATTCATTAATTGATATATGACTCAAAGCAAGCTAATTTCTAAATTGCTGATTTAAGTAACTAGATTGGTTTCAATATTATAAACATCCATTAAAAATACCAGGCGCATGATAAGTAGAATTCACATTAATACGTTCATGTCCGGGCTGTATCAGTAGACTATTTAAGAACTATTTAAATTGCAAGCCAAATTTTAAAGGTACAACGCAATAGGAATCCATCTAAATTCGATGATAATATCAACTACAATTAAAATAAATTTACACTCCGTCCACAATTCGATATATTTCACCTTTGATTTAAACAAAGCGAATGATTTTATTGAATTCCATACCCTTACATAGGCCAAAAAGAATACTTATTTGGTTGGTCAGTGTTTCTTTTTTATTATTTCAATTCTTTTTACAACTATCATCAGGAATCATTATTGGTGCAATTATGCATGAGCAAGGGTTCTCTGCATTAGTTGCTGGTCTTTTAAGTAGCTCATTTTATTATGTGTACACAAGTATGCAAATTCCAGTCGGTATGCTTTTTGATCGTTACAACATAAAAACTTTATTATCAATTAATGCTTTACTCTGTGCTTTAGGTTGTTTTATTTTTTCCATCGGAGACAATTTAGTTGTATTATTTTGCGGGCGTTTGATTATCGGCGCAGGTTCTTCTTTTGCTTTTGTCGGTTTAACTCGCGTTCTCCGCCAACATTTCCCCTTAACCCAGTATGCTTTTATGATAGGTTTGTCCGAAACTTTGGGATTTACAATTACCGTATTAGGTATGATTGGCATGGGATCGCTTATCGGCTTTATCAGTTGGCGGTATTTCCTGACGATTGCAGCTACTGTAGGTCTTTTAATTGCTACCTTATGCTGTCTTTTTATTCCCAGTAACAAACCCACTTTTAATAATCCACAATACTACAAAAAACAACTGCTGTTGATGCTAAAAAATAAATTGGTCTGGATTAACGGGTTATTTATAGGTTTGGAATTTTCTGTCATTACTGTTTTTGGCGCTATGTGGGCGCTCCCATTTGTACAACTCAAACTGCACTGTGATATAAAAACAGCGAGTATCCTTACCTCAATGATTTTATTAGGTGCTGGCATAAGTTGCCCGATTTATGGTTGGCTATCCATACGCCTGAGCAAACGCAAGCCCCTCATTCATTGTTCGTGTTTATCCACTGCAGCGCTATTTCTTCTTATTCTTTATTTACCCCTAAAAAGTAGTTTAATAACTGGCTTTCTATTTTTTATGATTGGTCTTTGTTGTGGAGCTTACATGCTGGCCTTTACGATTGCCAATGAACTCGCGCCACCTGAATCTCTTTCTGCATGCACGGGCTTTACTAATACCTTAGGAATGCTATCCACACCCATATTACAACCTTTAATTGGTTATTTACTTGATTACTTTAGTGGACATACAGGGCACTATACCTTAGAGAATTACCAATTAACACTTTTAATCATTCCCGCGGTGTTAATTATTGCAAGCATTCTTTCACAATACCTACCCGAAAAAACAGCAAATGAGTCAGATGAGAGTGCAAGCATAACTGAGTACGGCCATAATATATAATGAAATTTAAGTAAGAAGGGCATTCGATTATGAATTGGCATTAAAAACAAATTCGCTTTATGGGTAGTCTTGCTCGAAAGATATTGCTTCAGAGTGTGAGGACCTCCCCACTATTCCATTGAAATCGGATAAATACTAATTGGTATTAATAATGACAATTCATTGCGAATAATTTTATTTCGACTATTTCTAGGAATCTTGTCAACAAAATAAAGTTGGTTTAGAACCTTATAATCCGTAAGATATATTTTTAATAATTGGGCAATGCGGCACACTGTCGATTAAAACGCTCACCATAAGCTGCTTCTATTACGGCAGGATGTAAGTTCAACACGTGTTTAATCTTTACAGGCGAAATGCGAAAACCACTATTTGCCTTAATGAGCAAATCCGCACGCCCGTGTGATATTCTATATTCGTGGAGATCATAAGTTACAATATCTTGAGTTAGAAACCATGGAGAACGATAATGGTGTTCCGTTCTGCATCATGCAAATAACCCAACATTAAACCAAGCTCATCATCTTGTAAAATATAATCAATCTCCTCATGACCATGCTGGCATACTCTATCTACACAGTTGCTTGTTCCTTTAAGAAAGACTGCTCGGTGACAAAGCAGAAAGTGCCTTTGCTTTCTTTGGAGAAACCAGCAATTGCATGAGCTGAATTATCCGCTTTCAAAGTATTCAGCAATTTTAAAGTCAGCTTAGGCAAACCTATGTTTAGCACGCATTGATCATGATCTAATGATTTGATTGAAACAAATTGTGACATTTTCACTTTATTGCCTGAAGGATCAAGCCAACCAGCAACGGCTGCACTGACGGCATCTTTTTCTTTGAGATTGGCCGAATAAAAACCATTATCATCGTTTAAATGACAGAAAGTAGTGCTGATGTCATGAGAGTCTTTCTGATCATTACTTAACATTAATTGACCAAACCAGGCTTTATTACCGGTAACAAATTCTTCCTTATTATTCACCTGCACATGGCCATTCAATTGACTTGTTTGTTGGGCCTGCAATTTAACACCAGGTCGTAACACTAACGTTTCATTGGGATGATTGCTTTGTTTCAACATATCTACTTTAAAGTTAAAACCTTTCTTATCTTCACCTTTAACACCAAAAATCCAGCTGTCATTAATTGGGTTAAAGCGAATAAAAGAATGTCCCACATGCCAATCAAGTGAGGCCGCCGACTCTATTTTTTCATTACCCTCATAGAAAAATATCAGTTGATTTGTTTGCCCGTCAATTAAAGCCGCTTTAGCATAAAATTCTGAGCCTTGACGCTTCATTTCAAAAAAGTAACCATATTTATCACCACTTTCATTATTCACCATACCCGAAAAGATCCAGCTACCTAGAGTAGGATCAACTGGTTTAAGCTTCGGTTTTACTTCATCTGTTTCGGTTGCAAACACGCCAGTACTGATGAAAAATATTATCCCAAATAAAAAAGCACAACATCGAATAGGTAACATATTAGCAATAACCTTTTAACTGTTGATGTGACCATAATGCGTTCCAAAATGCATCTTCCAATACAGCGTTTACAGGCAAATAAAACATGGTATCTGTACTAAATGGGCGGCACTTCACCGCATCTTTTTCTGTCATAATAATGAACGATTCCAAATAGTCCAAATCACCTGGCTTAAACTGATAATGATCAGGATAAGAACAGGTATCAAATTCTATTCCTAATTGACTTAAAGTGGAATAAAAACGTTGTGGATTGCCAATTGCTGCGACTGCTTCCCATTTTCCATTAATCGCATCAAGTTCCACTTCGTTACCATTATTAAGTTGCGTTATCTTACCAGGATTTAATATCATAGAATACGAATTTTCCCAAGTGCCCTCATTCACCACAATAAAATCCACTTCTTCTAAACGAGTAGCAGGTTCTCTTAAAGGCCCGACAGGCAAACAGAGACCATTTCCCAAACCTCGCATACCATCAATTACGGCAATTTCAATAGCACGGCCCATACGATAATGTTGTAAACCATCATCACTAATAATAATTTGGCACTCATGTTTGTTTAAAAGATAATGCACTGCCTCTGTGCGCTTGGGTGAAATCACTACACAACATTGAGTTTTTTGTGCTATTAATAAAGGCTCATCACCAACCTTTGCCGCCGCGTCATCAAGCTGAACTTCATAGGGAAAATTCTTAATTGTAGCTCCATAACCTCGGCTAACAATTCCTACTTTTAATCCTTTTTCCTGCAATCTCTTAGCTAATTCAATAACCAAAGGCGTTTTACCTACGCCCCCAACGGTTAAATTGCCAACAACAATAAGAGGCACAGAACAATTAATTTGACAAAAATTCTGTAAATACCAACGTCTCGCAGAAACCACAAGACGGTACATTAAGGACAAAGGACTTAGAAACCTTTGTAAAGGATGTGTTCCATACCATAAATTATCCATAAATGAAGACATCAGATTATAGTTTCCTCACCCATCGTATTGATGTGCTGCCCTCCATGAAGTTGTGTATAATATCCTTGCAATGCAAGTAACTCCTGGTGCGTTCCTTGTTCTACAATACGTCCTTGTTGCATAACAATGATTTTATCTGCATGTTTAATTGTTGATAATCGATGAGCAATAATTAAAGTAGTACGATTTTTCATTACTTCTTCTAAAGCAATTTGAATGTAACGTTCCGATTCGCTATCCAAAGCAGAAGTAGCTTCATCCAAAATTAAAATAGGTGCATCTTTTAGAATGGCTCGTGCAATAGCAATTCTTTGTCTTTGTCCACCTGATAATAAAACTCCATTCTCACCTATGTAGGTATCGTAAGTATCAGGCAATTTGCTGATAAACTCATCAGCAAAAGCCAATTTCGCAGCATGAATAATTTGCTCACGACTAACATCCCAACGTCCATAAGCAATGTTATTAGCTAAAGTGTCGTTAAAAAGAGTTACATTTTGACTTACCAAAGCCATTTGTTTACGCAAACTGTGTAAGCTAATTTGATTAATTGGCATATCATCCAGAGTAATCATTCCTTCCTTTACCTCATAAAAGCGTGGAAGTAAACTGGCTATAGTGGTTTTACCGCTTCCCGAATGCCCCACTAAAGCAACTGTGCTACCTGCTTCAATAGTAAAAGTGACTTCATGTAAAACCTTTCGTCCCAGTCTATAAGCATAAGATACCTGTTTAAACGCAATTGCTCCTTTTGCCCTTTGTGCCAACATAATGCCCTGATCTAGTTCTACAGGCTTATCAAATAAATTGAATACACTTTCTGCCCCAGCTAGTCCTTTTTGGATGACCGCATGCAACGTCGTTAACGTTTTCATTGGCTTAATCAACTGTAACATCGCAGCAATAATTGCTAAAAAAGAGCCTGCTGAAACAATAACTATGGTGGAAAGTTGAATGGCTGCTGCAATAATTGCGGCAATACCAATCGCAATAACAATCTGTACACCCGATACATTGACAGCCTTACTTACAGCAACCTTCATATCATTTTGTCGTGAGCGCTCTATTGCTTTGCTAAACTTATCAGACTCATAAGTCGTACCTCCAAAAATACGCACCACTCGATAACCCTCAATTGCTTCACTAGCAATTTCAGTTACTTCACCCATTGTTTCTTGCACTTTATGACTAATTCGTCTGACTCGCTTATTGGTGTAACTGACAATCAATCCGACAAAGGGAATAGTAAATAAAAACATGAGCGATAATTGCCAACAAAGTACCATCATCACTGTAATTAAGCCTATGATTAAACAGATGTTTTGCACGAGGTCTGTTAATGCTTCTGCACTAACCTGGGCAACTTGCTCTACATCGTAAAGAATTTTGGAGAGTAATTGCCCAGAAGTTGTTTCATCATAAAAATCTGCAGGCAAGTACAGAACATGGGTAAAAACCTTTTCTCTTAATACTTTAACTACAGAACGTGCTACCCAAGTCATGCAATAGCTGCCAAGAGAGCTGATTAACCCTCTTAAAGTGATCCCTATTAAAACGATATAGGGAATTTTTTTAATAAAAGCGATGTCAATATTAATAAATCCTTTATCAAAAAAAGGACGCATCATGTAAGTGAAACCAGCATCGATCAGTGAATAAAAAATATTTGCGCCGATACCCAAAACCAATACTGGCCAAAATGGTTTGACGTAAGAAAACAAACGTTTATATAAGACATCAGTTTTAATAGTAAGTTTATTTTTCATTAATTCAGAACTTAGCATATTAGCAATATGTGGCTAATTGTAACTCTTATTGAACAGAAGTGCTAATATTCATTCCACATCTCTAACGTCATTTTAACGCGCGTATAGGCACAATGAAACCCAATTTTTTGTACATTTGCATCAGAAACAGTCCCATGTTCAGTCGTAACTATAGCCCAGGATAACCCATGCTCTTTGGCATAATTCAAGCGCGTATGTAATAATTTCTTTTGTAATCCACTTCCCCGATAAGCGGGTAAAGTACTAGTAACACCTAAATCACAAAATTCACCATGCATCGCGATTACGGCTCCAGAAACCATGAATTCTTCCTTATAAGCAGCAAAAGCTTGAACTCCCCCAGCCTTCGCATAACGAAAAAATTGTTTTTTAGCTACAGGACAACCAAACCCTAAAGCAACTCGAGTAGCCCATTCCTCTAATTCACAGGGAGTTACTTTTCTGATTTCAAACGGCGAAACAACTAAATCGACCGGTTCGTATGTTTTTAAATTCAAGGCAGAAACACTATTTAATTCAGAGACTCCATAACCACGTCTACTTAAAAATACAGCTAATTCATTCCCTACAAAAGGACATAACTCTATATCCACCCGCAAATGATCCTGAGCTTTATAAAAATGTTCTATGTGTTCAATTTCAGTCTTAAATTGCTTTGGTCGAGTAGCAAACCCCCAACCTACAACTTGCGATAAATAGGAATCAAAACCGGAAAAACAAGCTGCGCCACCATTAATTTCTAGCACAGTTCCTTCCTCATATTGTCTGGTTACTTCAATATGGGTTTGCTTCATGCAACCTTCCATTTGTGCCGCTAAATCTTTAGTGATATAGCTCATTTTATGTTTAATCCATTTAGCAATTGATGAACTAATCCAGGCCCTTGATAAATCAACCCACTGTACACTTGCAATAACGATGCTCCCGCATCTAATTTTTCTTGAGCAGTCTGACAACTGTCTATTCCGCCAACTCCAATCAAAGTTACTGCATCACCAACGTATTGTTTGAGCAAGCTCAAACACTGCAATGATAATTCCTGCAAGGGTTTACCACTTAAACCACCAATCTCTTCTGCATGAGGTAAATTTTTAATACCCTCACGTGAACAAGTAGTATTGCTTGCAATGATTCCTTCAACACGATGCTGTAAAATAACTTCTGTCATTTGTTTTAATGTTTCATTATCCTCATCAGGAGAAACCTTAACAACTAAAGGAACATGACGCTGAAATTCATCAGCCAATTTCATTTGTTCAGCCCGTAACTGCGACAGTAAATTAGCAAAGTAAGCACCTTGTTGTAATTGGCGCAAATCAGGTGTGTTCGGAGAGGAAATATTAATTGTTACATACGAGGCATGGGCATAGACTTTTTTGAGACAATAAAGATAATCATCAACAGCCCGATTTAAAGAGGTATCCTTATTTTTACCAATATTAACTCCCAAAATCCCCTTATAGTTTGCCTGAATTATACGATTTACTAAAATATCAACACCTTGGTTATTAAATCCCATACGATTGATAATGGCCTGCGCTTCAGGTAAACGAAATAAGCGTGGCTTTGGATTACCCAACTGAGCTCTTGGTGTAACTGTCCCTAATTCAATAAAAGAAAAACCTAATTTAGATAAGGAATCTAAATACTCGCCATTTTTATCGAAACCTGCAGCTAAACCCACTGCATGGGGAAATTGCAATCCCATAGAATTAATGGGTTTGGCATCTATGGATTTATTGCGAGTAATAGGCATATAGTGCAATGCTGACAAACTCAATGAATGCGCTCTTTCTGGATCCATAAAAAATAATAAAGGACGTAAAATTGAATAAATATTAAACATTAATGGGATGTCCCCAGAGCATTAACTTTCGCATGTGCGACTCTCCTAAATCGGTAAATCCAAGTAACTTTGGCTTAAGAGTAGGTGATTTTTTAAATCGGGTAAAGAAGCTTTTTTAAACCATCATAATCCATGATGAAAATAGAAATTCTGGTTGCAACTTCAATTCGATTAGGTATAGTCTAAATGGATTTATAAAAAACCACAGGAAGCCACCTATGTACATAGGACCAAACTATCAATTAGGCGAAACCTATGAGCTATTACGAGATAGTGTTCGTCAATTTTCCCACACTGAAATAGCTCCTTTTGCTGCAAAAATCGATGAAACTAATGCATTTCCAAATCACCTGTGGCGAAAATTAGGAGACATGGGTTTATTAGGGATTACAGTGAGCGAAGAATATGGAGGAGCCAACATGGGATATCTTGCTCATACCATAGCTATGGAAGAAATTTCTCGTGCCTCTGCTTCTGTCGGCTTAAGTTATGGTGCGCATTCTAATTTATGCGTAAACCAAATCTATTTAAATGGAAACACTGCGCAAAAACATAAATATTTGCCTAAGTTAATTAGTGGGGAATACATTGGTGCCTTAGCAATGAGTGAATCCAATTCAGGTTCGGATGTCATCAGTATGCAATTACACGCCAAGGCATCGGGCGATAAGTTTGTTCTCAATGGTACCAAGATGTGGATTACTAACGGTCCTGATGCAGATGTTTTAGTAGTTTATGCAAAAACAGACAAACAAGCAGAAAATAAGGGCATTACCGCATTTTTGATTGAAAAAGGAATGCCTGGATTTAAGACAGCTCAAAAATTGGATAAATTGGGGATGCGCGGTTCAAATACCTGTGAATTAGTTTTTGAAGAATGTGAAGTACCTGCAGAACAAATTTTGGGTGAAATTAATCGAGGTGTCAAAGTATTAATGAGTGGCCTTGATTATGAACGTACTATTCTGGCAGCAGGACCTGTGGGTATTATGCAAGCATGTATGGATGTTGTTTTACCTTATGTACATGAACGCAAGCAATTTAAACAACCTATTGGCGAAT
Organism: Legionella sp.; assembly: GCF_049790535.1. Lineage (GTDB taxonomy): Bacteria > Pseudomonadota > Gammaproteobacteria > Legionellales > Legionellaceae > Legionella. Next base: position 36,397 of record NZ_JBAQZB010000116.1, read on the forward strand.
TTCAATTCATCCAGGGTAAATTAGCAGATATGTATACTGATCTAAGTGCCAGCAAAGCGTATTTATATACAATTGCTAAAGCCTGCGATCAGGGCTTAGTCTCTCGTAAAGATGCTGCTGGAGTAATTTTATATACTGCAGAAAAAGCAACGCAAATGGCATTACAAGCAATTCAAATTCTTGGTGGTAACGGATATATTAATGAATACCCAACTGGCCGTTTACTACGCGATGCAAAACTGTATGAAATTGGGGCTGGTACTTCTGAAATTAGAAGAATGCTCATTGGACGCGAACTTTTTAAAGAAACAGCATAAGGATAATACGAATGGATCATAACGAGATAGTTATTGTTGCAGCAAAAAGAACGCCCATGGGAGGATTATTAGGGGCGCTATCTGCACTTTCAGCTCCAGAACTAAACGCTATTGCTCACAGAGCTGCTTTATCTCAGGCAGGAATCAATCCGGCTGAAATTGACGAAGTCATTAGCGGTTGTGTGCTCCAGGCGGGTATCGGCCAAGCCCCCGCACGTCAAGCTGCAATCAAAGCAGGAATCCCTGATTCAGTAACCGCCTCAACAATCAATAAAATATGTGGTTCTGGGATGAAAGCAGTGATGTTGGCTCATGACTTAATTAAAGCAGGTTCAGCAAATATAATCCTTGCTGGAGGGATGGAAAGCATGAGTAATGCACCCTATTTACTGCTTAAAGCACGTGCAGGATACCGGTTAGGACATGGTGAATTAAAAGATCATATGTTTTTGGACGGGTTAGAAGATGCCTATAATAAAGGTCAGTTAATGGGATGCTTTGCCGAAGCCACTGCGGAACAGTTTCATTTCAGCAGAAAGCAACAAGACGAATACGCCACCCAATCAATGAGCAAAGCCTTAAAAGCAATTGAAAACAGTGCGTTTGCTGAAGAAATTGCACCTGTGACCATCAATACCCATAAAGGTGAGACAACAGTAACTATTGATGAAGGCCCAGACGCAGCAAAATTAGCCAAGATCCCTCACTTAAAACCTGCGTTTAAAGCAGATGGTACAGTTACAGCAGCAAACTCCAGTTCTATTTCTGATGGTGCAGCCAGTTTGATATTAATGAGCAAGGCAGAGGCAGAAAAACGCGATTTTCGTCCTATTGCCCGTATTGTCGCTCATGCAAGTCATGCTCAAGCACCCCAGTGGTTTACCACGGCACCAATCGATGCAATTCGTAAAGTAATGACTAAAGCTGGATGGAATCAAAATGATGTCGATCTTTATGAAATTAATGAAGCATTTGCGGTTGTGGTAATGGCTGCAATTACTGAGCTTGAATTAAATCCAGAACAGGTTAATATTCACGGCGGTGCTTGTGCTTTAGGGCACCCTATCGGTGCTTCAGGTGCACGTATTTTAGTTACTTTAATCCATGCATTGAAACATCAAGGTAAAAAACGTGGTATTGCCGCATTGTGTATTGGTGGTGGTGAAGCAACAGCAATGGCAATTGAGTTGATGTAATTTATCATAAAAAAAGGATGTTCATGTTACGACAAAGTCTTATTTATTTGCTACTCAGTATTCTGGTAGTCGTATTTGCAAAATACGCTCATCTTGTTATTGTTTATATTGATGTATTTTTCACGTACGTAAATATAAAATTAACTCCTATATTCAGCCAAACAGGTTGGGGACTTGTTATCCGTAAAATTCTGGTGCTTGCTCTGTTGCCTGTTGTTCTTACAACAATTCCAGCTTTGATCTATAGAGCAATAAAAGGTAGTGACATGCCCCACTTTATTGCAATAACATGGATCCTTTGGACGATACTTGTTCTTAGTGATATTTTAGTACGATAAGGACTAATACATGGCGAAATTAATCAGTCAAATTAACACTGGAAGTCAAGAATTTAAAGAAAACCAATCCGCCATGCACGTCTTAATTGATAAACTTCAACAACAAATTAAACGCATCGCGTTGGGTGGCGTTGAAAAAGCTCGTACCAGACATTTAAAACATGGAAAACTACTTCCTAGGGAACGCTTACAGCAATTACTCGATCCTGGTAGTCCTTTTCTAGAACTGTCACAACTTGCTGCCTATCAGGTTTATGATGATAATGTACCTGCTGCAGGAATTATTACAGGAATCGGGTGGGTGTGTGGTATTGAATGCGTTATTGTGATTAATGATGCTACAGTAAAAGGAGGTACTTACTATCCATTAACCGTGAAAAAACATTTAAGAGCACAAGAAATTGCTCAGATGAATCATTTGCCCTGTGTTTATCTGGTAGATTCAGGTGGTGCATTCTTACCGCAACAAGATGAAGTATTCCCAGATCGGGATAATTTTGGACGCATATTTTTTAATCAAGCCCAAATGTCTGCACGAAATATCCCGCAAATTGCTGTAGTAATGGGTTCATGTACTGCGGGTGGTGCTTATGTTCCAGCGATGGCCGATGAGTCCATTATGGTAAAAAATCAAGCCACTATTTTTCTTGGCGGCCCCCCTTTGGTTAAAGCAGCCACTGGTGAAGTAATCAGCGCAGAAGAATTAGGAGGGGCCGAAGTGCATTGCCGACATTCCGGCGTAGCAGATCATTATGCTGAAAATGATGCACATGCCTTACATTTAGCACGGGTTTGCATCAGTAATTTGAACCGCAAAAAAGAATCTTCTGTTAAACGCATTGAAACCTTCGAGCCACTTTATGACTATAAAGAGCTAAATGGAATTATCCCAGCTGATCCTAGGCAACCTTTTGACATTCGTGAAGTCATCGCACGCATCGTTGATGGTTCTGAATTTGATGAATTTAAAGCACTTTATGGTACTACATTAGTTTGTGGTTTCGCTCATTTATATGGTTACCCCATTGCTATTATCGCAAATAATGGCATTCTCTTTAGTGAAAGTGCTTTAAAAGGCTGCCATTTCATAGAACTTTGCTGTCAACGTAAAATTCCTTTAGTATTTTTGCAAAATATTACGGGTTTTATGGTTGGCTCCAAATATGAAGCCTCTGGAATAGCCAAGCATGGCGCTAAAATGGTTACTGCTGTTGCCAATGCAAATGTTCCTAAATTTACAGTCATAGTTGGGGGTAGTTTTGGTGCAGGGAATTATGCAATGTGCGGGCGTGCCTATGATCCTCGGTTTATATGGTCTTGGCCCAATTCTCGTATTTCGGTAATGGGTGGTGAACAAGCAGCTAATGTTCTAGCTCAAGTGAATCGTGATAAGTTAGCAAAAGAAGGACATAATTGGTCTATGGAAGAAGAAGAGCAATTTAAAAAACAAATGCGTGCTCAATATGAACTACAAGGCCATCCCTTCTATGCTAGTGCGCGACTATGGGATGACGGTGTTATTGCGCCGGAGGATACACGTAAAATATTAGGACTTGGTTTATCCGCTGCACTAAACGCCCCTATTGAATCAACACGCTTTGGCGTGTTTCGCATGTAAAGGACAAACTGTGAGTGACTTATTATACGAAATTCAAGACCATCTGTGTTTACTTACTTTAAACCGCGTGAAAAAACATAATGCTTTTGATAATCATTTATTAGCTGAAATGCAAACATATCTTAATAATGCTTTAACAGATCCCAAGGTCAGGGTCATTGTACTTAAAGCGAACGGCAAACATTTTTCTGCCGGTGCTGATATAGCCTGGATGCGTGAAATGGCCCATTTTAGCGAAGTAGAAAATTTAAAAGATGCTATGATACTGGCTAATTTAATGTATACCTTAAATCAAAGCCCAAAACCAACCTTAGCAATGGTTCAGGGCTGTGCTTTTGGAGGCGGTGCCGGTTTGGCTGCTGCTTGTGATGTCACTTTAGCATCGACCTCGGCCCGTTTTTGTTTTTCTGAAGTGAAACTGGGAGTAATTCCAGCAGTAATTAGCCCTTATGTTGTTTCAGCAATTGGTGAGCGTTCTGCTAAAGCCTTATTCATGAGTGCTGAAGTGTTTGACGCAGCGAAAGCTTTAGCTTTAAATTTGATACATCATTGTATTCTCGAAAAAGATTTATTGGAGTTCACCCTGAACTATGCCCAACAAATTAGCAATAACGCCCCTGAGGCGGTAAGAGCATCTAAAAAATTAGCAGCTCACGTAGCAAACAAAAAAATAGACGAAGAATTAATTTATTACACTGCATCATTGATTGCCCAAAAAAGGGTATCTCCCGAAGGACAACAAGGTCTAAATGCGTTTTTAAATAAAAAAACACCTACCTGGAACTAGAGGCTTGCATGTTTAATAAAATCCTTATTGCTAATCGCGGTGAAATTGCTTGCAGAATAATTAAAACAGCACGCTCAATGGGCATCCATACCGTAGCAATTTATTCTTCTGTTGATAAAGATAGTCTGCATGTGCGCAATGCAGACAGCGCTTACTGTGTTGGCGATGCAGCAGCAAAAGACAGTTATTTACATAGTGAAACCATTATTCGTATTGCCAAAGAAAGCAATGCACAAGCCATTCATCCTGGTTATGGATTTTTATCAGAAAATGCTCAGTTTGCTAAAGCCTGTAAAAAAGCAAATATTATTTTTATTGGTCCAAGCATTGATGCAATGGAAGCAATGGCCTCCAAACAACTGGCGAAACAATTGCTAGAAAAATCTAATGTTCCCTTAATACCCGGATACCATGGCCGTGATCAATCAGAAGAAAAATTACTTAGTGAAGCAAAAAAAATAGGATTTCCAGTGCTCATTAAAGCAGCTAATGGGGGGGGAGGTAAAGGGATGCGCGCAGTGTATACAGAGTCTGAATTCAGTGCAGCATTAGCTGGAGCCAAACGCGAGTCCATGGCCAATTTTATTGATGACACAATGATTATAGAAAAACTGATGCTTCAGCCACGTCATATTGAATTACAAATCATGGCCGATAATCATGGAAATGTAGTTCATCTATTTGAGCGAGATTGTTCTATTCAACGCCGACATCAAAAAATTATTGAAGAAGCTCCTGCGCCCAATTTACTACCTGCCCTACGTCAGAAACTTGCAGATGCAGCCTGTGAAGTAGCCCGTTTGATTAAATACAGTGGGGCAGGAACCGTAGAATTTTTGGTTGATGTTAATGAACAGTTTTACTTTATGGAAATGAATACCCGCTTACAGGTAGAACACCCAGTAACAGAAATGATTACGGGTCTTGATTTAGTAAGCTGGCAATTGAAAATTGCAGCAAATGAACATTTACCATTACCACAAAATCAAATTCAAGTGCAAGGACATGCCATTGAATGCCGTATTTATGCTGAAGATCCCTATCATGAATTTATTCCATCAATAGGTCAAATTCATTTTCTTAAAGAACCGTCGGGCGATGGAATACGTATCGATACTGGAATAACATGCTCCTCACCAATTACCAGATATTACGATCCCATGATTGCCAAACTGATTGCTTGGGGAACTAACCGCCAAGAAGCCTTACAACGACTACAAGGAGCACTTGAACATTATTTTATTGGAGGCGTAAAAACCAATATTCCATTCTTATACGCAATTTGCCAACATCCCAAATTCAGACATGCAGAACTGTGTACTGATTTTTTAACGAAGGAAGACATTAAATTATCTTCACCCGATAAAGAGTTAGCACAATTGATGACAATAAGTTTTGACTATTTAAATACAGTGAATAAAATACAAGATCCGTTATTGCAAGCAGCGTTTGCCTGGCAATCTTTCGCAATAAGTAACTGGATATACCGCTATCAAGATGAAAATGATTTACTGGAAGCGGTAATTACATCGATTAGTGCCAATCAGTTTAAAGTAAAAATAAAAGAACAAGAATATTTCATTCGCGCACAACTGAATGCGGATCAACTTACACTTGAATTAAATGAACAACAACATCAAGCCATAATATACAATAAAAACCAATCGTTGACCTTATATACAATTAATGGTCAGATTACCATCGAACGATTTAATTGGAATACATCTGTTCATTCATCAACTCATAAAGGACAATTGACTGCACCCATGTCTGCAACAGTAGTTGCTATACTTAAAAATATTGGGGAGCAAGTGAAAGCAGGTGATCGCTTGATCGTTCTGGAAGCTATGAAAATGGAACACACTATTCATGCGCCAAGTGATGGTATTTTGTCACAGATATTTTACTCTGTCGGTTCACAGGTTAATGAGGGAGAAGAATTACTGTCATTGAGTAAGAGTGATATATGAAGAACTGAGAGAAGAATATGGACTATCCACACCAAGTGACAATCATTGAAGTAGGACCCCGTGATGGTCTACAAAATGAATCTGCTTTTGTATCCAGTAAACATAAAATTGAGTTGATTAATGCCCTGAGTCAAACAGGCTTGGAATGCATCGAAGTGACTAGTTTTGTTTCTGCAAAAGCCATTCCACAATTAGCAGATCATGAAAAAGTGTTTCAGGCAATCGATAAAGTCCCCAATGTGCATTATTCCGCTCTGGTTCCTAATGAACAAGGTATGCGTAAAGCCATAGAAGCAGGTGTTAAAGAAATCGCTGTATTTACAGCAGCAAGCGAATCATTCAATCAACATAATATTAATTGTTCTATTCATGAAAGCATCATGCGCTTTAAACCAGTTCTTACTTTAGCTAATGCGCAAAACATCAATGTACGCGGCTACATTTCTTGTGTCTTAGGCTGTCCTTATGAAGGCAATATACCTCCTGAACAAGTTGCTGAGGTCACGCAAAAACTTTTAGATTTAGGCGTCAATGAAATTTCATTGGGCGATACCATAGGCGTAGGTACTCCCCGTCAAACTCAATTAGTCCTAGACCAAGTATTAAAATTTCTACCTTTAAATCAATTAGCAATGCATTTTCATGATACTTTTGGGCAGGCAATAGCTAATATTTATGCCTCATTACACTATGGAGTACATCGCTTTGACAGTTCTGTTGCAGGACTCGGTGGTTGTCCTTATGCTCTTGGAGCTACAGGGAATGTGGCTACTGAAGATGTTCTTTATTTAATGCATGGTTTAGGTATTAACACTGGAGTGGATGTATTTAAAATTGTAGCAGTTGGTGATTTAATTTGTAAAATTTTGGGACGTAAAAATCAATCAAAAGTTGGCAACGCTCTACTGGCAAATCCTTGTAATTATTAAAAAAGGAATAAATAATGAGTGAACTTGCATGGAAACCTAAATATCCTCAGAAGAGCAGAATGTGGCAATTTATGCATTTTGCTGCAAAACAACACTGTCAGGTTTTTGAAAATTATCAGGATCTTCATACCTGGTCTATTAAACATCCTGATTCATTTTGGCCGACACTTTGCGATTTTTTTCATTTAAAATTTGATATCCCACCCCACCAAATCCTAAATTATTACGATGAAATGATGGACGCACATTGGTTTTCTGGTGCTAAATTAAATTTTTCGCAAAAACTTTTGTCACGAAGAGATGAACATCCTGCGCTGATTAGTCTCAATGAAAATAATGAACGTCATGAACTAAGTTATCAACAATTATATACCGCAGTCGCCCAATGTGCTGCTGGGTTAAAGGCAATTGGGGTCAGTAGCGGAGACCGGGTTGCAGCATTAATGCCTAATACTCATTATACCATCATTGCTATGTTAGCTACTGCATCGATAGGAGCCATATGGTCCTCTTGCTCACCTGATTTTGGTGCTCAAGCAGCCATTGACCGCTTGGGACAAATTGAGCCTAAAGTATTATTCATTTGTGATGGCCATCAATATAATGGTAAGAAATTCAGCGAGGCTGAGAAGATTAAACAACTCAATAATTTCCTTCCAACATTGATACATCTGATAATTTGCCCTAATATCCATGAAGTTATAGACATCTCAGAACTACCTAACGCAGAACATTGGGATGATTTTTTAAAACCAGCCAAAGAATGTGAGTTTACCTCCCTTCCCTTCGCACACCCACTGTATATCATGTTTTCTTCAGGAACAACTGGAAAACCTAAATGCATTGTGCATGGTGCCGGTGGAACATTAATACAGCATATTAAAGAATTAGGTTTGCATACAGATTTACATGCAAAAGACAATTTATGTTTTTATACCACCTGCGGATGGATGATGTGGAACTGGATGGTTTCTTCACTAGCATTAGGCGCCACATTAACTCTTTACGAAGGATCTCCAACTTACCCTAAAAGCAATCGCTTATTTAAATTACTTGAAGAAGAAAAAGTCACTGTCTTTGGAACCAGTGCTAAATATATTTCCGCTGTAGAAAAAGCCAGAGTAAAACCCGGCAAGGAATGTAATTTAAAACATTTACGCTGTATTCTGTCTACAGGTTCACCGTTACTTCCAAAAAATTATGATTATGTTTATGAGCAAATCAAAAGCGATATACAACTTAGCTCTATATCAGGAGGTACCGATATCCTTTCCTGTTTTGCACTAGGCAACCCCATGTTGCCCGTTTATCGAGGCGAGTTACAATGTTTAGGTTTAGGTATGGCCGTTAAAGTGTTTGATGAGGAAGGTCACTCTGTGCATAAAGCTCATGGCGAATTAGTTTGTACTATGCCATTCCCTTCCATGCCAATAAGTTTTTGGAATGACCCCGATCGACAAGCATACAGGCACGCTTATTTCGAACGTTTTGCGGGAGTCTGGGCACATGGTGATTTTGCTGAAATAACAGCGCACTTTGGACTCATTATTTATGGTCGCTCCGATGCTGTATTAAACCCTGGTGGTGTCCGCATTGGTACTGCTGAGATTTACCGACAGGTAGAGCAAATTGATGAAGTTATTGACAGCATTGTCATTGGTCAAGATTGGCAAGATGATGTCCGTGTTGTTTTATTTGTGAAACTACGTAAAAACAAATCTTTGAATGAAGAACTAATCGATAAAATTCGCTCTACTATTCGTAAAAATGCTTCACCAAGACATGTCCCAGCAAAAATTTTGCAAGTAGATGACATTCCTCGCACTATCAGTGGAAAAATCGTTGAGTTAGCTGTTCGCCAGGTAGTTCACGGTTTACCAGTACATAATTTGCAATCATTAGCAAACCCCCAGGCCTTGGATTATTTTAAAAATCGTATAGAGTTAATGAGTTAGTAAAATCATTAAATTGTCACGGTAAAAACAAGAGCATTCGCATAGTTATCGCCCGTTTTAATTGCATTAAGTGCTTGCTGATTGTTGATTGTTGATTGTTGATTGTTGATTTCCCCTGTCCTAGGTAGAAAAAGCGATAACCAATTACAATGGATAGTTGATCTGCAACATTATTGAACTGGAGACTAATACCCTGATGAGTTGTAACTGTGTAGTAATTACTCACCGGAGGTTCTTGTCCATAATTATAGTTTGCGTTTTGACCTGAACTCCAGAATACCCACCAATCTAAGCAAGGAAATAACCTTTAGGTAAAAAACCAATTTTTCCCATACTACCAGCAAATGAAGTTAGTGAACTGAAAACACATAAAAAAAGAACGCAACAGCGCTATTATTAAAAATCATGAAACATCCATGTGGTAGGTTTTTTACTGAATTAAAAAATAATACTCTCACCAAGAGCATTATGGTAATAGTTTTTTCTACATCACAACCAAAAAGCAATTCAAATACTTCTTTGTTTACTTAATCAGATTGTGTATACTCCAACTACGGCGTCGATTTGAAATTCAGCTTGCGGACGCTCAAAAAAGGGTTCTTTTTTGAAAATACGGCTAAAGCGGGTGCTGTTTCATACTCTCTCTCCAAACCGTCTATCGCATGCATAATATATAATTTCAGGTTATAACATGATTGATTTAATTCGATTAACAAAATCCTTTTCTGGCAAACCAGTTTTACAAGATATTAATTTATTCATTCAAGAAGGTGAAATTTTTGGTATTATTGGCAAAAGTGGCGCTGGAAAGTCCACTTTATTACGATGTATTAATTTGTTGGAGCGTCCTGACGAAGGTGATGTCGTTATTGATGGCCAATACCTGAATAGCCTTTCACGAAAAAATTTAGCTTTAGCTCGTCACAAAATGGCGATGATTTTTCAGCAATTTAATTTACTCAATTCAAAAAATGTGTATGACAATATTGCACTACCAATGCGCATTCAAGGAATTAATGAAGACTTGATCGATGCTAAAATCAAAGAATTGCTGCCAATTGTAGAACTAACAGATAAAAAATTTGCCTATCCACATCAACTTAGTGGCGGGCAAAAACAAAGAGTAGCAATTGCACGTGCTTTAAGTTGTTCACCTAAAATTTTACTCTGTGATGAAGCCACCTCTGCTCTAGATCCCGAAACAACGGATGCAATTCTCATCTTACTTAAAAAAATTAATACCTTGTATGGAATTACCATAGTCCTTATTACTCATGAAATGGATATAGTAAAACGCATTTGTCAAAGATTGGCTGTTATAGAACAAGGGAAGCTTATCGAAACTGTAGCTTTGGCAAATGTATTCAATAAAAATGACAGTGTGGCACGTACTATGCTTTATGCACAACTTAGCCCAAAATTACCAGAATGTTTAACCAGCAGAGTAGCGTCCTATATAACAGACAAACCCCTTCTTCGTCTTTTTTTTCAAGGGGAAGAAGCTACAGTACCCTTTATCAGTCAAACCAGTCGTGAGTTAAATTTAGATATTAATATTTTACTCGCCAATATTGATCGTTTTGATACAGTCACTTGTGGGGTTTTAATAGTTGAACTCACTGCACACCAATTTTTATTGGAAGCATTCATAGAACGATGCAAACACGCCAAATTAACTGTGGAGGTTTTAGGCTATGTCCTACCCGATGGCATATGATTTATTCGTCGCTACAGGCGAAACTCTATATATGGTGGTTACTAGTATGCTTTTTGCCATACTATTGGGTTTGCCGTTAGGTACCCTACTTTACACAACCAAGCGGGTAAAGCTAATGCCTAAATTACATAAAGCCCTGTCCATCTTTATTAATATGTCGCGCTCAATACCTTTTATCATTTTGTTAGTAGCTATTATTCCATTTACTCGAATTATTGTTGGCACATCGATTGGGATAAATGCAGCAATTGTACCTTTGACTTTAGGAGCCACTCCCTTTTTTGCCCGCTTGGTTGATAATGTTTATCAGAGTTTGCCCAATGGGCTAATTGAAACAGGATATGCTATGGGGGCAACTACTAAACAAATCATTCTTCATATTTTATTACCAGAAGCAAAACCTGGATTAATTCATGCCATCACTGTAACTGCCATCACTTTGGTTAATTATTCAGCAATGGCCGGAACGGTGGGTGCGGGAGGCCTGGGTACTTTAGCAATTAACTATGGCTATCAACGTTTTGATGCTGGAGTGATGGCATCGACGGTTATTGTATTAATTATTATGGTACAAATGATACAAATGATGGGTGACCATTTGGCAAAACGGTTTTTACATCATTAAATAAATTTGGAGTTTTTCAATGCGAATTTTAACTTATATTGTTTTATTATTAAGCTTAGTGGCCTGCAATAAGCCCTCGCCCAATACCTTAGTTGTAGGAACTATTGCTGGCCCTGAAACGGAGCTTATTGAAACAGCAAAAGAAGTAGCAAAAACCAAATATGGATTAGACATTAAAATTATTGCATTTAATGATTATAACTTACCCAATGAAGCATTGCAGGATGGCAGCCTGGACGCGAATGTGTACCAGCATTTACCTTATTTGCAAGCCGCTATTAAGGCACATCATTATAATTTTGAAGCTATAGGAAGAACCTTTGTTTATCCTATGGGTATTTATTCCAAAAAATTTACTTCATTAAACGATTTGCCTGAAAACTCAATCATTGCTTTACCTAACGATCCCAGTAATGAGATGCGCGCTTTACAATTATTGGAAAAGGCTCATTTAATTACATTAAAAGACACCAATACTACAGGTTTACAGGATATTGCACTCAATCCGCAGCATTTACAATTTAAAGAAATGAATGCTGCGCAATTACCTCGAATACTACCTGACGTCGATGCAGCTGTAATCAACACTACTTTTGCTTTACCCGCTGGTTTAACTCCTTCTCATGATGGATTATTCACTGAAGATAAAGATTCACCTTATGCAAATATTATTGTAATTCGTCGTGATAGTCCTAAAAAGGAACAATTGCTCTTATTTGTTAAGGCATTAAATTCTAATGAAGTTAAAGCAAAGGCAGAAACATTATTTGGAGATACTGCCATTCCTGCCTGGTAAATGAATTAAACTACTAAGATAATTATCGAGGTAGTTTAATCCTCCCTTAATGAAAAAAGTGTTATACTTTAGTTAACTAAATTTCTTTAAAGGTGCAGATTATGACAAGTCCTCTTCCTTCAGCACCATTGATGGGTGGGCTGAATCCAACGAAACCTGAAAAACGATCTCGATTAAATAAGATTATTGGCGATCGTGGAACTTCTAAACACTACTCTCCGACAGATTTAGAAAATATAGCACAAGAATATCTTTCTGATATGCCTTTGAGAGAAGGGGATGATTTCATCTTTGATGCTAAAGCGTTTGAAGATCATGTCAAAGGAAGAGCTCGAGACTTTACCGATCTACAAGAAGCCAAAATCTTTGAAAAAGATGAACCTCTTTATAAAAAACTGGGGGCAATTATTGGAGGTGATGACGACAATGCAAATGATCGCCGTGCAGCCATTGAGCGCATTAAAACAGGAATAAATGATGTTTTAAAATTAACACCAATCACAGAAGGCGAACTAACCACAAAACTTCAAACAGCTCAAAAAAAATACGTCGAATCCGTACAGATATTCAAAGAACTTGTAGAACAAAGCAGGGGTAGACGTAACGTTCAAGACATTATCGGAGTCATGAAAGAACTTGTTGAAGAGGGTAAAAACGCAATAAAACAACAACAATCAGAAGAATTAGAGCGATTAAAACACCAATTTACTTTGACTGAGTTTAAGAAAGATTTTCAAACAGGGCTTAATATTACTGAAGCACAAATTGAAAATGTGCAACACAGTCTCATTGCAGATTTAGAAGATACTCACAAAAAACAAATAGAAGCATTTGATAAATCAACTCAAGAGTCTGAAGCACAATTACATAATACGTCAACAAGACAAAGGCAAGCATTTCTATTTATTGCCAGTCTACATAAAAATGACGCCAATATGCAAAGAGAAATTGAGAAAATTGCTGATGCTAATCGAAATCTATATAGTGCTCAGAATATGGAAGTAGCCTTCGGTGCTGATAAAAAAGATATTTTTTCAGTTAATCTGGATCAGTTAAAATTCATTCAACTTATTGGCGGTGGTGAAATAAGGCGAGCATCCGAACAACCCATAAGTTATCAATTAGATATGGGGATGAGACTATTTAATCCCCGTTATTATCTCAATGATCGAGCTAGTAGAGACATGTTGATATTAGCTCAAGCAATTCGTGCCTCAGGCTCGAGTTCAATCACGATGAAACTCGATTTTAGTAATCAAAAAATTGCAGAGCAACGTGGCCGAGAAGCATATGAAGCATGTATTAAAGCTGGTTTTCCACCTGAGAAAATTAAATTAAACATCAATGGTAAGCTGATGAGCTATAATGGGGTTGGAAATGAGAAAGACAGTCAAAAATATGAATCAATCCAAGAACGGCTGTACAGTAAAAAAGGCAGTGAATTTGCTCTCCTGGAACAAAGATCGAAGACAATTCAGGATAGTTTACAAAATATAACTTCAACACCGAAAACAATGACCAAAGCAGGTATGAATGAAATAAGGAAAGAAATGGAAGATTTAAGAGCAAGTGCCCAAGCTAAGGCAATTCAAAATGTGCCCAATGAAAAACAGACTAGCGCAACTGTAAACCCAGGAAAGTGAGAACAGCAAAATTATTTTATGGCTGATTTTAAATGTCTCTTGTCTCAAAATCAAGAGGTTCAATAAAGACGGCAACGCCGAATCGACGTTGCCTCTATATTAGTTCAAGAAAGAAAAAAATAAATGCCTGTCAAGACGTGAACCAACAAGCTCCTCTATAAGTGTCAAAGACGATAAAAGTTTATCGTCTTTGAGTTCGATATAATTTAAACAATACCTATATCATTTATATGTTCTTTGTGAATTAACATAATCTCGTAACATAAATAAAGTAAATCCAGCTAGAAATAATTACTACTGCTCAAAAAATTCCACTATTTTTGCTTTCTGAATTCTGTTATTTTATTAAAGAAACAAAACCGATTAAGCTAAGGAGTTAGCTATGAGTACCTGTGGTTTTGATGAAGATGAAAATGTACTGGAAGATTTTAGCGACAACAGTGTAATAATTACCGAATCAAATCCTTCTACCAAATTGGAAAGACGACGAAAAATCGAAGATTTGCTAGAAGAAAAGCGTTTAAAAGAAGAGCTGACAGAATTTGGTTAGTTAACTTGGAGATCATTTTGCCTGAGATTTATTTGATTCAAAGGAAAATAAATATCAAATCGAACTGTCTTTCCCTCAATAGATGCATTTGCAGGCAATAAAGACTTTGTTTTTTGCGGCCATTTTACCACTACCTTTTGTTTCACTCGTCTTATTGCAAGATGTATTAATTTTAAAACGTCCTTGTCAGCTCCGATCATTTGTTGTAATGCTTGCATGTCTTTTTTCACTAAAGCTGATTTATTACGTTCAGGATGCATGGGATCAATATAAATTACATCAGGGTACTCCTTTTCCTTTAATGTATTTAAAAAAGAACAAGAATCGCCTACGTAAAGGGATAAGTGCATTTGTTTCTTATCAAATTCAGTTCGCTGCAATAAAGCATCAGCCAATAATGCTGCTATCACTGGATGGCGCTCCAACATTAATACTTCGGCACCAAAAGTAGCCAAAACAGCAGCATCTCGTCCCCAACCAGCTGTTGCATCAATAATTTTTAAACCTGTTACGGGTTTGCATGCGCGTATTAATCCTTGTTTTTTCCCCGCCTTTTTCCTTTTATTCCAAAAGGCTGCATGAAATTCAGGAAAAAGTAGAGAAAAATTAGGTATTTTCAATGTCAATTTTTTTTCAGTAAGAAAAAGACAGGGATTTGCATCCTTGTCCAATAAAAAACTTAGCTGTTTAGCAAGCGCTTGTGCTTTATCGTGTAAACCTTCATGTTCATAACCTACACTAGAAACATTAATCATGAAAGTTGCAATAGTGAAATATCAGCGACACCTTGAAGCACATCTTGCAAACAAGCCAAGAGAGTTAAACGATTAACTTTTACAGCTTCATCATCCACCATAACCATTACCTGATCAAAGAAAGCATCTACAGGATCTCTAAGACTAGCAAGTAATTTTAATAAAGCTCCATAATCTGCCGAACGATATAAAGGTGCAACTGATTGTATTATTTTATTAATATGAATATATAAAGATTTTTCTGTAGCTTCTTCAAGCAATTGCTCATTAATTTTAGCCGATAATACTAGTTTACTCGTAGAGTTTAATAAATTAGTCACCCGCTTACATGCAGCAGAGAGCGATGTTGCTTCGGGACGCGAGACAAACATTTGTAAGGCGTGTAAGCGTTTATCTAAATCATATAGGCATTCATCTTGACGTGCACGCACTGCATGAATTAAATCCACGCTTAACCCTTGACCTTGATAATAAGACTGCAGGCGCTCAAGAATAAACAGTTTTAATTCAGAAGTTATATTAGAATCTACGTCTAAAATTCCTATATACTGTGCTACAGCCTGATCAATTAACGAACTCAGATTTAATGAGACCGGCGTAGAAATTAATAAACGAACAACTGCTAAAGCATGGCGTCTTAATTTAAATGGATCTTTTACTCCCGAAGGCTTTTGTCCTATAGCAAAAATACCTACTAAAGTATCCATTCTATCCGACAAAGATAAAGCAAGACCTAAAACTGATTCAGGCAATTTATCT
The DNA here is from genome assembly GCF_049790535.1 of Legionella sp. Lineage (GTDB taxonomy): Bacteria > Pseudomonadota > Gammaproteobacteria > Legionellales > Legionellaceae > Legionella. Next base: position 52,352 of record NZ_JBAQZB010000116.1, read on the forward strand.
GTTGCAAAACGTGGCATGTATTGTTCATTTAAGGCGTGAGCAACAGAGGGATTTTCTCCATCATGAAGAGCATAATAATAACCCATTAAACCTTGTAACTCAGGAAATTCTCCTACCATACCGGTTAGTAAATCGCATTTACTTAATTCAGCAGCACGTTGAGCTTCTGGCAAAGATAGATTCAGCGCTGGACTCAAATAAGTCATTAAGGCCTTTATACGTAGTGCTTTATCCCACAAACTTCCTAGCTTTACCTGGAAAACAACATTTTCAGTTGCGGCAATGTGCTGATGTAAACTATATTTTTTATCTTTTTTAAAGAAGTATGCAGCATCACTTAAACGTGCACGCATCACTTTTTCATTACCTGAAATAACCTGCTGTGGATTTGTACTAGCAATATTTACAACCGTAATAAAATGCGGTATTAACAATCCATTCTTATCTCTTAACGCAAAACATTTCTGATGGGCTTGCATCGATGCAATCAACACTTCAGCAGGCACTTCAAGAAACTCCTTTTCAAAATTAGCCATTAATGCTTGGGGCCATTCGACAATGGAAGTTACTTCATCAAGCAAATCATCAGGCATAACCGCTGTTGCCTCCTGCAAAGCAGCCAAGTGCTCAACTTGTTCTTTAATTAATTGTTTTCTAAGAGCAAAATCAGCGATAACAAATCCTTCTTTCATTTTTATCTCATAACTTTGTGCTGAAGAAAGTGTAATCTCTTGTGGATGATGAAAGCGATGTCCGCGACTCTTACAACCAGTTCTGATTCCCAACAGCTGCGAGTCAATTACTTCATTTCCATAAAGCATCATAGCCCAATGAACCGGTCTGGCAAACTCCTCATCACCTGAACCCCAACGCATAGGTTTTGCAATAGGTAAAGCAGCTAAAGACTGACTGATGAAAACGGGCAGTAACTCTTTAGTTTTATTAACATGCGTTGGTATTTCACATACAATCCAACCACCTTTATCTGTTTCTATTTTTGAAAGCTGCTCAAGCGCTACACCACAAGATTTAGAAAAACCCAGTAACGCTTGTGTAGGTTTACCCTCTTTGTCATAGGCTGCAATTACCGCTGGACCACGTCGGGTTATCATTTGACTTTTTTGTTCCGTTTGTAAATTCTGGATATACACAGCAAGACGACGGGGTGTTGCAAAACGTTTTACTTCTCCGTAGCTTAATTGTGCCTTATCCAAAGCAGCTAATAATTGATTAGCAAACTCATCAGCTAAGGCCCAAACAGAACCTGAAGGTAACTCCTCACACCCTAATTCAAATATAAAATCATTAACCATTACACACCTTTTACCAAAGGAAACCCCAAAGCTTCACGCGCTTCATAATATACTTGCGCCACTGCTCGTGATAATTGCCTAACTCGTAAAATATAACGCTGTCTTTCAGTTACAGAGATCGCTTTACGCGCGTCAAGAAGATTAAAGGAGTGAGACGCTTTGATCACCATTTCATAGGCTGGAAGTGGCAACTTTAAGGAGATCAATTTTTGTGCTTCACCTTCATAATAATCAAATTGTCTGAATAATTCGTCCACATTTGCATATTCAAAATTATAAGCAGACATTTCTACTTCATTTTGGTGAAAGACATTACCGTAAGTTATCATCCCATTTGCTGTATTAGCCCAAGGCAAATCAAATAAATTATCCACACCTAAAATATACATGGCCAATCGTTCCAGGCCATAAGTTAACTCGCCGGTTACAGGCTTACAAGGCAGACCACCTGCTTGTTGAAAATAGGTAAATTGCGACACTTCCATTCCATTTTGCCAAACTTCCCAACCTAAACCCCAAGCCCCTAAAGTAGGTGACTCCCAGTTATCTTCAACAAAACGAATGTCATCTGCTAAAAAATCTATGCCTAATGCACGCAATGAATCTAAATATTTATCTTGTATATCCAAAGGAGAAGGTTTAAGCACTACCTGGAATTGATAATAATGCTGTACCCGGTTAGGGTTATCTCCATAACGACCATCTGTGGGTCTTCGTGAAGGTTGAACATAAGCAGCGGACCATGGTTCTGGGCCTATGGCTCGCAAGAAAGTTGCCGGATGAAAAGTACCCGCACCAACCTCCATATCCAAGGGTTGCAAAATAATGCAACCTTGAGCAGCCCAATATTGCTGCAGAATGAGAATAATATCCTGAAATGTATTCGGTTTTGTCATGAAGATCTCAAAATTAACAATGATGATAAGATTGTAACTTCTTAAATAAGTTGGGACAAAAGTAGCTTTACTTTTCGCGGCACTTGTCCGCGAAAAGTAAGTGTCTTGGCATTGCCATCAGTTACCAGCAGCTTTCTTAATGAGTTCTTGTAATGCTTCTTTACTTGCAGCGCCGGGAATAAATGAGGGTTCAGTACCTACTTTAAAGCGGCCATTTGGAGTAGATGCAATGATAAATGCAGGAGTTCCCATCAAGTGTAATTTTTCAGCCAATGCACGATTAGCTTCTAACACTTCCGTAACTTCTTTGCTGTCCATATCTTTTTTGAACTTCTTCATATCCAAACCGAGAGACTTGGCAGAATCCATAATGATCTTATCATTCAAACGCTTATCAACACCAATTAAAGCCATATGCATTGCCTTATATTTACCCTGCATACCCGCAGCTAAAACAGCTTTTGAAGCTAATTCAGAGCTCTTTCCAAAAATTGGAAATTCTTTATAGACTACTCTTAAATCACTGTCTTTCTCAATTAAACTATTAATAATCGGTGACATTTTTTTGCAGTGAACACATTGATAATCAAAAAACTCAACAATTGTCACATTACCTTTTGGGTTACCTGCAACAGTTATTTTGTCATTGAATAATTGATCTGCATTTTCTTTAATTGCAGATTGTGCTTGCTGCTGCATATTTTGTTGTTGTTTTTGTTGTAGAGACTGTGACGCCTCTAATAAGACTTCTGGGTTAGTTACTAAATAATTATGAATTACTTGCTGAACTTCCTTTTTTTGTGCATCTGACAGAGAAGCAGCAGTGTTGTCATCTGCACTAAGCACAGGTGAGACCAAAGATGCTGTCAATGCACCTATTGTTAATAGATTTGTAAATTTCACAGAATTCCCCTTAAATATTTATATAATTATTATCCCAACCCCAAACGGCACCCTAGCATTCACTTGCAAAAAATTCAATAGTTAAAATAACGAGAACTTAAGATTCCACAGCCAAATTAGCATAAGCTAAAACCAACCATTTGATACCATGCTCGCTAAACTTCACCTGAACCCGAGTATGTGCCCCAGTTCCCTCAATTGCCAAGACTACTCCTTGGCCAAATTTCGTGTGCATGACACTTTGTCCTAAAGGCAACCCAGCTTCCTCAGCCTGCGTTTGCGCAATAATGGGTGCCTTACTTCTTGTCACATCAGGAGATTTAAAGCGTGCTTTAACACGAATTTCATCAAGTAATTCCTGGGGTAATTCACGTAAAAATCGAGAGGGGCGATGATATTCTTCACGCCCATATTGACGACGAACTTCAGCATAAGACAAAATCAATTTCTGCATAGCACGAGTCATACCCACATAACACAAACGACGCTCTTCTTCTAAACGTCCTGGCTCTTCAAGGGATTGTTTTCCAGGAAACACTCCTTCTTCCATACCTACCAAAAATACAATTGGAAACTCAAGACCTTTGGCTGCATGCAAAGTCATCAAATGTACCGAGCGTTCATATTCATCAGCTTGCATTTCACCAGCTTCTAATGAGGCATGGGCTAAAAAGGCGTTCACTAAAGGAAGCTCCTCTTCTTCGTCCTGTTCATAACGAAATTGTTTTGCTGCATTGATCAACTCTTGCAAGTTATCAAGACGTGACTCCGACTTATTATCTCCCTTAATCTTACTGAAGTGAGTATACAAACCACTACCCTGAATCACTGTAGAAAGTTGCTCATCTAATTCCATATCTGCTGTGTTACATCGCAACTCGTCAATTAATTCAATAAATTTCGTCAGAGCTGCTCCTGCCCGTTGTGGCATTTCACCTGAGGACACTAATTTTTTTGCCGCCAACCATAAAGAGCATTGTTCTGATTTAGCATATTGACGCACATCATCTAATGTTTTTTCGCCAATACCGCGTGTTGGAAAATTCACCACACGCTCAAAAGCCGTATCATCATCTGGATTAACGAGTAATCGCAAATACGCTAGGGTATCTTTAACTTCGGCACGATCAAAGAACCGCAAACCACCGTAAATTCGATAGGCAATTCCTGCGCGTAATAACGCTTCTTCCAATACACGAGATTGAGCGTTCGAACGATATAAAACAGCAATACCATCAGTGCTCACACCTTGATTAATCTCAATCATAATGCGTTCGCTAACAAAACGTGCTTCTTCCAATTCATTAAATGCACTAAAGACAAGAATTTTCTCGCCGGCACTGCCGGCAGTCCATAAGTCTTTACCCATGCGTGAATTGTTATTTGTAATTAAGGCATTGGCAGCATCAAGTATGGTAGCTGTTGATCGGTAATTTTGTTCCAAACGAATGATTTTCGTGTCTTTGAAATCATGCGAAAATTGTTGAATATTTTCTACTTTAGCTCCACGCCAACCGTAAATAGACTGATCATCATCTCCTACCGCTAAAACTGCCATTTTCTCACCAGCTAGAAGACGTATCCAGGCATATTGAATGGTATTTGTATCTTGAAATTCATCAACCAATATCGCTTGAAAACGTTGGCGATAATGCGTCAGAATTTCAGGATTATCTCGTAATAACTCGTGAGTTCTCAATAATAATTCAGCAAAGTCAATTACTCCGGCAGTACGACAAGCCTCTTCATAAGCAGTATAAATTGCCAGTAATGTTTTACCAGGTCCATAGTGTAATGTATGGACATGTTGCGGACGTATTCCTTCATCTTTACGTCCATTAATAAAAAACTGAGCCTGTTTTATAGGCCATTGTTCTGAATCTAAATTTAAAGCAGCAATTACCCTCTTGATCACTCGTGCCTGATCATCAGAATCTAGAATATGAAATTGCTCAGGTAAATGGGCTTCTTTATAATGTCTACGTAACAAGCGATGGCACAGGCCGTGAAATGTTCCAACCCATAAACCTAGCACAGGCATAGCAAGTAGGTTGTTTAAACGTGTTCGCATTTCACCAGCAGCTTTGTTAGTAAAAGTTACCGCTAAAATTTCATGCGGTGAAATATGCTTTTCTTCAATCAACCAGGCAATACGACTAACTAAAACTTTTGTTTTGCCACTTCCAGCTCCAGCCAAAACCAACGTATTACCCAAAGGCGCAGTAACTGCTTCACGTTGTCGTTCGTTCAAGCCTTTGAGAAGAGCAGCAATAGTCATACATTAATTCCAAAAAAAATAGAGGTGGATATTATCCTCAATTTGGCTGGTAAAAACAAAGGATATGTTATGCTAAGTTTTAGCACATGTAACTAATCTAAAACCTTTTTAAATAAAAAATTTAATGCGCACCTCTCAAAAATTTCTGGATGTGCGTGCAAAGCAGCCCTTGCAATCGTACCACGCCAAGAGCAGAATAAAAGAATTTAACAATAAACTTCACTTTGCAGAAAACAAAGTGCAAAAAAGGCGGTGTGCTATCACACTGCGAAAATAGTCTAATACTAATTCCTAAAGGATTAACATGCATTCACTCTATCCAGCAATTAAACCTTATGCTCAACATGAATTAAAAGTCAGTGAGATACATACACTTTACATTGAAGAAACAGGAAATCCGGAAGGAATACCCGTTATTGTTTTGCACCCCGGTCCTGGAGCCAGTTCATCTGATGGCTATTTACGTCGTTTTTTTGACCCCCAACAATACCGTATTGTTCTTTTTGATCAACGGGGTTGTGGACGTTCTTCCCCCCATTTAGAAATTCGTGAAAATAATACAGCATTATTAATTAATGACATTGATACGATTAGAGATTTTTTAAAATTATCTGAATTTGTTTTATCCGGTAGTGGTTGGGGTTCTTTGTTAGCTTTACTCTATGCACAAAAATTCCCCCAACATATTAAAGCCTTGTTGTTGCATCAGATCTTTTTAGGTAGGAAAAAAGATGTCGACTGGTTTTACAAACAGGGAGCCAATTTAGTCTATCCAGATTATTGGCAAGAATTTATTACTAATGTTCCCGAAAACATGCTTGAAGAAATCCCCCAATATTATGCTCATTGCTTACAAGGGACTAATGAATTAGCTCGCATGAGTGCTGCAAAAAACTGGGCACTGTGGGAGGCTCGTTGTAGCAGTTTACAACCTCATTTATATATTATTGATCAATACAGCGATCCACATTTTGCCTTGGCTCTTGCAACTTTGGAAACCTATTTCATCACAAATAATTTTTTCATAACAGAAAACCAAGTAATGAATAATGTTAACAAAATAAGACATATTCCTACTTATATTGTGCATGGTCGTTTTGACTTGATTACTCCATTGGCGGGTGCATTTGAATTACATCAATCTATCCCCGCATCCAATTTAAGAATTGTCCGCGATGCGGGGCATTCTGATCGGGAATCTGGCATTATTGATGCTCTTATCTATGCCAGCAAAGAAATTTCCAAGCAAAGGCTTGATGCATGCTAGATGCGTTACTCAACCTGGCAGTTTGCAAGAACAATAAACTCGTGTAACATCGTTGCTAAGTTTAATAAGTTAGAAAAATCATGCGCTTAAATTTAATAAGTATCAGTTTGGCAGGAAGCCTTACCTTAGCTGGTTGCTGTGCGACTAAAGGAATAAATCCCGCAGATCCTTATGAGTCATTTAACCGCAAGGTATATAAGTTTAATTCAACATTTGATAAGATTTTTTTAAAGCCACCTGCAAAATTGTATAGGGCTGTTTTACCTGCATTTGTTCGTAAAGGTGTAAATAATTTCTACAATAATCTAGACCTGATTCCTACTGTGGGTAATGATTTGTTGCAAGCTGAGGGAAAATGGGCAATCAGAGACAGTTGGCGCTTTGTCATTAACTCTACCTTAGGTATCGGTGGGCTCTTGGATGTAGGCCAAAAATTTGGTTTACCGCCCCACTCAAATGATTTGGGACTTACTTTAGCTAAATGGGGTGATAAAAATTCACCCTACCTGGTTCTGCCCTTCTTAGGCCCAAGTACTATTCGTGACGGAGCGGGTTGGTTATTCCAATTTGCTCTATATAGCCCCTATGTTTATATCAATGACAATACAGTAATTTTTAGTTTACTGGCTTTACGCTATGTTGATCTGCGTTCGCAACTGTTTGATGCTGAACGCTTGATGGATGAAGCTCTAGATAAATATTCATTTCTTAGGGATGCCTATTTGCAACATCGCAACTACCTTATTTCTGGTGCTGAGCAAGATAATGGTTCTCTTTATATTGAAGATCAACAAGCGGACCAAAAAGCAGCAGCAGCGAACGTTGGTAGCGACTATGTAGATGAGTAGGAGCTATAAAATAGACAAGAGCTCCGGTGTATTCATGAGATCTTGACTCTTGGAGGAAGAACTGATCAAAGATTCCTTTAACCTTGAGCGAGACAAATTTTCTCAAGAGATTGTAAAAAATTACCGGCAATATCCAATCCCGTTTCCGCAGTAATTTCTTGCAAACAGGTTGGACTGGTTACATTGATTTCAGTTAAATAATCTCCAATCACATCAATCCCAACAAAGTACAATCCTTTCGATCTAAGAGTTGGGGCTATTTGCTCACAAATCCAGCGATCACGGCTAGTAATTGGGACAACTTTGCCCCGTGCACCTGCTGCTAAATTACCACGTAATTCCCCTGGTGCGGGGATTCTTGCTAAAGCGTATGGGACAGGTTCGCCGTTAAGGACTAAAATACGTTTGTCGCCACCTGATACAATTTCGGGAATATAACGCTGTGCAATAATAGTTCTTTTTTGATATTCGGTCAGAACTTCTAAAATGACTGACAAATTTTTTCCGTGTTCATCCACATGAAATACCGAGCTCCCCCCCATACCTTCCGCGGGTTTAAAAATGACATTTTGATGCTGCTGCCAAAAAGAACGCAACTTATTCATATCTCGCGAAACAAGTGTTGTAGGGCAACATTGAGGAAAATTCAATGTAAAAAATTTTTCATTAGCATCACGTAAACTTTGTGGTTTATTCACCACAAGAACCCCCTCACATTCGGCAAGCTCCAAAAGATAAGTAGTGTAAATATATTCTGTATTAAATGGCGGGTCTTTACGCATCAAAATAATATCAAACTCACCTAAGGCTTTTTCTCCAAAATCTTTTGTTCGGGCCCAATCAATGCTTTGCAAATCACCAATATTTATATCGGCAACTCGAGCATAAGCTCGGCCTTCTCTACAAAATAAATCGTTTTGAGTAAAATAAACACAAGACCAACCCATCTCTTGTGCTCTTTTTATCAAGGCAACTGTAGTATCTTTATAGGGTTTTAGATAATGTAACGGATCCAGCAATATGGCAAGTTTCATTATTCTTCCTCAATAGCTACGATTTCCCTTGCTGCAGCAAGAGCGGCTAAACGTGCAATAACACCATAAACATAGAAACGATTAGGACAATCCACCACCTCTAATTCATCATCCGGCATATTACAGGCCTGTGCAAACGCTAGTGGCTCAAAATGCATTCCTGGCGCATTCAGATTTTCGTTAAAGCCTCGCTCTTGATGAACTCGATAAAAACCACCAACTACATATTGACCAATCATATAAACTACAGGTTCAGCAACTGCTCCATCAGGCATAGTTTCAAAGGTGTAAACACCTTCTTGAATAAGGACACGATCTACCTTTCGGCTCCCTTTGCTCGCAGACATTTTGGTACGCTGCTTTCGATTTAACATCCTTACTTCATCAGCATCATTTACCATCATAACACTCATACCGTAAGTGCCATTATCCGCTTTAATTACTACAAATGGTTTTTCTTTAATCCCATAGAATGTATATTTGTGCCGCATTAAAGTGAGAACTTTGTCAACTTCTTCTGCTAATTGTTCAATTCCTTCTTGCGCTATAAAATTAACCCCATTGATTGCGCTAAAATAAGGATTGATCAACCATGCATCCATACCGAGTAACTCAGCAAACTCATTTGCCACATCATCAAAAAAACTAAAGTGACTCGATTTTAATCGCCTCGACCAACCCAGTTTGGCTGTAGGTCCGATTTTTTGCTGCAAACCTTGTAAAATTTCAGGAATACCTTGCGACAGATCATTATTTAGCATTAAAAAACAAGGATTAAAATCAGAAAGGCCTATTCGTTCTCCTTGTCTTTGTATTGGTTCAATTAATAGAGTTTCATCATTTTTGAGAACAATTTCAATAGGCTCTTTAAGTTCTGGATCCAGACTCCCAATACGCACTACAAAACCTGCTTTAACTAAAATAGTTCGCAAAACATAAAGACTTTGCATATAAAATTTATTACGAGTATGGTTTTCCGGAAGTAATATAATTCGAGTGCAATCAGGAACGTAATCTGCAAGTACTGATTGTACTGCCTGAATACATAATGGAAGAAATTCTGGATTTAAGTTATTAAATCCAGCGGGAAATAAATTAGTATCAACAGGCGTCAACTTGAACCCCGCCTGACGTAAATCAACTGATGATGTCAATGGCGGCGGCGTTTTCTTCCATTCTTGTCGAAACCATGACTCAATTACTGCAACCTGATTTAAAACAATTTTTTCTACGTGATATAAGGGGCCTGAATTAGCTATAGTTAAATGTGGAACAGGGACTTCATAAGCTTTCATGCTTTTTCTCATATTATTTTTATTCACTGATGTTACCGGTGTTAAGAAAGAAATAAAAGATCTGAACAAATTTCTGTTATTTATTATAGATTCCATTATGATGAATACCAACCCTTGCAAACATTAGCGGATGCATCCAGACATTCGTTCAGTCTGGGGGAAGCTTGTGTATATGTTTGAGACGAAGGGAATAAAAAGAAACCTTTTATAGAGGAATTAAATTTTATGATCAATGAACTGGTAAAACAATTTGCTACACAAATTCAGACTTTTTTCTATATTATTATGTTAATCAACGGAATTTTGCACTTGGTATTTGCTGGAGCCGTAGCTCGCGATGGTGGCAATATGAATAGAATAGGACAAAAAACTATTCTTGTTTCTGCCTCAACTTGGGCATTTGCCACATTAATCGGGGGTGTATTAACTGCAACAATTTACTGGTTATTACACCATTCTTCATTAACAAGACCCATACCGAGAGAAGTTCGTTATGACAAATCTTAATATCAAAACCATCGACGTTCATATGTTAAAAAGTAAAATGGAGCAAAATTCCGACTTATGCGTTATTGATGTGCGGGAAGAGGAAGAATGGCAAATGGGCCATATACCCAAAACATTTCATATCTCTAAAGGCAGCATTACGACACATATCGAAGTTCAAATCCCTGATAAAAATCATTCAATTTATCTGCTTTGCCAAGGAGGAGTTAGATCCTTACATGCAGCACACTCATTAATGAATCTGGGATATCAGGAAGTCTATTCTGTCGAAGGGGGAATCATGGCATGGTCTGCGTTCGGTTATCCTGTTGAATAATATACCTCTCAGGTATATTAGCTATCCGTTCAAGTTAAGATCTTGATTCTTGGAGAAAGGTCAGCTTTGAGTCGATTGGGAACGAAAAAAGCACAGCATACATCAGTATGTGAGCATTGATGTGGAATTTTTTCGCTCCCAATCGGCCAAAGATGGCCTTCCCTACATAATGAAGAAGATCCTGCTGAGTCTCTGCAGGTTCTATGACCTAGCTCTTTTAAAATGGATCAGCAGTAGAAAACAGATGTAGAGAAAAATGAGATGTTTGCTCTAATTTGATATTAACACTCTTTTCTAACGTTCCTATCTTTTTAGTTAACTGTTCAAGAAAATTATTCACATCAAATTTTTCAATTTTTTCCTTACTAAATGGAATAAGGGTTGATAAGCGCCTTCCCTTAAATCTTTTGGATTCTTATACATATATGAGAACATAAATTCTTTTAATGCACTATACATATAACATAAGTCTGAATTAGTGGGTTTATTATTTTCTCTTAAATCTAAAGAAATACTTAATGAACGATAGAGCGTACTTTTGTTAGCATTTGTTAATCACGAGGAAAGATAATTTTGCAACGAACTGTCAGCAGCATATTCATCATAAATAGCTGCATGCACATAAAACTAAACTTCCTCACTAGAATGAAGTTTAAACTAATTAATTACGTCATGATTTTCATTTTTGCTTTTTATTAAATGTAACTACTCAGTCGTTATGTAAAAATATTAGACATTTCTTGAGCCGTAATGAGCAGCTACTATTGAATTTAACACAAAAAACCTTTACCATCCGTGCGAAAATTTGAGTGATGTTATGATGAACAAAAAAGCAATTATAATTGGAATTTCAGGTCCTTCCGCATCAGGTAAAAGTCTTTTTGCCAACACCATAGTTAACGAATTAGGATCAGAACATGTAGTCGTTATTTCCGAAGATGCTTATTATAAAGATAATGGACACCTTCCGTTTGCTGACAGAGAAAAAATAAACTATGATCATCCCGACTCTTTTGATCATGCATTGCTTTGCGAACATTTACGTCAACTTCGTGAAGGAAAATCTGTTGAAATCCCAATTTATTCTCATTCAAATCATCAACGCTTGGCTGAAACAAGAACTGTAGGCAAACACGCGATTATTATTCTGGAAGGTATTTTACTCTTTAGTGATAAAAAGTTACGCGAAATTATGGATATTCGTATTTTTATGTCTACCCCACTTGATGTGTGTCTGACTCGACGCTTAAAAAGAGATGTTGTTGAACGTCACAGAACATTTGAATCGGTTGTTCATCAATACGAAACCACTGTCCGTCCTATGTACTTACAATTTATTGAACCATCAAGTCGTTATGCGGACATCATTGTTCCTCGCGGTGGTGAAAATAGAATTGCTATTGAAATGATCCAAGCTAAAATGCGTGAATTATTAGCATCACACAGTAAATAATTTTAAAAAAAGCAATTAAATCACAGCGCTTAATTAATAAGATAATGAATGTTCTAGGATAATACATAAGGAGAAAACCATGGGTTTTTTAGCGGGTAAAAAAGCACTAATTATTGGTCTGGCAAGCAATAGATCTATTGCTTATGGCATTGCTAAAGCATTTTATGAACAAGGAGCTGAATTAGCATTTACCTATCAAAATGAACGCTTGAAAGACCGCGTACAATCAATGGCGGCCGAATTTAATTCGGCCATGATCTATCCCTGCGATGTTGCTCATGATGAAGAGATTAATACTCTTTTTACTAATCTAAGCAAACATTGGAACAAATTAGATATACTTATTCACTCTGTGGCTTATGCGCCAGCAGATCAAATCAGCGGAGACTTTGTTAGCTCATGTACACGTGAAGGATTTAGAATTGCGCATGATATTAGTGCCTATAGTCTGATTGGCGTGGCACAAGCTGCCTTACCAATGATGGAAGGTACTCAAGGTGCTATTTTAACTTTGAGCTATTATGGTGCTGAAAAAGCAGTTCCTAACTATAATGTTATGGGAGTCGCTAAAGCAAGTTTAGAGGCTTCTGTGCGTTATTTAGCATCAAGTTTGGGTCATAGGGGTTTACGTGTTAATGCTATTTCAGCAGGCCCAATTAAAACTTTGGCTGCTGCAGGTATTAAGGATTTCCGTAAAATTCAAACCGCTTATGCAAACATTACCCCACTACAAAGAAATGTTACTACTGAAGAAGTAGGTAATACTGCTGCATTTTTATGCTCTCATTTAGCCTCAGGCATTACTGGCGAGGTAGTGCATGTTGATGCAGGATATCATGCGGTTTCTACAATGAGTGATTTAGCTTAAATCACTGGTTTTGGGCTGTAAAGTACAGCCCAGCATTAAGAAAAGCTGTTTAAAAAATTTCTCCAGCCTTTTTATATACAGAATCAATAGAGATTAAAGATTCTAACAGCTGTTTCATCTTATCTAAAGGCCAGCTGTTAGGACCATCGCTTAAAGCCTTATCGGGATCAGGATGAGTTTCCATAAAAATACCCGAAATCCCTGCCGCAACTGCCGCACGGGCAAGCACAGGAACAAACTCTCTTTGCCCCCCCGAAACACCGTTATTACCACCAGGCAACTGCACCGAATGAGTTGCATCATAAACAATAGGACATCCAGTATCCCGCATGATAGCTAAAGAACGCATGTCTGAAACTAGGTTATTGTAACCAAAGCTTACTCCACGTTCACAGGCCATAATTTGCTCATTACCCCCTGCTTTTGCTTTGGCAATTACATGCTTCATTTCCCAAGGAGCTAAAAACTGACCTTTCTTGATGTTAACTGGCTTATTCATTGCAGCCACTTGTTGAATGAAGTTTGTTTGTCTGCATAAAAAAGCAGGGGTCTGCAACACATCCACTACACTGGATACTTCAAGTAATGGAGTGTCCTCATGCACATCAGTCAATACTGGCACACCAACCTGTGCCTTTACTTTTTCTAAAATAAGTAGCCCCTTTTCAAATCCTGGGCCGCGATAACTGGATAAAGACGAACGATTTGCTTTATCAAAAGATGATTTGTAGATAAAAGGGATGTTTAATTGACTGCATAGTTCTTTTAAATAACCCGCAGTTTCTATCGCTAATTCTTCGCTTTCAATAACACAAGGACCTGCAATTAAAAATAAAGGTTTGTCCAAACCTATCTCAAATCCACATAATTTCATGCTTTATCCTTATCCTGATGTTTGTTCCGTGCAGCAAGTATAAATTGTTTAAATAGTGGATGACTTTTTCTAGGAGTTGATGTAAATTCGGGATGAAATTGACATGCTAAAAACCAAGGATGATCGGCTAGTTCCACCATTTCAACTAATGTATTATCCGCAGAACGTCCTGAAATAATCAAACCACACTCTACCAAATGTTGAACGTATTTATTATTCATTTCATAACGATGCCGATGACGCTCAATGATTTTCGATTTTTCATAGACCTTACTAGCTAAAGTACCCTCCTCCAATTGGCACAATTGCGCTCCCAAACGCATCGTCCCCCCTAAATTGGTATGCTCATCACGAAATTGTTTGGAGCCATCTGAATCCATCCACTCATTAATTAAACCAAGTACAGGAAAAGGTGTATCTTTATTAAATTCAGTAGAATTTGCTCCAGCAAGACCTGCAACATTTCTGGCAAATTCGATAACTGCGGTTTGCATACCTAAACAAATTCCTAAGAATGGTACCTTGTGTTCACGTGCATATTGAATTGCATTAATCTTGCCTTCAACTCCCCTTTCGCCAAAACCACCTGGAACAAGAATAGCATCGATATTTTCTAATAATTCAGAACCATGCGTTTCAATTAATTCTGCATCCAAATAGATAATTTCAACCTTAGTCTGAGTATGAATTCCTGCATGTAGCAATGCTTCGTTAATTGATTTATAAGCATCATTTAATTCAATGTACTTACCCACCAATGCAACTTTAACAGTCATGGTTTGAATTTTGTGCATATCAACAACACGCTGCCATTCACTAAGATCCGCAGCATTCGCATTAAGTGCTAATTTCTTTACCACTATATCGTCTAACCCTTGCTCATGTAAGATCATTGGGATTTGATAAATACAGGGCGCATCCTCAAGTGGAATTACACCCTCTTTTTCAACATTCGTAAACAGTGCGATTTTTGCTCGATCAGCCATGGATAATGCTCTCTCAGAACGACAAATTAAAATGTCTGGCTGAATACCTATGGAGCGTAATTCTTTTACTGAATGCTGTGTTGGTTTTGTTTTTGTTTCACCTGAAGTAGTAATATAGGGCACTAAGGTTAGATGAATAAATATCGCTCTTTGTGAGCCTAATTCTATCCGCATTTGACGAATCGCTTCAAGAAAGGGCAAAGACTCGATATCGCCTACTGTGCCACCAATTTCAACCATAGCGACATCAAAGCCATCAGCCCCTAGTTTAATGCAACGTTTGATTTCATTTGTGATGTGTGGAATTACCTGAACAGTGCCTCCTAAATAATCCCCTTTGCGCTCTTTTTTAATAACGTTTTCGTAAATCTTGCCAGAGGTAAAATTATTACGTCTGGTCATAATAGTATTTACAAAACGTTCGTAATGTCCTAAATCTAAATCAGTTTCTGCACCATCATTGGTTACAAAAACTTCACCATGTTGGAATGGGCTCATAGTGCCCGGGTCAACGTTAATGTAGGGATCCAGCTTAATTAACGTAACTCTAAGACCGCGTGCCTCAAGGATGGCCGCTAAAGATGCAGCAGTAATACCCTTCCCTAAGGAAGAAACAACACCGCCAGTAATAAAAATAAAATTTGTCATAATTGATCCCGTTCAAAATGCTAAATCCACTAGAGCCTGTTGCCCCTAAACTCACCTAAAGTAAACGGGATTTAATTCTACCAAAATGAAAATAAAAATGACATGAATTTTGAAGGAAAGTGCTAAAATCCCAACTAAAGGAAGGGAAATTTCGTGATTTCCTTCTTTAGTTTATTGCCAAAAAATGACCCATTTTTTCTTTTTTAGTTTTCAAATATCGATGACTTTCCTGAGTCGGCTCTATCTCTAAAGGAACACGCTCAGTTATAGTAACACCATAACGCTTAACTGCATTGATTTTTAATGGATTATTTGTTAACAACCGTATGGCATCAATACCAAAATGCTTCAGTATTTGGTATGCAATTGCATAATCGCGATTATCAACAGGGAGACCCAACTCATTATTTGCATCCACGGTATCTAATCCCTTTTCTTGTAAAGCATAAGCTTTTAACTTATTAGCTAAGCCAATACCTCGTCCTTCCTGACGTAAATAAATTAACACGCCGCCTTCCTGTGCAATCAAAAAAAGAGCCTGTTCTAATTGTTTGCCACAATCACATTTACAAGAACCCAGAATATCGCCCGTAATGCACTCAGAATGAATACGAACTAAAGGTATTTGATTGGCAAATCGTGAGGGTTTTACCAATGCAAAATGCTCCAAAGAATCTAAGTCGTTGGCAAACACTGTCATATTAAAATCCCCTTTATCCTGCAGAGGAATACGTGTTGATGCAGCTTCAATAACCAAAACTTCATGACGAACTCTGTATTCAATTAAATCCTTAATGGCCACCAGTGGAATAGTGTGTTTTTGTGAAAATACTAATAGCTCATCAAATCGACTCATAGTCCCATCTTCATTCATAATCTCACAAATCACCGCAGCTGGAACTAAACCAGCAAGTTTTGCCAGATCAACACTACCTTCCGTTTGGCCCATCCGTTCCAAAACTCCTTTTTTTCTAGCACGTAACGGAAAAACATGCCCTGGAGAAATAATATCCGTGGGCTTACTTTCCGAATTAATTGCCACTTTAATGGTATGCGCTCTATCCTGTGCGGAAATCCCTGTTGAGACGCCCTCCGTTGCTTCAATAGATACAGTAAACGCTGTGCCATAGGGTGATTTATTATTTTGCGCCATCATAGGCAACTGTAATTTATCAACCAATTCTTCAGCCATAGACAAACAAATTAACCCACAACCATAACGAGACATGAAATTAATTGCTTCAGGGGTGGCAAATTCTGCTGCCATAACGAGATCCCCTTCATTTTCTCTATCTTCATCATCGATTAAAATAATCATTTTACCGGCTTTGAGTGTTTCTATTGCCTGTTCTATTGTAGCTAATGAATGCTTCATAATGCGACCTCATTTAATACAAGTGTATATACCCTAGTGTTCTTGCCAATCAATTTCTATGATTATATTGTCACCCATACCATGCCATGACACTGTGTGTGGATAGTCAAATAGCCCACTTTGCTGGTATGCTGAAATGGCATCGTGCTCCAAACATGTGGGAACAAGATACACATAAGTTCGCTGAACTAACCGCTCTTTATGTAAAGTACTAAAAATAGCCCCACCTGCCTCAACCCACACATCATGATATCCCAATTTACCCAAATGCCTAATTACAGCAGCTAAATCCATTAACCCATTTTTCATAGGCATTAAATGAAAACTGCTATTTGAATAGGATACTTCCCGCTTTGCACAATGATATACATGACAATAAGCAGCAGTTGAAAAAATACTTACTTCTTTATTCAATGTAAGTTGCCTGTCAATAATGGCTATTGGCTTTGCTTGTTCTGTAGCAGCTAATCTTACATTCATCCGGGGATTATCCAAAGAAATGGTTCTGGCGCTGGTAAGAATCACGTCAGTAGCCGCGCGCATTTTATGAGTAAATTCCCCGCATAAAGAATTAGATAAAACGACTTGCTCACCAACTGACCGACCAATTTTACCATTTAATGTATGCGCTATTTTAACTGTAACTCTGGGCGTTTTGGTTAAAATCCAATGGGCGTAGCTTTTGTAAAACTCAGTGATCTCTTCCACCGGATAATGAGTTACCTTTATCCCCTGTGCACGCAATTTTTCCGAGGAATTATTTTTAGCAACTACTGGATTTGGATCTGAATAAGCAAAAATAACATGCTCAATGCTACCATGATTAATAATAGCATCAACACAAGGAGGTGTCCTCCCCCAGTGATTACACGGTTCAAGAGAAATATAAAGACTAACCCCTGGTGTTTTAGCTGGGATCTGTGCTAACAATAGTTGTTCAGCATGTGGGGTTCCTGCACCCCTATGGCAGCTCTGTGCTATAATAGTTCCATTTTGCACAGCAACAGCGCCAACACAAGGATTAGGGGCGCAAAAACCTTGCCCAAGGCGGGCTTGTTCGAGAGTTGCGAGCAAAAACTTTTTATGCATTGATTACATTACCTTTAAAATCTGTACGAATGATAACAAATTATTCAATTTTTGAGTAGCCTAATGATTAAATTGAAAATCAAGAAAACTATTTGTTGGCTGTCATTAACTATTATTTTGACCCAACCACTTGCCGCGGAAGGATTATCTCCCTACTCCACCAATGAGCTGGACCAGTTAGAAAAAGAGTTTGTGCAACAAATTAATCAATCAGAAAGTGTAGAACGTAACCCTCTAGCAAGACAATTCATTAATCGTATTGGAAAAAACTTAGCTCAACAGGGACACATTAAAACACCCGATTTTTTTATCGTAAAATCAAATGAAATCAATGCGTTTGCCGGTCCTGGTGGGCATATAGGCATTAACACCCAATTAATTCTCATCACGAGCAACGAAAGTGAGTTAGCTGGAGTAATGGCGCATGAGATCGCGCACGTCCGTTTGCATCATCTTTACAGTGCAATTGAGCATCAAAAACAAATGCGTATTCCCATGCTCGCCTCTTTGCTTGCTTCAGTTGCTTTAGGCGTCATCAATCCTACATTAGGTATGGGAGCTATAATGGGTTCATTATCTGGATTTTCGCAAGATACTATTAATTTTACACGCTCAAAAGAAAAAGAAGCAGACCGAATTGGTATTGATATGCTGATTAAAGCAGGCTACAACCCGCACAGTATGGCTGCCTTTTTTCAGAAAATGCAGGAAAATACTCGTTATTACTATACAGCGCATATACCAGCCATTTTACGTAGCCATCCCTTAGATTCAGATCGAATTGCTGAAGCACAGAACCGTACAACACGCTTTGCGAAAAAAAATTATTCTGACTCCTTGGATTATGCTTTAGTTAAAGAAATCATTCGCACCGATGTATCACGAGATCCCAGGACCTTACTAGAATACTACGAACGTCAATGTCCTAAAATAAGTCCACCTACAGCCTGTCAATACGGTCATGCGCTGACTTTATTAAATACCAATAATTTTACTAAGGCACGCGAACTGCTGACACCGTTAGTAATACAAAAAAATAACCTTTATTTTCAAATTGCTATGGCCCAAGCAGAAACAGGATTATCTCAATACCAGACAGCGCTTTCTCGACTAGCAGAAATGCAAATTAATTACCCTGATAGTTACGCCGTGCTTATGGCTTATTCGCAAGCGTTATTAGCGGCCAATCAAAATGAAAAGGCCGTCAGCATTTTGCTTAAAGGCAGCAGACAATACAAACAAGACCTGTCACTTTGTAAGGAATTAGCTCGAGCACAAGCAAAAATAAACCAAAAAGGCTATGCCTATTTTACGCAAGCTCAGTGCTTAATACTTGAAGGACAAAAAAGAGCAGCGGTGGCTCAATTAAAAGTCGCCCGCAGTATTGCGAAAGACGATAAATATTTGCAAGCGAGAATTTCTGCAAAGATTGAAGAAATTATGAATTAATCTCTCTCACCTTGACTTTATTTAAATTAATCGCGAAAATTTTCATACTGTAATGGTAACTTCAAATCAGATTTTTTTAACAGCGCAATTGCCTCTTGCAAATCATCTCGTTTTTTTCCCGTAATGCGAACCTTATCTCCTTGAATAGAACTTTGCACTTTCAACTTAGCTTCTTTTAATAGCTTCACAATTTCTTTTGCTGTGGGTTGATCAATGCCTTGTTTAAAAGTCATATTTAAAGAATAGAATTTCCCACTATGCAGCGGCTCATCCTCTATATCTGCTCCTGAAGCATCAAGTGAACGCTTGGTGCAATGAGTACGAAACAAGTCTTCCAATTGTCTTACCTGAAAATCAGACTCTGAACGTAAAGTCACAGTAAGTTCTTTGAGATCTATGCTGGATTCCACACCTCGAAAATCGAAGCGAGTTCCCATCTCACGCACTGCATTATCTACTGCATTGCGTAATTCAACTTCACTGGTCTCTGAAACAATATCAAAAGATGGCATAAAATTCCCATTTAAATTAAAAAACATAATTTAACAAAAAAAAGGAGGCTTAACCACTTTTATCACCTCAACCACCCTACAGACCTCTTTCCAACTTGTGTGAATTCTTTTTTAGAGTCAAATAAAGTCCAAAATGAATGTATAAAGATAATGGATAAATGACTCAATTCAATTTTTTTACTTTGAAGAAATGCTTTAACAAAACAATAAATAAAGAACTGTCCCTGATTCAATCTGAGAACTCTTCCCAAAGCTTATCCATTATGAGTATTCACCATACAAGTGACAAATCATTGTAGAAACAGGAAAGTATCATACGATTAGTTATGGTCGTGATTTGCAAGGAAAGCCCTTTATCTAATAGTTCCTTTTGGCGTGGAGTTAGAGCACTTTAAAAGTAGCCATTTAGAGAGAGGTCTCTTTTTTAAATCAAATAAACCAGCAGCTTTCTCTATATTTATAATAAGCTGCTGGTACGTAACTTGGGAAGCATTAAAGAACAAAAGAAGTTATTTCATCAAATGAAATAAACCTCTACTAGTAAAAATAATCCTATAAGTAGAGCGATGATGCCAGTAATAGTAAATAATGCTGGTTTAGCTGCTAACTCATCCCAAATTTGATAAACGAACGCTGGGTAAAATAATCTGATGATTCCATTAATCAAAACAAGCCAACTTATTATTGTAATAATTACTGGCCATCCCATAACCCATAAATTGTGACTAACAACCATTAACAAACCAAAAATTAGGGTGATAAACGCCAAAGCTAATAATATTCCAGGTCGAGTGACCATATCATTCATTACTGATATAACTATCTCTCGTCTGCTAATTAAAAAAATACCCATAATTACTAAATACCAACCTAAAACGGTTGCTAAAAAATAGGTAATCATCATGATAATACTCCTGTCAATGTCATTATTTAAATTATAGTTCAGTATTCTTTATTTATTGTTTAAATAATTGGCAATTAGTACGCTGAACAACTAGAATTATTAAAGAAGAGTTGTATCAGAGGATCCCCCCAAATGAACGATAAATACACTGCAATTGTATATACTGGCAAGGAGCTGTTGGCAAAACAAGTTGGAAATAATATTGATGAACTTTATGCATGGATGCTCATACAAGGATCAGGGAATTTCGCGGATATCCACGGCGAAGTCATTGATAATAAAAGCAAAAAGATAGTCAAAACCTTCCGTAAATCCAGCATAGAATAAAAAGTAATCAATTAATAAATAATTATTTGTGCAAATTAAAAGCAATTAAAAAATAAATCACTATAATTAAATGGTAGGAAAAAAGTAACCAAGGAGAATGTAATGAATACAATGACATTATGTTTTGCAAAATCATTACGCACTATGCTTATAATAAGCATTTTAGGTTTCATGGCCAGTTATATACCTGTTGCCAATGCAGCCCAAGGTTGCGGTTATGGCTTTCATAGAAATATGCATGGTCGATGCGTGCTAAATCACCCAGGACCACGAGCTACTCCAGCTCCATATCACCGAGGCTGTTGGAGAAATGCTTGGGGCCAATTACGTTGTTACAGATAATTAGTCCAATGGACTCTTACTAAATTGAAGAAGGACTAAAGGTGAAAGTCTTCGAAGTACAGTTGATAATTTAGAATGAGTCCATTAATTTTCTTTTAAATGTAGGAAGATGTTAACTCTATTGATCTTTCTAGCTGCTGAGGAACTAAAAACAGAGTTATGCGCTAACGTTGCAGGTATCTGTCAAAAAGTAAGTTGCCGTCGCTCAATCTAAGCAAAAAATTATTTTTCAAAGTCTAAAATCATCCTGATTTGGATAAATACACTGATGAAACAATTAACACCTTGATTTATCAGTTCTCTTTAACCGCTTAAAAAGATAACGTCGAGTTAAATTAAGCTTATTAAATAATTTGCGAATACTATCAAATTATTTGATAATTGATAGGTTATTAAAAGCGTGTATAATTCTCTTGATTTTTTATCAAAAATAGACAAAAATGAACAAATAATTGACATCGGGCCATTTTTTGCTTTGCTAAAAAATGAACTTAGTATTTTAGAGATGAACATTGTTTTTCATCATCCTAATCAACAATGTGAGAAATAAACAGCTTGTGAATAAGAGTAAGTCAAAAGAAACGAAACCCTTAAAAGATAGTGGTTACAGTCGTCGATTGAAAGACCGCCATGTTCAACTAATAGCTCTTGGTGGAATTATCGGCTCCGGTTATTTTTTAGGCACTGGCGAGGTAATTAATCTCGTAGGACCGGCGGTATTTATAGCCTATATGCTCGGTGGTTTAATTATTTTTTTAACGATGTTGTGTATGGGTGAACTCGCTGTTGCAATACCCATTTCAGGCTCTTTTGTAACCTACACAGCTGATTTTATCTCTCCATCAATTGCTTGTGGCGTTGGTTGGTCCTACTGGATCAGTTGGGTAGCCTATATTCCTGCCGAATGTGTTGCGGGAGGTATTATCATGGAAATGTTTACAGGGATCAACGGCTATCTTTGCGCCATTTGTTTTGGTTTATTAATTACCTACATTAATCTCGCTAAGGTAGATACCTTTGGTGAAATCGAGTTCTGGCTAGCACTAATTAAAATTCTGGCATTGTTTGGATTTGTTGTTTTGGCCATTTTAATTTTCTTTGGCGTGATTAATGGTAGCGAACCCTCTGGAATTATCGGTAGTACCTATATTTTAGGTGATGGTGGCCTTCTTCCTAATGGATTCATGTCCTTATTAACAGCTATGGTTCTCTTATTGGTCAACTATCAGGGCTCTGAAATCATTGGTCTTGCTGCTGGAGAATCGGAAAATCCCGCGCGCATGATTCCACATGCCATCCGCAATGTGACCTTTAGAATTCTTTTTATTTATATCATTCCAGTATTTTTTCTGGTTTTGATTTTCCCGTGGCAAAAGGCAGGTTTATCCAACTCTGTATTTGCTGATGCGCTCAATTTATATGGTTTAAAGTGGGCAGGAGCAGTAACCAGCTTTGTTACCCTGAGTGCTACCTTATCCTGTGCTAACTCTGGATTTTATGGCACCGTACGCGCGCTTAATGCTCTTGCCCGCGATGGTATGGCACCTCATACCTTTGCTCGATTTAATCAAAATTCAATTCCTCAAAATGCGGTAATTGCCACCTTGATTATGATATGGATTCTTTTAGGTGTAGGGTATTTTTTTGGTCAAACACAGCTCTATATTGCGTTACTTTTAGTCTCTGGTTTTACAGGTACTCTCGCTTGGATTTCTTTATGTATCTCACAAATTAGATTTAGAAACAGATTATACCAGGCTGGCTATACTACAGCGAATCTGCGCTATGTAACACCCTACTCGCCTTATACAGGAATATTGGCAATAGTGCTCATGTGTTTTGCCTTGTTTTTCTTAGTATTAAATAAAGATCCTACCTACAAGTTGGCATTCTATATTGGCCTGGTGAGTTTTCTGGTTCCTATCGCAATCTATACGATGCTAGACTTTTCGAAAAAAAGACACAAAGCATTGCAACTTAAAACACGAATTAAATTCCAGGATCTATTTCCTCCAGTGTAATTTGAGACTCTTGAAGGAAGGTCATCTTTCGGTCGATTTCCGTTCCAAATCGACCGAAGATGTTCAGAGTGAAAGGTTACCCTAACATCTCCAACAGTTCACGACGGAACATATGGTAATCAACTTCTAAAGCATGGCGCATATGTGCTTTGAAGTGGTAATGAGGCTTACTCATTTCCTGAGCAATTTTTTTATGAAGTTGATCGGGGCGCTTTAGAGTATCCATAATAATACGAGCTACAATTTTTGATTGATAGTCAGCTAATGGCCAAATACACCCTTGAGGCTGACATAAACCAATAAAATAAAGAGTTTCTAAATCTGCATGCATCATTTTGCGGTATAAAGGTACCTGTGTAGAACCGGTAAAATCAATTAACTCCTTATCAATAAAAGGGAAACTAATTTTATAACCCGTAGCAAAAATGACCGTATCAAATTCATGGTGTTCACCGTTAGCAAAATGGACCTTATTGCCTTCAAAATGAGTTATTCCAACATATGGATGAACTTTTCCATGACGAATAGAATAAAGCAATTCAGAATTAATTGTTGGGTGTATTTCTAAAGGCCCACAATCTGGCTTCATTAAACGGTACTTGGCATATCGTCCCTGCAACATTCTAATAACCAGAGTAAAGAGTCTCTGGCGTAGCCACGACGGCATCCACCGAGTTTTAGCAACTGCCTCATCAGTAGGCTTGCCAAACACAAATTTAGGAAAAATATTATAGCCACGCCGCATACTAATAGAAGTTTGTGTAGAAATACGAGCTATTTCAACAGCAACATCACAGGCGGAATTACCACCACCAACAACCAAAACTCGTTTATTTTTGAAAACAGAAGCTTTTTTGTATTGATGTGAATGCAGAATTTCACCATTAAATTGACCAGGATATTCAGGCATGAAAGGATCCCAATGATGCCCATTAGCGATTAATACATAATCGTAACATTGCTCATGTGTGCCTTGAGCATCTTCATATACAACCTGCCATTGTTGTGAGCTATTCCTCGTTACTTTTAAGACTGTTGTATTAAAACGAATGTATCTGGTTAAATCAAAATGCTTTGCATAGCTGTTAAAATACTCTAAAACTAGTTTGTGGGAAGGATAATCAGGATAACTCGCTGGCATAGGAAAATCTTCAAACTGAGACCAGCGTTTTGAACTAATAATATGAGTTGTTTCATAAACACTGGAATGATTATTCTGTTCATCATAAACCCAGTTTCCTCCGATTTGATTATTTTTTTCAAATGCGGTAATTGCAGAAACACCTTGTTCTTGCAAATTTTTAATTGCAGCAAGACCACTTGGGCCTGCTCCGATAACACAGACACGAGGATAATGATTTTCCTTATGCTTTTGTTCTATTTGCATGAGTGGTTACCTTTTTAACTTCTTTCATTATCATCGCTTGAACGACAGGATCTTTATCAATTGTGAAGTGATTAACCTTAACACCTTTTAATTCAGTTACATTAATATTTTCAATAAAGGTTTTATCTGGATCAACCGCTTTAAGTTTTAAACCACTGAACATAGGTACATAACCTGGCTTATAAAAATTCATAGCATGCTTCACGTTAGGCGGCACAATGGTTTGGGATACCGCATCAACAGTAACTAATAAATCAACTGGAATAGCGACTTTATTCAAGTTACGCGCCACTTTGATTTGTTCATTAGCACCTAATGAATGACCTACTAAAATAATTGGCCTATGATTTTTGTGCTTATAATAGTAGGCCATTATAGATTTAGACACAGCACCCGCGTTGTACCACATATCACTGGGAGCTGGAATATCATACTTAACGACTACTGAATTACTTAATTCTTTCATACCTGTACTAAAAACTCCCAACCCCCCCAACATGGTATGCACTTCACCATGATAAGCTTTGTGTTTAACTTGGGAATTTTCTTTTCTGAGGGCATGAATATCTGTTTTGCTATAATACCTAGTGCTCGATAAGTCAATACATCCTGCCATACCCATTGCAAGAAGAGAGGGTAATAAAAATGAAAAGAAACCAATTTGTCGATTATGTAAGCAGTTCATTTTACTATTATTTAAATTTTTTATAAAGAGAGATGATAGCGTATTCTTATAGTGTTTGCCAACACACATCCCGTAAAGATGTGCAATTTTAATCACATCATTAAAGAAGTGAGTGCCTATTCTTAAGTCTGAAACTGAGCCTCCCCGAGGGATGGTAATAACGACTCTCTTGAATTAAAAAATTAATGTTAACTGAGCTCATAATAATTTGCTAAGATGTATTTCTCTTTCATTTGTTGTGAACAATTGTTTATGGAAACACCAAGTTCAATTCTCACCGTAAGTCAGCTCAATCGCCAAGTTAAAAGTTATCTTGAAAATGAACTGGGTCTTGTTCATGTAGAAGGAGAAATTTCCAATTTAAGTAAACCATCCTCAGGACATTTTTATTTCACATTAAAAGACAGTGGGGCTCAGGTACGTTGCGTATTTTTTAAAAATCGCCACTTAAGTACTCTTGCATCTCAGATTGCTGATGGCCAACATCTTATTGTCAGCGGTAAATTAAGTCTTTATGAAGCACGGGGGGATTACCAATTAATCGTTGAAAAAATTACCGAAGCCGGTCTGGGGGCACTCTATCAACGGTTTGAAGAGTTAAAAAATAAACTGGCTGCAGAAGATCTTTTTCATCCAGCGAATAAAAAAGCATTGCCTACTATGCCTAAGACAATAGGTATAATTAGTTCCACTACAGGAGCTGCCATTCGTGATATTTTATCTACCTTAGCGCGGCGTTTTCCCTTAGCACGTGTCTTGATTTATCCTAGTGAAGTTCAAGGTGCTAGTGCGGCTCAACAACTGATTGCAGCACTGCAGCATGCTAATTTTGATGCTCGTTGTGATGTATTGATTCTCGCCCGTGGTGGTGGCAGTATTGAGGATTTATGGTCTTTTAATGATGAACAATTAGCGCGACAGATTGCCAGTAGTTTAATACCCATAGTATCTGGTGTTGGTCATGAAACTGATTTTACCATTGCTGATTTCGTCGCTGATTATCGAGCAGAAACTCCAACTGCAGCGGCAACAGCAGTTACACCTGATTGCCTTGAATTAATGAAATTACTCAACAATTCAATCTTTCGCTTGCAGGAAGCAATACACCGCTTCCTGCAAAAAAAGCAAACCAAACTACAGCACTTAATTGATAAAATATCTTCGCCGCAAAAGACCATTGCAAGCTATTGGCAAACTACTGATTATCTAGAACGCCAACTGAACTCGTGCATCGTGCAGACTATAAAACACAAGAGGCATCAGGTACATCTTTACTCTCATCAATTAAATGCCCTGAATCCCAAAATGCAAATCAAACAGACGCAAATTCTGTTGCAACAAATGACAACACAATTAATCCAGTACATGCACAACAAAATAAATCAACTTAAATACCAATTACACACCCAGTTCGCCACTTTACATGCAGTCAGTCCATTGGCTACACTGGATAGAGGTTATGCTATTGCAACGCACAAAGACAAAGTACTTTTTTCTAGTGAACAAGTACATATTGGAGATATAATTGAAGTACTTTTAGCACAAGGTAAGCTTACTTGTGACATAACAGAAACTCAATCTTAGGATTTAACAAAGCCATGCTTGACGCTCTAGCCAACAGCCTTAATTTAATTATTACGCAAACCCAAGATAACCTTTCTATTTTGGCAGTCATTATAATCATTCCCTGGCTTATTTTTTTTGTTACTCGATTTGATAAAAAATTATTATACATACTGGGAATTATCCCGAGACATCTTCGTGGGCTTCCTGGGATTATTTTTGCTCCCCTCCTGCACCTCAACTTTAATCATCTATTTTTCAACACCATACCTTTAGTAGTATTGAGTAATTTTATCTTAATCAATGGTATTTACTATTATTTAGTAGTGACTGTACTAATTACACTCCTTAGTGGTATTGCTATATGGTGTTTTGCTAAACCCGCTATACATATAGGGGCAAGTGGGGTTATTACAGGGTATTGGGGATTTTTAGTTAGTAATATTTATCAAAATGGCAAT
Organism: Legionella sp.; assembly: GCF_049790535.1. GTDB lineage: Bacteria > Pseudomonadota > Gammaproteobacteria > Legionellales > Legionellaceae > Legionella. The sequence continues at coordinate 79,953 of NZ_JBAQZB010000116.1, forward strand.
GTAACTACATTTATCTTGGGGTTGATTAGTATCTACTATTTTGCTGGTATATTTTTTGGGATTTTCCCCCAACAAAAGGGAGTCTCATGGGAGTCTCACTTATTTGGATTATTAGCAGGGTTCGCAACAAGTTATTTGCTACAGTTTTATCCTTCTTATTTTATGTTGTAGACGAAAAAATAAGAAAAAAGTTCTTTGGAAGCAGGCTACACTTGCGTAAAACTCTATGTTATTCTAAAACCAATAAATCACCAGAGAAATTAAGATGCTATCATGTAAACCCCTTTTTCTCATAGGACTGTTAAGTGTGCTAATCTCTTCTACATGTGCTGGAAAAAAATTCGAAAGTGATTGTTGTAAAAAAATGGGCGGGGTTAGTTACTGTGATTCATCAGCCGGACGACTTGTTTGTAATAATGGCTTTTACTCCACCTGTTATTGTACTCCGCATGCCATAATGGACTTACAATTACTTAGAGGTTGTTGTTTATGGCGCGGCGGTGTTATGCCCCCTCCTTCTCTTAGTGCACCTTCAGGCTTAATCGTGTGTGGCGATGGCTCAATCTCAGAAGAATGCTCACTACAAAATCCTCCAGAAAAAATTGCAGCCTGGTAGGTCATAGGATATACTTTGTCCTCTTAAATCTATTGATTTTTTTCTGCGCAGTTGATATTAATCAGGAACAAAGAAATGATAGAGCAAATTAAATCCACACTTACGCAAGTGAAACAAAGCAAACCTTTAGTACTTTGTTTAACCAATTATGTCACTATGGATCTTATGGCTAATAGCCTATTATCTTTAGGCGCTGCGCCATTAATGTCTGAATCCATAGAAGAAGTTGAAGAATTGGTGACTCTAAGTCACGCTGTTTATATTAACATTGGCACATTAAACGATGTATTTATGGAGCGAGCACGTCTCGCTGCTAAGTATGCTAATTTATTAAACAAACCAGTAATTCTTGATCCTGTAGGTGCAGGAGCTAGTAGGCTTAGAACCTCTGCAGCCATAGAATTACTTCCTCTGGCCAATGTCATCAGAGGCAATGCCAGTGAAATTATTTCATTAACAGGGGCAATGGGTACGACAAAAGGTGTTGAAACTGCAGAGCCTGTGACCAAAGCAATAAACAGCGCGCAGATACTAGCGAAGAACTATAACAAAATTATTGTTATTAGTGGCCCGGAAGATTTTGTAACCGATGGTAATCAGGATCAAATACTTCCGTTTGGCTCTCACTTAATGCCCCTTATCACTGGTATGGGCTGCACACTAACTGCTGTCATTAGCACTTTTGTTGCTTGCAACCTTGACTATTTTCAGGCTACGGTCCACGCGATCGCTTATTTTGGCTTATGCGGGCAACTAGCAGAGCAACAAAGTAATGCCCCTGCTGCATTTAGACAGACATTCATTGACAATTTATTTCATCCTGATTGGGATTTCTTTTCACATAATGCTGCTGAGTCTAAACATGCAGTATAAAGCCTTATCTATAGCAGGATTTGATGGTTCGGGTGGAGCTGGTATCCAAGCTGATCTAAAGACTTTTTCTGCTTTTGGTTGTTACGGAATGACTGTACTTACAGCACTTCCGATTCAAAATACATGCGGTGTAAGAAACTGCTACGATATCCCACTGCAAGCCATTGAAGAGCAACTTTACGCAATTTTTGAAGACATCAGACCAGATAGCATTAAAATTGGTATGTTATTTAATAGCGATATTATTAGATTAGTTGCTGCATTTCTTAAACGTATGGCTGCACATATTCCTATTGTACTTGATCCTGTAACTGTAGCTAAAAGTGGCGATCCTTTGTTATTGCCTGATGCAGTCGATACTTTAATTTCTGAACTAATTCCGCTTGCAACCCTTATAACCCCTAATCTTCCTGAAGCTTATACTTTTACAGGAATGAATGCACACTCTGAAGAAGAAATGTTAATTGTTGGTCAGAAGTTACTGGATCTAGGCCCGCATTATATTTTACTCAAAGGTGGCCATCTAAAGTCCCGAACATCCAATGATTTATTTATGGGAAAAAATGGCGAACTTCATTGGTTTGAAAGTCCAAGAATTAATTCAAAAAATACGCATGGAACAGGATGTACCCTTTCAGCAGCAATTACCGCCTGTCTTGCACAAAAAATAGAAATGGAAAAAGCTTGCGAGATTGCTAAAAGGTATTTATTTAATGCTATAAAAGCAGCTAAGGATAACAATGTTGGCAAAGGGCACGGACCTGTGCATCATTTTTATCATTTGTGGCCTGTAGAATTATCTAAATTTTAGTCTATTAAAGTACACTCTATTTCATCGCATACGCAAAGCGCCATCCAATCTGATGACTTCTCCATTCATCATGCCATTTTCAATAATATGACCCACCAAAGCAGCAAACTCTTCTGGCGTACCAAAACGCTTAGGAAATGTCATTGTTGAGATCAGATTATTCTGTACCTCTTCCGGCATATTGAGTAATAAAGGTGTAGCAATTAATCCGGGCGCTATACTATTCACCCGAATTGCAAACTGTGCCAATTCACGTGCTGCTGGTAAAGTCATTGCAACAATACCTCCTTTAGAAGCACTGTATGCAACCTGACCTATTTGTCCCTCAAATGCAGCGATTGAGGCTGTATTAATAATAACACCACGCTCCTGAGAGTTATCTTCTAACTCTAAGGTCAACATTGAATTTGCCACCACGCGCATCACATTAAAAGTACCAATAAGATTGACATCAATAACGTGTTTAAACGCAGCTAATGGCATTGACCCCTCTTTACCGACAATACGTTTTGCCGGAGCAATTC